>DGEG01000163.1 GCA_002385825.1 Firmicutes bacterium UBA3932 | reverse complement strand
GTTCAACTTCATTTTACAATTTGCCTATCAATTTTTTTGAATTTTGTTATCATAAATATTTACACCCTCTCCTAGTTTGAGTTTTTATAATTCACATTAATTACTCCAATGGGAAATAGTGTAAAAATCACGTCAATTTTGATATTCAACAGAATTATAACATAAAACATTAGGAACGACCTCCAAAATCATAATAAATAACCGTTCCTAAATTTGATATCACCTATAATTTCCGGCACAGTTCAGCCAGACGTTTTGCCGTATTTGCGTTTCGGATAGTAGCCTTGTTATAAGCAGGGGTCCCTACGATCCTGGACCAGCGGGTTCTGGAAAACGTTTTTAACGGGGCAGACCAGAATATTACCTGGCCGCAGCCGGCAACCTTTTCATATTCGGGTTTGGGCTCTCCTACTTCCTTGCATATTTCATCCGCGGTAGCCGGCGGTATAACGAAGATAGCGTTGTGTTTCGATTCTTTATCCACATCCCACCAATCCGGCGCGTTGTTCAATGATTTGATTAATTCTTCGGCAGGCAGGATCATCAAGGATATTTCCAGGTTGAACTTCTCGGAAATCAAAGCCTCGCAGTGCTTTTTCAGAAATTCGATGTCCAAATGGTCGCTGGAAAAGAGGATGTTGCCGCTATTTATGTATGTGACCACATCCCGGAAACCGTTTTCTTCAAACAGCTCCTTTAATTCTTTCATCGACACCTGGTTTTTCCCTCCGACATTAATGCCGCGCAGCAAGGTCACATATCTTCTCACGTTCTCTCCCGCCTTTCTGTTCACCGAAATATACCATAGTCTGCAACGTTATTCTGGTTCACACAGGTTGTTATTTGTGCCTGTATCATGGTGAAATATTTGAAAAGATTATACCACATTCCCCTTCCGGAATAACAGAAACGCAAAAAGAACCGTCCCTGATGATTTGTCAAATTGATAACACTCTTTTTTCGTGACATAATCTGTATTGTACTGTATAATATGGTCTAAATCTGTAGGTTATTCGGCCGCTGCTCTTGTTTTGTCTTGTTTGTTTCCGTATACCTATCGGAAAATATAAGGAGTCCATTAGATGCAGCAATCCATATTCAGCGCATTATTAAATAATGCTGCCCTATTAATGATTTTGTGCATAATATATGAGTTAACCTATCACCTTTTCCCACGCCCTCTCAAAAAAAAGATAGCGGCAGGGATATTGATCGCATTGGCATGTATTGGTATCATGTCCATGACTTTCTCCCTTTCTCCAGGTATCGTATTTGACACAAGATCTATTCTCATCAGCGTGACAGCATTGATATTCGGCCCCATTACCACAGCTATTACAGTGGCGGCTGCCATTGTTTACAGGTTTTTTCTGGGCGGTATGGGCGCCCTTCCGGGCGTTGTAGTCATATTATCCAGCGCTGTTATCGGGTTGACATGGCGGCAATGGGCTCATGTAAAGACAATCAAGCTGCGTTGGTTCCATGTATACATTATGGGCTTAGTCGTACATATCGCAATGATAGCTTGCATGTTTCTCATGCCCTATCCTCAAAGCATAAACGTAGTCCGGGAAATAACATTCCCGGTGATAATTATTTATCCCGTTGCAACCGCTCTGCTTTACCTCCTGCTGACTAAACAGCAGGCATTCTGGCAAATGAGAGACGAGATACGCCAAAGCGAATTAAAGCTTCGCCAACTATTAGAGACAATGTCCCAAGGTGTTGTCTGCCAGTCTGCAGACGGAAAGATCATTTCGGCAAACCCCGAAGCGGAAAGAATTTTGGGATTGTCCCTTGATCAGCTTCGGGAGACATCGTTGAACCCCAACTGGAAGACCATCTATGAAGACGGGACGGAGATGCCGGGTACGGAACACCCGGCCATGATTGTACTTAGGACAGTCAAACCTTACGGTCCCGTAGTGATGGGTGTGTTTCAGCCAAAACTCAACGATCATGTCTGGCTTTCCGTGAATGCTACTCCCATAGTAGAAGCAGACGGTACAGTATCGCAAGTATATACGATTTTTCAGGATATTACTGCCGAAAAGAAAGCAAAACATGACTATCAGCTTCTTTTCAATCTAATGGTAGATGGCTTTGCCCTTCATGAGATTATCTGCGACGAAGACGGAAAACCGGTTGACTACCGTTTCCTTACCGTCAATCCGGCTTTTGAAAGAATCGTAGGCCTGAAGGCATCCGACATTATCGGAAAGACTGTTCTCGAGATCCTGCCGGATACAGAGCCTTATTGGATAGAAACCTACGGCAAAGTAGCGCTAACCGGGGAACCGGTAATGTTTGAAAACTATAATGCAGCAACGGATAAACATTTCCGAGTTACTGCATATCAACCGGCACCCATGCAGTTTGCCTGCACTTTTTCCGACGACACATTGCGAATTAAAGCAGAAGAAGAATTATTCCGGGCTCTGGCCAGGCTGAGAGGACTTCTCAACAACAGCAACAGCCCGATTATTATCTTCGACGATAAAGGAAACATCGTCGAGATATCCGTGGCCGCAGAGAAAATAATAGGTTTGTCACGCAGGGAGATGCTCGGAAAGAACATGAATCAGCTGGGTCTGTCGAACATCTTAAATAATGCCTTACAATTATTCAATAATTCCATACTCTCAGGCCAAATCATTGAAAATACAGATGTATTTGAGTTTGACGGAGAAAAGAGATACTTTGAAAGCAGATTGTTCCCCATTGCCACAAAGCAACCGGATGAAAGACTGTTTGGTTATCTAGGAGTTGATGTAACGGATCGCATTATGGCGGAAAAAGCCTTAAAAGAACGCGAAGCAGAGCTTATTGACATCAGCAAACGGGATTATCTTACCGGAGTATATAATCGAAGATATTTCGAAGCAGAACTCAAACGCATGGATGAAGAAAACCTGCTGCCTCTGTCGATTATCATCGGGGATATCAATGGAGTCAAGTTTATAAACGACGCCTTCGGCCACGCTGCCGGAGACAAACTAATCCTGCAGACGGCAAAGATTCTTAGCGATTGCTGCCGGGAAGGAGATGTTCTGGCCAGAACCGGCGGAGACGAGTTTTCAATACTCATGCCCAACACGGATCATGTAGCCGCCATGAATGTCATGCGTAAAATCCGAACCACTATGGAAGAATTTGATGCTGCAAATACCGGTGTTATTTACCAGCACAGCATATCCCTGGGATGCGCTACAAAAGCCTTCCCAGAGGAAGACATAAAAGAAGTTTTAAAAATTGCTGAAGGATATATGTACCAGCGGAAGCTGCTTGAGCATGACAGCGCACACAGTGCCCTGGTGGCTTCCATAAGGGCAACCTTGTTCGAAAAAAGCCATGAAACGGAAGAACATACACAGAGACTTATTTCTCTCTCAAAAGCCGTCGGCATGGCCCTTGATTTACCTCAGTCAGAGCTTGATAAGCTGGAGTTGCTGGCATCTTTGCATGATATAGGCAAGGTCGGCGTCCGGGATGAGATTCTCACAAAACCAGGCAAACTAAATGAAATGGAATGGGTAGAGATAAAACGACATCCCGAGATCGGCTATCGCATCGCAACCACATCCCCGGAGCTTTCTGCCATTGCTGAAGGAATTCTGTCTCACCATGAGTGGTGGAACGGCAGCGGATATCCTCAAGGGTTGCGCGGTGAAAACATCCCCTTGATATCAAGAATCGTTGCCGTCGTTGATGCATATGACGCAATGACAAACGACAGGCCTTACAGAAAAGCCTTAAGTTATGAAAAAGCCATAGAGATAATCAAACAAAATGCGGGCATTCAATTCGACCCGCAGATTGTAAAAACTTTTTTGGAGATTATGAAACGGCGAAATAACTAAACAAAAATCAAAAGGGACAGTCCCTTTTGATTTTTTGATAATCTTTGCTACGCACTCAACGTG
>DGEG01000072.1:4670-4954 GCA_002385825.1 Firmicutes bacterium UBA3932 | reverse complement strand
GCCATAACAAGTGAAATAGTCCACATCATGCTCTGCAGACCGCCTCTTGTCAGAAGCTCGTAGACCTCAGGGATCTCGCTGGAAGATTCATAACCGTAGTTGAGTATGACGCCCCAATCTACAACGGGAACTCCCTGAACGGCCATAAAGATCATGCCAAGTACAACACCGCCGATGAGACCGGGAAGAGCAGGTGTCTTAAAGGCGATCATCAAGATAACTGCAACAGGCGGGATCAAAAGCACGGGAGAGATCCAGAATTCTTCCCGCATGCCGCCCATGAT
>DGEG01000072.1:601-4430 GCA_002385825.1 Firmicutes bacterium UBA3932 | reverse complement strand
GGGGGACATTTTGTCTCCGAAGTAAGCGCCGGATACGACAGCGCCGGCAGTCATGGCCGGATTGATGCCAAGTCCCATACCTACGCCGATGAGAGCTACGCCGATGGTTCCCACAGTACCCCAGGATGTACCGGTAGCCAAAGATATGATACTGCAGAGCACGCAGCCGGCAAACAGGAAGACGGCGGGATTCATAATGATAAGTCCGTAATAAATCATTGACGGGATTACTCCGCCGGCTACCCAGGAACCGATCAGAAGACCCACTGTCATCAGGATGAGAAGAGCCTGCATGGAGCGGTTGATGGCAGCCAGGATACCTTTTTCCAGGTAACTCCATTTCCAGCCGTTTGCAATTGCCACGATGGCGGCAACTACGGCAGCCGCAACAAGCGCAATGTGTGGATCTCCGTGGTTGCTGACCATGATTTCATAGTAGAGCAGAAGCAACATGATAATCATGACTAGCAAGGTCTGCCACAAAGGAATTTTTCTACCCATTTTGTTCCTCCTTAAATAAGATAAAACCGTAAAAGAAATAAAGAAATGATTAATAATTTAGCGTTATTATTCAACGCTGTATAAATTATACAGTTGTATAATTAGTACGTCAAGGCAGAATAATTTAATTTTTCTAATCGTTAAAATAGAAAGGTGAATGCGTTGAGTAAAACCCTGTAGACTATTGTAATCAGCTGAATACGGGCGCTTCAGCGCGGTGAGAAATAATAAAAAAATCATCGCTTTACAATGATAGTACAATAAAGTATAATCAATTATACTGGTTTTCGCGAGAAGTTTTATGCGAACTCTTCGTGTGATCCATTTATAAACAGGAGGATGTTAAAATGAAAAAGAAAATCGGCATTTTACTGGTGCTTGTATTGTTGTTAAGTGCATTTGCCGCGGGTTGCGGCGGACAGGCCGATGAGCCCGGAGAAGTGGAAGAAGATCTGTCCTTGGCGAAAATTCAGGACAAGGGAGTGCTTGTCCTTGGCTGTGACGATGCATTTCCGCCCATGGGATTCCGTGATTCGAGCGGAGAAATTGTAGGTTTTGATATCGATCTTGCGAGAGCGGTGGCGGAAAAGCTGGGAGTTGAACTGGAAGTGAAAGCCATCAATTGGGACACGAAGGAAATGGAACTGAACAGCGGCGGCATCGACGTTATCTGGAACGGATTCACCATTACTGCTGCGAGAGATCTTGAAGTGGAGTACACGAAACCCTATCTGAACAACGAGATCATGATTGCTGTTCGCGCAGATTCCCCCATCAGGTCCAAAGCTGACCTGGAAGGAAAGATACTGGGCTATCAGGTGCAAAGCTCCGCTGATATCGCCGTCAAAGGAGATGCTGAATTCTTTGAATCTCTCGGTGATGTTCGCGAATATGACACTTATCAGGATGCCCTGCTCGATCTCACCACAAGTGAGCGTATCGATGCCGTTGCAGTGGACAAGATCCTCATCGAATACATTGCCGCACAGGAACCCGGGACCCTTTACATATTGGAGGAAGCTCTCGGAACGGAGTACATGGGCATTGGATGCCCGAAGGGTGCGGTAGCATTGCGGGAAGCCATAGACAATGCCCTGGACGAGCTTTATGAGGACGGCACCGTAGAGGCTATATCAAAAGAATGGTTCGGAACCAACATAGTGATTCGTGACGTTCCAAAACTGACACAAGAACAATTAAAAGAAATGGGACGATAATCCATGGAATTAGATTATACCATCTCCATTCTCGGGTTTATCCTTCAAGGTACAGGTGTTACGCTGAAGGTGTATGTAATTACCCTGGTATTTTCCATTCCCCTGGGCATACTATGTGCCCTGGGGAAATTGTCGTCTTTTAAACCGCTTAATTGGTTTCTGGGGGCTTATACCTGGCTGTTCCGAGGGACGCCGTTGCTGCTGCAGCTGTTTTTTGCATATTATGGACTTCCGGCGTTAGGTCTTGAATTAGATCGCATGAGCGCGGCTTATGTAACCTTTGTAATCAACTACGCTGCATACTTTACGGAGATATTCCGCGGAGGAATACAGTCCATAGACAGCGGACAGTATGAAGCGGCAAAAGCCTTGGGTATGACTTATGCTCAGACCATGCGGCGCATCATTCTGCCCCAGGCGACCAAAGTAGTGCTCCCACCCATGGGCAATGAAGCCATTAATCTGATCAAGGATACGGCTCTCTGCGCTGCTCTGTCGGTGCCGGAAATACTCAGGAATGCAAAGGTTACCGTGGCCAGAGACTTCAACGTGGAAGCCTATATAATTGCGGCCCTCATCTATCTGGTCTTTACCTTTATAATCATCCGGGTATTTCGCGCGCTGGAGAAGAAATATTCTTACTACAGCAACTGAGAGGATATAAAATGGAAATCATCAGAGTAGAAAATTTGCATAAGAATTTCGGAAAGCTGGAAGTGCTGAAAGGGATTAATTTCTCGGCGCAAAAAGGAGAAGTCATTACCATAATCGGCCCGTCGGGGTCCGGGAAAAGCACCCTGCTGAGGTGTATGAACGGGTTGGAAGAAGCTGATGAAGGTCAGGTCATTACAGATGCCCGTATCGGCATGGTATTTCAAAGCTTCAACCTTTTTCCTCACATGTCGGTCATCGAGAACCTCATCGAAGCTCCTATAATCGTAAAAAAAATGCCTAAAAGCGATGTGGAACGCATTGCGGATGATCTGCTTGCAAAGGTGGGGTTGATGGACAAAAGAGAAGCCTATCCTTGTCAGTTGTCCGGCGGCCAGAAGCAGAGGGTGGCAATTGCCAGGGCATTGGCCATGGAGCCGGAAATCATGCTGTTTGATGAGCCCACATCAGCTTTGGATCCCCAATTGACCGGCGAAGTTCTTCAGGTAATGCGGCAGTTGGCTCGGGAGGATATGACTATGATCGTCGTTACCCATGAAATAGGATTTGCCAGGGAAGTATCCGATCGGGTTATCTTCATGAATCAGGGAGTCATCGTTGCGGAAGGGACGCCGGAAGAGATGCTGATTGATCCCCAAATCCACGACCTGCGCGCATTTCTTGCTATGGATAAGAAGAAAGAAACTATAGAAACTCCCGAATGTGAAAAGGTAAGCGATTAAAGAGATTTCATTTATATATATATAATAATCGACTGGAAATAAATCGGGGACGATTCTTTTGATATTCGATCTAATTTGAAACTCAAAAGGATCGTCCCCGGTGGTTTGTTCAATAATTTCGCTGATGACTTTTTTCTTTTTCATTAAATGAACGTTATCATGTTTTGTTCAGAAGGAACCGGGTATTAATACATCCCGTACATTATATATATACAAATGCAAAACAATAGCTAAAAAATGCCAATTGTCAAACAAAAATTGGTAAGTATATTTTTAAATTTTCTGTCTTATAAAAAATTAAAAAAAGGTGTTGACAGTTTCGAAATAGAATGCTATTCTGATAAAGCTGTCGCTCGGAGCTGGGGCGCCTTGAGGTAGTTTCAGCCAAGCAATAAAGCGGTTCAAGAGATAAAAATCGATTGACATGTTCGAGCGAAAGTGATATAATAATTAGGCCACTCCACATGGGCAAGCCTTTTGGAAGTGGCAGCCGGGAAAGCCCGGCGAAGCCGCGCAGCGCGGCATGGAACCTTGAAAACTCCATAGTGCAGAAATTATTAGTCAAGATCTGTACAGAGAAACATTCAATGCAAATTGGATGGGTTAACGTACAATTCTTTAGTAACACGGAGACGCAAAGACGTTCTCAACTGAGCAAGGTTTTAAGGCCGAGAGGTCTTAAGATATAAGTATCAAAGAGTTTGATCCTGGCTCAGG
>DGEG01000072.1:0-314 GCA_002385825.1 Firmicutes bacterium UBA3932 | reverse complement strand
GCGGACGGGTGAGTAACGCGTAGGTAACCTGCCCCATACTGAGGGATAGCCTCGGGAAACCGGGATTAATACCTCATAACACCGTATATTCGCATGGATGTGCGGTCAAAGATTTATCGGTATGGGATGGGCCTGCGTCTGATTAGCTGGTTGGTGGGGTAACGGCCTACCAAGGCGACGATCAGTAGCCGACCTGAGAGGGTGATCGGCCACATTGGAACTGAGACACGGTCCAAACTCCTACGGGAGGCAGCAGTGGGGAATATTGGTCAATGGGGGCAACCCTGATCCAGCCATGCCGCGTGTGTGAAGAA
>DGEG01000008.1:738-32000 GCA_002385825.1 Firmicutes bacterium UBA3932 | reverse complement strand
GGACAAAGGGGAAATTTGATAATGGGCAGAAAGGTTTTACGCAGATTACTTCCATGGAAGCGGCGAAAGGCCTGGAATACGATGTTCTTGTCGAATTGACTACCCTGGATATTTTTACCGGGCAGCCCGCCATTGATCATATTAAGACGGCGTTTTCTCGTGGGAAGCATGTGATAACTGCAAACAAGGGGCCCGTGGCTGGGCTTTCAGAGAACTGAAAGAAATGGCACAGGAACAAGGTTCCTTGTTTTTCTATGAAACTACGGTAATGGACGGGACCCCAGTTTTCAACCTGGTACGGGAGACGCTGAAGCTGTGCAGGGTGACGGAAGTTGAAGGAATTCTCAACTCCACCACCAATTTTATCCTTGAAGAACTGGCCAAGGGTAAAGAATATGACAGCGTAATCGCGGAGGGCAAGTGCCGCGGATTTATTGAAGCTGATCCGTCTATTGATATCGATGGGTGGGATGCGGCGGCCAAAGTTGCTGCTTTGCTTAACGTCCTGATGGATGCGGGGATAACCCCCGGAGAGATTGATCGGACAGGAATCGGAGGCATTACGAAAGAGCAGATCCGCGAGGCACGGGCAAGAAACAACGTAATCAAGCTGATATGCCGTGGCACCATTGAAAATGGAAAGGTGGTGGGTTCGGTAAAGCCGGTGGAGGTGCCCATAACCAGTTTGCCTGCCACCATTGACGGAACATCTTCCTATGTGTCTATAACCACGGATTTAATGGGCAAGGTTTCGATTGTGGAGCATGCGCCTGAAATAGAGCAGACGGGATACGGCATATTAATCGACCTTATTAACCTGATTGATTGTCTATAGTTTTTCTTGCAGTAATCAGTATGTAGTCGCAGCAACTGCATCATTGCTATTTAAAAAACCCGCGTGTATAATTAACTGCAGAATGTGAATAAAAAGAAAAAGGAGTTTTATTTATGAGCAGCTTGGAAAAGAAATATCCTTACGTTGAAGTGGACTTGAAAAAACTTCGTCACAACATCGATGCGGTGGTGAATATATGTAAAGAACAGGGCATAAGCATTGCGGGTGTTGTCAAGGGATTTAACGGTATCCCCGAAACACTGCCTCTTTATCAGGAGTCAGGATGCACATCTATAGCAAGCTCCAGGCTGGAGCACATTGAAGATGCGAGAAATTTAGGCCTTGAGGGTCCTTTCATGCTTATACGGATTCCCATGTTAAGTGAAGTGCCCGATCTTGTACGCCTGGCGGACATTAGCCTTAACAGCGAGGTGGAAGTGCTCCGCGCCATCAACGAGGAATGTAAAAAACAAGGCAAAACTCATAAGGTGATCCTCATGGCGGATCTGGGCGATCTGAGAGAAGGTTTCTGGGACGTGGACGATCTGGTGAACGCTGCGGTTTTGGTTGAAAAAGAGCTGGATCACCTCATATTGGAAGGAATCGGAACTAACTTGGGTTGTTACGGTTCCATAGTCGCCACACCCGAGAAAATGGAAGAACTGATCCAAAGAGCAGAAGCTATAGAAAAAGCCATCGGAAGACAGTTGAATATCATTTCCGGAGGCGGAACCACATCATTCCCGTTGGTCATTAACCGCACAATGCCGGAAAGGATCAACCACCTGCGCATGGGAGAAGGCATTGCGCTGGGTAAAGATCTGGCGGATCTCTGGGGACTGGATATGAGCTTCCTCCATAAGGATGTGTTTACACTGCGGGCTCAGATTATCGAGATAAAGGACAAGCCCAGCTACCCCGTAGGGGAAATCTTCGTGGATTGCTTCGGCAACAAAGGTGTCTATGAGGACAGAGGAATCCGCAGAAGGGCGATTCTGGGTATTGGGAAAGTGGATTTTTGTCTCGACAGCCAGTTGGAGCCCAGACTGCCGGGTGTGGAGGTTCTCGGAAGCAGCAGCGACCATCTGATCGTGGATATTCAGGATTGCAAGGAAGAACTTAAAGTAGGCGATATTCTGGAGTTCGACCTGCGCTACTCCACTATGGTCTTCCTGACAGGATCAAGATACGTGCGGCTGGAGATCAAGCAATGAACCGGGTCCCATACAACATATCTCCAAACCAGCCCTTTGTACCGTTGCTATTTGCAGGAGATATCAACGTGTACAGCATGGCCAGGGCTTTCCATGAACTCTATGGAATACGGCCTTACGTGTACGGAAAATACCCTGCATGGCCATGCCATAGAAGCAGGATCATGCATTATACGGCGAACAGCAGGGCGGACGAGCAGGATACTTTCTTCTCTCTGGTAACGGGATTTGCAAAGGAGCATCAGGATAAGAAAGTGTTGCTTCTGGGTTGCGGTGACAGCTACGTACAGTTGATCAGCGCAAACCTTGACAGGCTGCCGGACAACGTAATCGCGCCCTATATCCCCATCGACATGATGAGGGATCTCACGCATAAGGAAAAATTTTACGCCATGTGCGAGAAGGCGGGAGTGGACTATCCCGCCACCTTCGTTCATCGGAAGGAGATGGGCAACGGGTTCCGGTTGCCTTTTGATGCTCCTTATATAATCAAGCCTTCAAACGGTGTTGAATACTGGAAGCATCCCTTCCCCGGGCAGAAAAAGGTTTTTAAAGCGGAAACTCGGGAAGAACTGGAAAAAGTATTGGATGCCATTTATGAATCCGGTTACGACGACAGCGTCATCATCCAGGACTTTATTCCCGGAGATGATACTTATATGCGGGTGTTGACCAACTATTCCGATCAGAGAGGCGAGGTAAAGCTCATGTGCCTGGGCCACGTGCTGCTGGAAGAACACACCCCCCATGGGATCGGCAACCATGCGGTCATCATTACGGAAAGCAATGAGGAGTTGGAAGACCGGTTTCGTAAACTTCTTGAAGGAATGAACTATGTGGGGTTTTCCAATTTTGACATCAAGTACGATCAGAGAGATGGAAAATACAAGGTGTTTGAAATCAACACCCGGCAGGGCAGAAGCAACTACTATGTGACGGCAGCCGGAGCGAACCTGGCACAATACGTAGTGGAAGACTGGATCTACAATCATCCCATAGATTTTCGCCGGGTGGACAAGGAATTCCTCTGGATGGTGGTTCCAAGGGGTGTTGCTTTCAAATATATCAAGCCTGAGGAGTACAGGCAGAAGATGAAAAGTCTGATCCGTGAAGGAAAAGTGATGAACCCTCTGTACTATCATGCGGACAAGGGCTTCTTCAGGAAATTGACCCTTTGGAAGACCCAGCTTGCACATTATTATAAATACAGAAAATATATGTGATGCCGCGGGGAAGGGCCCTGTGGCGGCAAAATCAAAACGGGGCAATTCCCGCTATTTTATTACAGAAGGAGAGCATACATGTGGGGGCAAGAGGATAAGGTATTAGGTGTAGTGGGCGGCATGGGCCCGCTGGCGACGCAGCTGTTTTACAGGATGCTCATCGATATGACGGAAGCTTCCCGTGACCAGGATCATCTGGACATGATCATTTTGAATCACGCTTCCATGCCGGATCGGACGGAAATGATCCGCTTGGGCCGTACGGAGGAACTATTTCAGGCTCTGCTGAAAGACGTAAAAAAACTGGAAGAAAGCGGAGTGACGGCCATTGCCATCCCTTGCAATACATCTCATTTGCTTGTAGATCGACTGCAGGCGGAAATAAATGTGCCTATTATCCATATGATCAGGGAAACGGTCAAATCTATAAAAGAGCGTCGGGTTGGAATCAAGCGTGTGGGAATCCTGGCCACGTACGGGACAATAGCCAGCGGTCTCTATCAAAAAGCGTGCACCGAGGCGGGAATCCAGCCTTTCGTTCCGTCTGAAAAGGGTCAAAAGCTGGTGATGAAGATTATCTATGAGGGGGTCAAGGGCGGCAACCCCATAGATTACAACGATTTTATAAAAATTGAAGGAGAATTGGCAACCAACGGCTGCGAAGCCGCTATCATGGCATGTACGGAGCTTTCATGCTTTAAGGAAATGTACCGACTTCCCGACTATTATATCGATGCCATGGAAGTTTTGGCAGCCAAATCTATACAGGTATGCGGCAGAAAGCTTAGAGAGAAGGAAGGAGCATTATAAACATGTCCTTGCGCAGATATGATTTGCAACAATATATTGAGCTGCTTGATGAGCATCAATTGATTCAGTATATACAAGCAGATCAAAATGCATTGGAGCGTGAGGTGGAGCATCTTTCCTATGATTCAAGGGATATGAAGCCGGGAGGGTTGTTCATCTGCAAAGGAGCTCATTTCCTCCCCCGCTATTTGCAGGAAGCTGTGGATAGGGGGGCGTTCTGCTATATCAGTGAAAAGGAATATGATCTGCCCGGTAAAGACGTGGCCATGATCCTGGTAACGGATATTCGCAAAACTATGGCTCTGTTGGCAAACCGGTTCTTCAATGAAGCATGGAAGCAGCTTAATCTCATCGGTATTACCGGAACAAAAGGTAAATCCACCACCACGTATTACGTGAAGTATATTCTTGACCACTACCTGTCCGCTTCCGGAAAGTCTCCCTGCGCCATACTGTCCGGCATAGATGTGGATGACGGAGTCATTTCCGAGGAATCCCATCTCACCACGCCGGAAGCCGTCATGCTCCACCGGCATTTCCGCAACGCGGTGGACAGCGGCAGGGAATTCCTTACCATGGAAGTGTCCAGCCAAGCCCTGAAATATGACAGGACGGCAGGCGTGGTTTTCGATGTGGGCTGCTATCTCAACGTGGCCGAGGATCATATAAGCCCTATTGAACACTGCGATTTCGATGATTATTTCGAATCCAAGCTGAGACTTTTTTCCCAGTGTCGCACGGCCTGCATAAACATAGATGCGGACCATGCTCAGGAGGTCTGCGATTCCGTAGACCCCGCCGCCCGAATTATTACTTTCGGCACCAATGATAAAGCCGATATTTACGGTCACCGGATTATCAGCCGGGAAGATGGCATCGATTTTGAAGTGAAAACTCCTACTTTTGAAAAAAAGTTTAAGCTTGGCATGACGGGACTGTTCAATGTGGATAACGCCCTTGCAGCCATAGCCATATGTTATGCATTGGGCATTCCGGAGGAATCCATGTATCACGGTCTGGCGGCTGCCAGGGTGCCGGGGAGAATGGAACTATTCATGGGGAAGCAGAGCGGGACCTTGGTGATTGTAGATTATGCCCACAATCGCATGAGCTTCGACCGGCTTTTCCGTTCAACGATAAAAGAGTATCCGGATCGTCATGTTATTGCCGTGTTCGGCTGCCCCGGGAAAAAAGCATTGGCGCGGCGACAGGAATTGGCAGAGATTGCGGGAAGATATTCGGCGAAAGTCTATATTACGGAAGAGGATCCCGGAGAAGAGGATGTGATGGATATCTGCCGGGAGATTGCAAAGAACTTAAAAAAAACCGGCTGCCCATATGAAATCGAACCGGATCGGGGAGAAGCAATCAGAAAAGCCATCAGTGAAGCCGGTGAAGATACGGTAATACTTCTCACCGGAAAGGGCAGGGAGACGCGACAGAAGCGAGGTGTGGAATATATCGACTGCCCATCGGATGTGGATTATGTATTACAATATTTAAAATAACTTAATTCAAGCTCTCGTCATCGTCGGAGAACTCACCGTCGATGACAGGATATTCTCTGTCTATAAATGCGTCCGCATAAGGATCTTCCGTTTCGTCCTCATCTATCTCATCCTCCATTTCGTCCAACCGGGCCGCAATGGATGTAAGGGAGAAAGCATATTCTTCAAGGGGATAGTCCAGGCAATCTGTAAAATCGTAAACGTAGTTCTTTTCACCCAGCCTCTCTAAACGGTTGAGGACCAACGCTTCTAATATCGGTATGTCGCTGGTCAGACCGTCGGAAGGATCGTAGCAGTGGACCACGGACTCAAAGGTATACCAGTTTCTGAACTTAAAAAGTTCATCTACAAAAAGATGTCTGTGCTCCTTAAAATCTTTTGACTGGCATAGACCGGTGAGAGCTTGATAAATAGTGGTCATGAGGGTGAAAAAATCCGTGGCGTCATCGGGAATGAAACTGAACATTTCTTCAAAGTAACTGTCCAGAAGTTCTGCAAGCTTAGCTTGGTCTACTTCGTTCAATACAGCATAAAAGGCATCGTAGGATATTTCTTCCGGACATTCGATGAGCTCCGCGAAGTGCTCAAAGTATTCAAATTCATCGGGTGAGTCAATCTCCAACAGCTCGAGTACCTCTTCGATATTCATAAGTCGTCACCTCATTCTCATACGTCAAAATCAAGATTTTTAAATTCTACTTTAAACCGGTTGATCTCAAAGATCCGGTTAATCATGTTGACAAAGTTTTCCGAGAGGTCGCTGGCGTAAAAGGTATTCTCAAAATCCGAATTCTTTGCAAGCAGGTCTCTTTCGGTCAATTGCCTTTGGATATGAGCGGCGATCTCCCGGGACGGATCGATGATGTTCAAAAATGGATAAATCCTGTTTATATTATCTCTTATGAGCGGGTAATGGGTGCATCCCAATACCAGTGTATCGATTTTATGGTCTTCTATGAAGGAATCCATATAATATTTTATGGATAGATCCATGATTTCATTCTCAATGATGCCTTCTTCTATAAGAGGGACGAAGGCGGGACAAGGGATTGCATTGAGCCGTATGTCCGGGGAAAGTTGAAGGATCAGATCCTGATATGCGTTGCTCTGTATAGTGGCCTTGGTGCCGATGATTCCCACGCTGTTTGATTTATCGCAAGTCCTTGCCACTTTTTCGGCTGCAGGGCGGATGATACCTACCACAGGAATGTCCGGATAGCGCTGCTGCAGTTCAGGTAGAGAGATGGCGCTTACCGTATTGCAGGCGATTACGATCATCTTCACGTTTCGCTGCACGAGAAAATCGGCAATTTGCAGAGAGAAAGTCTTGATGGTGGAGGGAGCCTTGGAACCGTATGGAGTCCTTGCCGTGTCTCCGAAATATATGACTCTTTCCTCGGGCATGGCGGCAAGCAGGGGTGGGATACATGTCAAGCCTCCCAGTCCCGAATCAAAAAAACCGATGGGTCTGTTGTCCATTGATTGTCTGTTCCTTTCCGTCCCACAGGGTCTGCCCCGTGGTTCTGATTCTATCTATTTAACGGTTTTGTTTTATGGTTTTATGTAGCGGGTAATCACTTATCCGGTGATAAGGTGATAACTGTAATATAACAAAAAAGAGTCTTAGTTACAATTCAATTGTGGTATACTATTCGAAGATAGCAAACGGATAGGAGTATTAGAGATGGCAACAAACAAAAAGATTCGATCGAGAGATGAAATCGAACAGAAATACAAGTGGAACCTCAGGGCCATGTACCCCGATGAGGCGGAATGGGAGAAAGATTATAAAGATGCAGAGGAAATGGCAGAATCCTTTACTTCTTTTTCCGGTCATCTGGGAGACAGCGCCCAGGCTCTGCTGGATGCATTTGCCGCAAGGGATGCTCTGTGGCAGAAAGTAGAAAAGGTATACGTATACGCCAGAATGAAGAGGGATGAAGATACCAGAGTGGCCAAGTATCAGGCAATGACGTCTAGGGCTCAAAGTCTGATAGCAAAAGCCGGAGCCAAGACCTCTTTCTTTACTCCCGAACTTCTTGAACTGGATGAAGAGCTTATATGGAGATTCCTGAATCAATCCGATGGGCTCAAGCTATACACCCATGTGATACGCCAGATCCTGAGGCAGAAGCGTCACGTTCTCAGCAAGCCGGAAGAAAAACTGTTGGCCCAGTTCAGCGAACTCACATCCGCTACTAATGACATTTTCAGCATGATAAACAATGCGGATATGAAGTTCGGATCCATAGAAGACGAAAAGGGAAAACCGGTGGAAGTGACCCATGGGAGATATCTGAGCCTGATGGAATCCTCCAGCCGCCGGGTGCGCAAAGACGCCTTCGAGTGCCTGTATGCGGCTTACGAGGCACAGCGCAATACTTTGGCTACCACTTACAATTACAACACCAAGACCGATGTAATTACCGCCAGGATTCGCAGATATAATTCATCCTTGGAAGCGGCTCTTTCAGGGGATGACATTCCGATCCGGGTTTATGAAAATCTGATAGAGACAGTAAATCGGTACCTGCCTTTGCTTCACAGGTATGTGGGGCTTCGTAAGAAAGCATTGGGGCTGGATGAGGTCCATATGTACGATATGTACGCTCCCCTTGTTGAAAACCCTGTGGGCGAGATCGAATATGAAAAAGCTCTCGAAATTATAGCTGAGGGTTTGACTCCTCTGGGCGAGGAGTATATCTCCATCATGAAGCAAGGCTTTTCCCAGGGATGGATCGATGTCTATGAGAATGAAGGGAAGACCAGCGGCGCATATTCTTTCGGAAGTTACGACAGCTATCCTTATATATTGTTGAATTACAACGGAAAGCTTAAGGATGTGTTCACTATAGCCCATGAGATGGGGCACTCCATGCATTCCTACTATACCCGGAAGACGCAACCTTTTGTATACGGCGGCCATTCCATTTTTACCGCAGAGGTGGCGTCTACCGTGAACGAAAACCTGTTAATGAAACATTTGCTTGAAAAGGAAAATGATAAGAGAAAGAAGCTGTACCTGTTCAACATGTATATCGAAGAGTTCAGAGCCACCTTGTTCCGCCAGACCATGTTCGCCGAATTTGAAAAGCTCACTCACGAAGCCGTTGAATCCGGCGAAGTGTTGACTGCGGATTGGCTCAGCAAGAACTACCTGGAGCTGAACAAAAAGTATTTCGGAGACCAGGTGGTATATGATGAACAGATTGCTATGGAATGGGCGCGAATCCCTCATTTCTACAATGCGTTCTACGTATACAAATATGCCACAGGTTATTCTGCAGCGGCAGCTTTCTCGGAAAAGATCTTAAATGAGGGAGCGCCGGCCAGAGAAGCCTACATTAAATTCCTGAAATCAGGTGAATCCGATGATCCCATTCCTTTGCTGAAGCTGGCAGGTGTGGACATGAACGAACCTGCGCCCGTAGAAAGTGCGCTGGATACTTTCGGGAAATTGCTGGACGAATTGGAAAGCATGCTATGAAATCCGTCTGGTTGTTTTAGGATCTGTTGTGTTAGATCCCGGGGGAGGAACAAATGACCGTAAGAAAGATCAACATATTTGCCAATGATGATGCCTATTCGCAGGAAATACGGGAGTTGCTCCAGAGAAAGCTGCAGCAGAGCGGGTTTACGGTACCCGAGAAGTTTGCTCCCGACGCGGAGCTCATTATAAGCATAGGAGGGGACGGTGCTTTCCTCCGTACTTTACATAAATACGAGTTTCCTTCGATTCCGTTTTTAGGCGTGAACACTGGGCATTTGGGTTTCTTCCAGGAGATCCATCCCGACGAGCTGGATGAGTTCATCTTCCTATATAAGCAGAGGAGGTACAACATCCAGAATCTGAAGACCGTAAAGGCGACGGTAAAGCAGGGGGAAAACCGGTATGAATACCAAGGCTTGAACGAGATCGTCATTAAAGGTGACCATGCCACTACGATTCATTTGAATATTTCCATCGGAAACAGCTTTATTGAGAGGTTCAGCGGTGACGGCATATTGGTCTGCACTCCGGCGGGAAGTACGGCGTACAATTACTCTCTGGGAGGCAGCATCGTCGATCCCAGGCTGACTATACTTCAAATCACGCCCATTGCGCCTATGAATACCACCGCTTATCGATCCTTTACCTCCAGCGTTGTGCTTCCAAAGGAACTGGCTGTTACTGTCCATCCGGAAGCCAGGGAAGAGAGCGGATTCATGATAATAGCAGACGGGATGGAGCATAGGCACAGCAGCATTGATGAAGTTACCTTCGGCTTTTCCCAAACAGAGGTCAAATTGATGCGGTTCGAACATTACGATTTCTGGACGAAGGTAAAGACTAAGTTTCTATAAGGAAAGGCGGATTTTCTGGATTAATGGACGAGAGATACCAGTACATCATAGAGGAAGAAGATACAGAGCTCCCGCTAAAGGAGCTCTTAAAACGTCGGCTGGGTTTTTCATCCCGCCTGTTGCGGCAGATAAAGGTCAGGGGACAGGTTTACCTGGACGGTAGTCCGGTGAGGTTAAATGTAAAGGGGAAGACAGGTGAGCGAATCACCGTGATTCTTCCGGAAGAATGCAGCGATTTTCCTCCCGAAGATATCCCTATAGATGTGATTTATGAGGATCCGGATCTTCTGGCCATCAACAAGCAGCCAGGTATCGTGGTACATCCCACCAAAGGGCATCCTTATCACACCATTGCAAACGGTGTTATGAAGTACATGCTCGATAAAGGGGATCGGTATAAAATACGCTTTATCAACCGCTTGGACCGGGACACTACGGGAGTACTCCTCATCGGAAAGAATTCCTTCTGTCAGGACGATTTTACGCGCCAGGCATCGGAGGGTCTTGTGGGGAAGAAATATATTGCGGTAGTGAAGGGAATCGTAATGCATGATGAAGGCGTAATAGATCTGCCCGTGGGAAGACCGGAGACTGTCGATATCAGGAGGGCGATTATGCCGGACGGATACCCCTCCGTAACCCATTACCGGGTTATAGAACATTTTGATAAAGGATATACGCTGCTGCAACTTTCCCTGGAAACGGGGCGTACTCATCAAATCCGCGTTCATCTCTCACATATCGGCCATCCGGTGGCAGGAGACACGCTATACGGGGGCGAAGACCCGGAGCTCATTGACAGGCAGGCCCTTCATGCGGAAGAGCTCAGTTTCCGGCATCCCGTTACTGGAGAAAGGCTGACTCTCAACGCCCCGCTGCCGGAAGATATGGATAAACTGATTCGTTCTTTACGATAATACATCTCCTGTTATTGCACCTTTTTCTTCAAAATTCATATTATGAATGAGCAAAACCTTGTATTTGGTGTCAGACACTTTTTACAAGTTTGCAGGTCAGCAATTTCAAAGGGAAGGCCAGGAGGTGTTATTATTGGGAGACGATTACAGATACTGTGATCCCTGCAAGGACGGGTCCGATTTCAGGCGAGATCATCGCAGACATCACGATCCCAGTGATGAGATAGACAGCTGTAAAGTTTGTGATCCATGCGATTTTGACAATGACGATGATGGCGACTGGGGAGGCTGGTTGCTCATTCTGCTGATTGTCCTTTTGCTCTGCGGTGGATTCGGTTGGTTCGGCGGCGGTCGAAACGATTGTTTCGACAGTCATGACGGCGGTGGAAGTTGGTTACTTATTCTGATAGTTTTATTTTTGCTTTTCAATCAGGGAGACTCTAAAAAAGGAGGCTTTCTGGGGAACCTGTTCTAACAGAATTTGCATTCGGTGCCAGACATTGTCTACAATCTTAAGTTTTTGGAGCGTAGGGTTACTCTCCCGCTCGACGAAGCTACGCGCTGCGTGCCGTACGATCCAGACGGCCCATCCTGCCTGGTTGGCACTTGCTTGTACTCGCTGGAGCGCAACCCTACGCTCCAAAAGTTTTTATAAATGCCTGGCACCTGCTATAAGTTTGTTGTGATAAGATACAAAGTCATTGATTAAATGTTTGGCATGGAATAAAATATACTAATAACAAAGAACCAACGCCGGATAAAAACGGTTAGAAGAAGGTAAATCAATTGATACAGTCCCTGAAAGATAAAAAGCAATATGAACTGGGGATGGCCTGTGCCATCCTCTGCGCCTTGGTATGGGGAGTGCTTCCGATTTACTGGAAGGCCCTGGATCCCATCGATCCATTGTTAATCATATTCTATCGCATAGTATTAACCTGCATTATAGTATTCATAGCCAGCCTGGCGGTATACAAGTGGAAGGGAATCCTGGAGCCTTTAAAGAAAAAAGGCGCGGCTTTCGTATTCTTTGCAGCCGGATGTATTATTTCAGTCAATTGGGGGCTTTACATCTGGATGGTCAATGCGGGATTTATTATACAGACCAGCATAGGCTATTATATTGAACCTCTCATGGTCTGTGTCTTTGGGATTCTGTTTTTCAAAGAAAAGCCGGAGAGATACAAAATAGCAGCAATTCTTCTGGCCCTGGCTGGCGTATGCGTCATGCTTTTTTCCTACGGGCAAATTCCTGTGTTGGCTCTTGTTTTAGCCCTTGCTTTTGCTACCTATGCAGCATTGAAAAAGAAGCTCCAGGCTCCGGCCTTGCTGGCGCTTTTTTATGAAACTGTGTTTTTGGCTCCTATTTCCGTAGGGATCATTCTTTATACTGAGCTGAATGGTAAAGGAGCCTTTTCAGTGGCGGAACCATATCAGATCGCCCTTTTGTCATTGTCAGGACTCTTTACGGCCATTCCTCTTTCCCTGTTTGCCATGGCGGCGAACCGCATCAGCCTAATCGCTCTGGGAATTACAGAATATATAGCCCCGTCCATCGGCCTTATACTGGGGATTTTTCTCTATAAAGAGCCCTTTGATATCTATCAATTTATAGGTTTTCTCATCATCTGGTGCGGACTGGCCGTATTTACCGCAGGCGGAATCCGCTCACATAGGGAAGCAGAAAGACAGAAGGCCGAAATAGAGCCGGCGGGAGTGACTGAAGCGTCCGGCTGTGAAAACCGAGGTGCCGATTCATGAAGTCAGATACACGTTCCGGCCAGAAACCCCTCACGGTTTTCCGCGTGGCATTCCTATATTTTGGCGTGCTCATGGGCGCCGGCTTCGCTTCGGGGAAAGAAATGTGGCAGTTTTTCGGTGTGTTCGGCTTCAAAGGCCTTTTCGGCCTTCTGATGATCGCTTTTCTGTTTGTAGCTTTAGGTCTTGTAATCGTGCATATTGGAAATGCGCTCAGCACCGGGGACTTGATAATTGGAATCATTGCGGCTGCGTTTCTTTTTATGGCCTATTTCGCCATGCTTGCGGCGGGAGGCGCATTGATTGAAGCGCAGTTCGGAGTGCCGCGTGTCGCAGGAAGTACCGTTCTTATGTTTCTTGTAGTGCTTACTACGGTGAAAGGCTTTGGTACGGTATCCGCGCGCCAGGGAAAAGTGGTACCCATACTTCTGGCAGCTACTTTGTCGATGGCATTGATTATATTGTTTCGGGAGTTCGGCTCAATCGAAGGAAAGCCGGCAGCGGGTGCAAGTCCGTTGGCACCGAATTGGATTATCGCGGCGGTTGTCTTTGTTTCATATAACATGATGGGAGCCATTCCCATACTGGGAAGCTGTACCGTTTACGCTGAAGATTTGCGGATCGTGAAGCGGGGAGCCGCATTGGGCGGATCTTTTTTGGGAACGTGTGCCCTGATACTGTATTTGGTCACGCTGACGGATCCGATTCTGTCTTCGGAAAGCGATCTGCCGATGCTGGCTTTCGCACAACTGCTGGTTCCTGCGGCGGGAGCGCTTTATTCCGTCGTATTGCTCATATCCGTTTTCGGGACAGCTACAAGCTGTTTCTACGGTTACTGCACAAAACTGCCGAAAAATGATCGGAAGACCCGGATGGTGTGGGCATCCGCTCTGGCAGGATTGGCAGTCTCTATGATGGGCTTTTCCAACATAGTTGCCTTCATTTACCCGCTACAGGGATATATGAGTTTTGTTTTCCTCACCTTGATGATATGGAACTTTGTCAGAATAAAAAGCGGAAAGAGGCAATTCATTGAAGAAGATGCTCTTTCATAGGCAAAGGATGGGAAAGAAGGATAATCTCCTGCTGCCGGGAAAAGAGCCGACATAAAAAAAATGGCCGATGCGCATCATAATGCGAAGGGCCATTTATTTTTGCAGCTCTTATACAATTAGCGTTTTCCATCCCTCGGGAAATTGCCTGAGCGCCCTCTTGGCGGACAACAATCCTCGTCGCGAATGTCTCTGTCCCTTCCGCATTCCTCTTCATCCTCCTCCTCGTCGTCGATCTGATCGGGAAAGAGCTGTGGAAAGCTGGTGCAGATCGCTGATACCTGAGGAGATATCTGGACAAATCCTGTAGACAGCACGCACAGCTGAACAGGAACGATAATTTTCTTTTCGCATGTAATGCACAGAGCGATGATGAGGTTGGCTTTTATGGTGCCGTCTGGACAGATAGTCAGGTCTCTTCCCATATTGTTGGTAGCCAACCGTGCTTCGCAAGCCGGATTGCAGAACTCCGCAAACCTGGGCAGGAACGCGGCATTATGTGTAGAGGGGATGCAGAGCTCGAAGAAGTTAGTCAGGCATAGCGGCGCACAGTCCTGTGCAATATTGACATTTGCGCATACTGTGAAGATGACTTCGTGATCATATCTGTCACAGAGCAGCAGATCCAAGCATACCTGAACATCTCCCGTAACGGCAATGTTTTGCGTTCCGAATATAGGAGTACCTTTTCCCTGTTCGTCACATTCATGGGTATCCGCGTAGATAATTTTTTCCGAAAAAGTGCCGTCAGGGCCAACGACAACCAGTTCTTCTCCCTGACTGTTCTGAATAAACGACGCGCCGGATATCGTCGTGTTTATGTTTAATCGTAAGTTTGAGGGATCGTCAACATTCTCCGGATTGAAAAAACGCTTACAGCGGATATCCACCACTCTTTTGAGCCTGTGCCCTCTGGGAATGGCAGGGCAAAAGCTCTGATTGGTTACGGTCTTCAATCCCTGTAGGTTGAAAAGAACAGCGTCGTAAACCTTCTGCACAAATATCGGTTCCGTGACTACCTTGTCAAGTCTACCGTCAAATTCACAAAGTGTATTTGCATTGCAGCAGTTCTGAAAGAGGTCCGGCGATGTTCTGCCACCGAAACAACTCATATATTTACCTCCTTTACCGGTCAAATAAGTATTTGTTATCTGTGTCAGTATATTCGCCGGGCAACTGTTGTGTTACAATGCAAACCAAAACAGGGCGGCTTTTGCAAGCCGCTCTAAACGTAGTTGAAATTTCATGGTCAGGAATATCTTCTTGGAAACCGATAGATTTTTGATGCGCTTTTCAAGGTTGCGCATAAAAGCTTTCAAAGGTTAATTTCTACCGGAATACTCTCGGATCGTTCAATTAATCATATTAAAATCTATTGATAGTAACTGCGGTTTTCATAATAGCTGAGATCACGCCCCTGTTTCAGCATATCGCTGAACACCTGCCAGATATCGGGCATGGACCATCGATACTCCCAGCAGGCGGAGCCAGCCAGGTCGTACTTTTGCACAAGAGCCAGGCGATTGGCCACAGACCTCATATCTTCCACCCATATCTTATCCGTATACTCCCCGTTTGGATAGGAAATGAAATACTGCTTTTCCCTATCCAGCCACACGGGTGTCAGGTTCATATTGACTATGAGATCCTGGATATATCCCATGGAAGCTGCGGGGTTTCGAATAACTTTTCCGCTGTTGTCCACCACCCAAACCCTTGTGTAGAGGGGAACTCCCAGCAATATCTTTTCCCTGGGAACTTCCTTCAGAGTCTCTATGATAGCTTCTTCCACCCAGGGCATGGAAGCCACCGAACCGGCTGTGGGGCTGCTGCTGTAATGCTCATCATAGGTCATGACCGCAATATAATCCACGTGTTCGGCAAGAGCATCCCTGTCGTATTCTATGGTCCATGGTTTAGGAATTAGGGTGTCGATGGAAAGGTTCAGCCCCTGCCTCTCCGTGTATTGGCGGAGCAGGGCGGTGAAGGCCGTAAGTCCGGCTGCATCTTTATCCGCTACCTGTTCGTAATCGATGTTTATTCCGTCCACATCATATAGGCAGGAATAAAACAGGTATTGGGCAACGGATCGGTTTAAGAGCGCGCTGTTGTTGAAGACGGTGGAAGTGTATGCAGTGGAACCCTTGGTGCTCATGTTATTTGTAATAGTCGCCCAGACGAGATAACCCTTCTCATGGGAAGACCGTGTATAGCTTAAATCCCCGGTGTTTTCCACGGCGCCGTTGCCTTCCACAATGAGATGGAACCAGGTGGGAGCCAGAATATCTATACCTTCCTCCTTTTTCTCCGGCGGAGCCGGTGTTGTGGCAGAAGCATACTGCCAAACCAGGTTGATTTTCTCCTTGCTGCGAAGGTATTTATTTTTCTTCGGTGCATAGAAATCCACGGCGGACATGCTGTCATCCATAGTCTCCACATGGGCCTTCATTACATAGCCCGTCAGTGCATCCTGGGTCTCTACCCGATAATAATTGTCGGTTTCGCCGAGTATGTATACAATATCGCCGCTGTTCAGCTTGATTGGATTCTGTTTAACCTTTGAGGAAAGATTAGGCACCAACTTAGCATCTCTTTCGGTAACTCTGGCCGCCTTGTCCGTTGAATCGGCTCGATTAATTCGTATCGTTCCGTCGGATATGTACGCATGCAGCTTCACAAACTGACCGGATACATCCATGGGAACACAGAGGGTGCCGTCAAAGGTCTTCAGAGGAATATAGACCGTTCCTCCGTACTTTTTCACGAAATCGGTAGTTTCCTTATCGGCCATTCGGATGTTTTGCCTGGACAGATCGATGAGCATCTTTTTCTCGTTCTCATCGAAAACAAGCTTGTCAGTTTCGCCTATTTTTTTGGCAACGGACAAGGGCACATATGGAGTTTGATTTACTATGTACCCGCCTTCTGAAAGCCGCTTTCCTTCAAAGTATATGGGAATGGTGCTCTCATTGGCTCCGTAGCTGGACATAGAGGTTGTCAAACCTGCTATTACCGCCGCGCAGCATAACAGAACAACCATGGAAACAACAAAAATCTTCTTTTTTATCTTACCTTTATCCATAAGTATCCCCTCGGCTGCAATCAATTATAGTTGGTGTTACAACTTTATTCTATTATGAACTTTCCCAAGGTTCAAGCCAAAAGCCCTAACCGTAATAATCTTGAAATAACTGCGCCTACGATGAAAGAGAGCAAAAAGCTGCCGACCCAGGTCAGGGAAGCGATGAGAGGCCCCCGGTCCTTATACAGCACCATGAGCGAGGCGAAGCAGGGCACAAAAAGAGTCATGACTATGAGTATCACGGTAATCTGTATGTCTGAAAAGCTGCCTTGCGCAACGGCGGCATACATTTCCGCGGCCCCCAAATCCTTTTTTATAATAGCCAACATAAATAAGTCCGTAGCCCGGCCCGGCAGTTGGAGAAGCCCCGAGGTGATGGGCGAACACCATTGGTGTATCTTTTGAAAGCCGCCGGTATAGCTCAACAACGCCATTAGGAGGCCGCCAAAAGCAAATGTAGGTGCAGCATCCACTAAAAAGTCCCAGGATGCGCGGAGTGCAAGTGTGAGGGAAGAAAAGAAACCAGGAATACGTAAGGGTACCGGAGAGGGGGCTCTCGTACCGGGCTCACCGGAAATCGACAGGTTCAACAACAGGCCTGTGACAATAAAAAGTATTAAGACTACTGAAAGATATACAATTATGTATTTAAAGGGCAGGAAGGATGAAATGGCCAGTATGATGGCAAATTGAGCGGAGCAAGGTATGGCAAGGCATAACAGGATACTGACTATGAGCTGCTCACGTTTTGATGAGAGGGAATTGACGGAGATCAAGGCAGCGGTAACGCAACCGAATCCCAGCAGGAGTGGAATTATACCTTCACCGGAAAGCCCCAGGTGGCGGAAGATCCCCTGAACGGAGTAAGAGACCCGGGCCAGCAGCCCGGAATCCTTCAGAAGATGCAGTGCCAGGTAGAAGGAAAACACTAGGGGCAGAAGAAGTCCGAGCAGGTAGATGGGGGTCATAGTTAAAAGGCCGTATTCTCCGAACAACAGGAAAGGGAAGAAGCTGTCCCTGTCCATAAACGCGGACAAATATCCGACAACGAAATTGTAATACCAGTTCCCCATAAGGGTTCCCTGGGTAAAATCCACAACGGGCCCTGCGATAAATTTACCGATAAACAAATAAATGCCCGCTAAAATCGAGAAGACCAGTAAGCCTCCTCCCAAAGGTTTTGATATAATGTGATCAAGTCGTTCTCTCATAGCCTCAACGCCTCGACATTTCTACTTTTTAAACACTAATAAAAATGGTATAATACAATGATATGATTTGCGCGGGATTCCATGAAATGAAAATACAAACCCGCTCATAGATAGAGAGGTAAGTCGTGGAAATAATTGCAGCTGTAACCGGTCTGGTGGTTCTTGTTTTACTCGGGATTCTGCTTTGGAAACTTTCTGCTCTCGAAAAGAAAGTGACGGAGATGAGCAGCGAGGAAACATCCATCAAACAGTTGATAGAGCAGTTGGACAAACTTCAAAAAGCAATTGAGAGTGAGATCAAAGAATCCAGACAGGAAACCCTAAGATACATAACGGAGAACTTCCGGAACTTGGCGGATGTTCTTTCGGGATCCCAGAAACAGATTGCAGAAATTCAGGACAAGCGTCTCGCTGATTTAAATCAACAACTGACCCAGAGGAACGATACGCTTCAGAAGACAGTAACCGATATGCTGAAGCAGATCAACGATACCATGGAAACCCGGCTTCTTTCAATGCAGCGCGATAACGAGAAAAAGCTGGAACAGATGAGAGAGACGGTGGACGAAAAACTGCAGAAGACCCTGGAGGACAGGATCAGTCAGTCCTTCAAGCTGGTAAGCGAGCGGCTCGAACAGGTATATAAAGGACTGGGCGAGATGCAGAACCTGGCATCCGGTGTGGGCGATTTGAAGAAGGTACTTTCTAATGTGAAGACCAGGGGAATCCTGGGCGAGATTCAACTTGGCTCCATTTTGGAACAAATTCTGACACCGGATCAATATGAAACAAATATCCCGATGAAGAAAGGAAGCTCGGAGCGGGTGGAATACGCTATCAAACTTCCGGGAGACGACGACGGTGTAGTATATCTTCCCATCGACGCGAAATTCCCGGCGGATGCTTATGCTAAACTGGTAGACGCTTATGAGACGGGAGATGTGAAGGAAATCGATGTGGCGGCCACCAACCTTGAGCGCACTATCAAGATCTTTGCAAAGGACATAAGGGATAAATATGTCTCGCCGCCTTACACCACGGATTTCGGAATCATGTTCCTGCCTTTCGAGGGGCTTTATGCGGAAGTGGTAAGGCGGGGCATGGTGGAAACCCTGCAGCGGGATTATAAGATCAACATAGCGGGTCCCAGCACCATGGCAGCGCTGCTTAACAGCCTGCAAATGGGTTTCCGCACTTTGGCTATTCAGAAGCATTCCAGCAAGGTATGGGACGTGTTAGGAGCCGTGAAGACCGAATTCGATAAGTTCGGTTCCGTGCTTGAGGCAACGCAAAAGCGCATCAATCAGGCCAATGCAGAGCTGGACAAGCTGATTGGGACCAGGACCAGAATGATACGCAGCAAACTCAGAAGTGTAACTGCCCTACCGGAAGAGAGCAGCCAGGAAATCCTGGGAATAGAGGAGGAGCTGGAAGACTTGCCGGATAGGGAGGAAGAGGAACAGTAATGAATATCTTCGCAATCGGAGACTTACATTTATCTACGGATGGGGCAAAACCCATGGATATATACGGCGGACAGTGGATCAGGCATGCGGAGCGGTTGGAGCAGAAATGGAGATCAGTGGTAGAAGAAGATGATATAGTAATCGTTGCCGGGGATATCTCCTGGGCGATGAAGCGGCAGGATGCAACGGAAGATTTGGAATGGATCGCAAGGCTTCCGGGGAAAAAAGTGCTGATCAAAGGCAACCACGACCTTTGGTGGACATCTGTGACGAAGCTTAACCAGTTTTATGAAAGTATGTTTTTCCTGCAGAACAGCTGTTATATAGCTGGTGATACAGCTATTTGCGGCAGCCGCGGCTGGGTCTGCCCGGGGGACACGGACTTTACTGAACAGGACGAAAAGATCTACAATAGGGAGCTGGGGCGGTTGCGGCTTTCTTTAGAGTCTGCTAAGAATGCGGGTGCGGCTAAAATCATCGGAGCTATGCATTTTCCGCCTACAAACGACAAGCATGAAAAGTCGGGATTCACAGCCCTCTTCGAAGAATATGGTGTCAAGATGGTGGTTTACGGTCATCTTCACGGACCTGAAGCACATCTCCGCGGTATACAGGGAAAGCGCAACGGAGTAGAATACAGACTTGTTTCCTGCGATTATCTAAAATGCAGCCCGCTTTTGATCCACAGAGTAAATGTATCGACTGCCCTGTGATAAGGCAGCCGGGGAATAGGAGGATTTATGAAAAGGGTCGTCATTATAGTGCTGGACAGTTTGGGAATAGGAGCTCTTCCCGATGCAGAAAATTATGGGGATTCGGGAGCGAATACCCTTGCGAATATCAAGAAAGCCAAGCCAGACCTCCGGATTCCCAACTTGATAGAAATGGGTATAGGACGAATAGACGGCGTGGAAGTGTTGGAAAAAGAAGCCGAACCTATTGCATCCTACGTCCGTTTGGCAGAGATGTCCAAAGGCAAGGATACTATTACAGGTCATTGGGAAATCGCCGGCCTTTATACTCCGGAACCCTTCAGGACCTTCGAAAGATTTCCCGACGATTTTATGAAAGCTTTTGAGGAAGCTATAGGCGTAGGGACTTTGGGCAACTATGCGGCTTCCGGAACTGAAATCATAAAAGAACTGGGACCGGAGCATAAAGCCACCGGCAAACCCATAATCTACACCTCAGCTGACAGCGTGTTCCAAATAGCGGCCAATACGGATGTAATACCATTGGAAGAGTTGTACCGTTATTGTGAGATAGCGAGGGAAATGCTCGTGGGAGAACTCCGGGTCGGGAGAGTCATAGCAAGGCCCTTTATCGAGGTGGACGGCAAGTATGTCCGTACCTCTGACCGGAAAGATTATGCCGTCTCACCGGGAGGAAGAACCCTGCTTGACATGGTAAAAGACGCCGGTAAAGTTGTTTATACCGTAGGAAAGATCAATGACATCTTTAACGGCCAGGGTGTCAGCATCTCCGTCCACACAAAGAGCAATCAGGACGGGATCGATAAGACCATCCAGGCTCTCAATGCGGATTTTGAAGGTCTTATATTCACCAATCTGGTGGATTTTGACTCCCTATACGGGCACAGAAGGGACGGTGTAGGTTACGGAACGGCTTTGGAGGAGTTCGACAGCAGGCTGCCCGAGGTAAAGGACGCCATGAAAAAAGAAGATATTCTGATTATATGCGCTGATCACGGAAACGATCCGGCTCATACGGGATGGGATCATACCAGAGAGTACGTCCCCGCTTTGATTTACGGAGAAAGCATACAGCCAGGCGTCAATTTGGGAACCCGTTCAACTTTTGCGGATATTGCGGCGACGGCGGCGGAATATCTTGAGGTTGAAACAACTTCTATCGGCATGAGTTTTTTGTCTGAAATAAAAGTATAACTTGCGCAGTTGTAATAATAGAACCATATCCTTGGAAACTACCGGGGGTGAGTAATGCAATGAAAATGAATATGTATGACATTATCTATAAAAAGAGAGAGGGAAACCCTCTTTCGGAAGAGGAGATCCGTTTTTTTATTAACGGCTATACGGAAGGAAGTATACCGGATTATCAGGCGGCAGCGCTGCTCATGGCCATCTACTTTCAAAAAATGACTCCTGAGGAAACTTATTTCCTGACGGATGCCATGAAAAACTCCGGCGATATTGTGGACCTCTCCTCTATCGAAGGCGTTAAAGTGGACAAACACAGCACCGGTGGCGTGGGAGACAAGACCACTCTCATCGTAGGTCCCCTTGCGGCGGCCTGCGGCATCCCCATCGCCAAAATGTCGGGGAGAGGGTTGGGTTTTACCGGGGGAACCGTGGATAAGATGGAATCCATTCCGGGATTCAGGACCACGCTTACGGAACAGGAATTCCTGGATCAGGTAAAAAGGATCGGAATCTCCGTCATCGGCCAGACAGGGCAAATAGCGCCTGCTGATAAAAAACTGTACGCGCTGAGAGATGTAACGGCTACCGTGGATAACATGAGCCTCATCACATCCAGCATCATGAGCAAAAAGCTCGCTGCGGGAAGCGATGCCATTGTGCTCGATGTTAAATGCGGAAAAGGTGCGTTTATGGAGGATCTTGAATCTGCGGAAGAGCTTGCAAAAGCTATGGTTAACATCGGCAACGCAGCCGGTAAAAAGACCATTGCCCTCATTACAGACATGAATCAACCTCTGGGAAAAGCTGTGGGAAACAGCCTGGAAGTGATAGAATCCATTGAAACACTGCGCGGACAGGGTCCGGAGGATATAACGGAGCTTTCTCTTGAATTAGCCGGTTATATGATATACTGTGGAGGAAAAGCTCATACCCCCGAAGAAGGCAGAAACCTTGCCGAGGAAGCTTTAACCGGCGGTTCGGCGTTAAAGAAAATGCGTGAGTTTATCGCCGGACAGGGAGGAAATCCTCATGTGGTGGAAGACTTCAGCTTATTTCCACAACCGTCTTACAGCCAAACCGTCATTTCGGAAGAAGCCGGTTTCGTAGCATCCCTGGATGCAAGGCGCATCGGAATGGCCTCCCAGCATGCGGGAGCGGGACGTGAAAAGAAAGAGGATGATATTGACCTGTCTGCCGGCGTGCTGCTGTCAAAGAAGGTAGGAGATGAAGTAATGCCCGGTACGCCTCTCGCTACAGTCTACGGCAACGATCCGGACCGGGTAAAGAAAGCTGCGGAAGAGGCTCTTTTCGCATTTCGGATTTCCAAAGAAAAACCGGAAAAAGGTCCTCTCATCAAAAAGGTTATCCAATAGATTGACATAGGTCGGTTAACACAAAAAAAGTAAAGGAAAAGAATGAAGTATGAAACAACATTTTTTTACCGCAGGCATTCTCACAATAAGCGATAAAGGAGCGGCGGGCGAAAGAGAAGATGCAAGCGGAGAAGTCATAAAAGAGCTTCTTCAGGAAGCCGGTTACCAAATAGAGAGATATCACATAGTTCCCGACGAAAGGGAGGCTATAGAGAAGGAACTTCTCCATATGTCGGACCATATGGGTTTAAACCTGATTCTTACAACAGGCGGCACCGGATTCGGGCCCCGTGACATTACCCCTGAAGTTACCAAATCCGTCATCGACAGAGAAGCTCCCGGAATTTCGGAGGCCATGCGCATAAACAGTCTTTCCATAACTCCGAAAGGCATGTTGTCCCGCGGTGTAAGCGGCATCAGGGGGAGGACTCTCATCGTCAATTTGCCGGGCAGTCCCAAAGCCGTCAGGGAGTCCCTGGAATACATTCTTTCTCCCCTTAAGCATGGGTTGGAAATACTACTGGGAAGAGCTTCGGAGTGTTCAAGATGATTGATTCTTTTGGTCGCAGAATACATTATGCCAGGATTTCGATAACGGATTTGTGCAATTTAAGGTGTCTCTACTGCATGCCGGAAGAGGGAGTTCCAAAAAAGGATTGCAGAGAAATACTGCGCATTGAAGATTTTGTGGAGATAGCCCAAGTAATCGTCGAACTGGGCATCGACAAGATACGGATTTCAGGCGGTGAGCCTCTTGTTCGCCGGGGAGTGCTCACTTTGATGGAGGAAATAGGGAAAATAGATGGAATCAAGGACTTTGCCATCACCACCAACGGCGTGCTCCTGCCTAAGTACGCCCATGCATTGTGCGAAGCAGGGGTGCGGAGAGTCAACATCAGCCTTGATACCTTCGATGCAGAAAAATACCGCATGATTACTCGCGGGGGAGACATTAACAATGTACTTAAGGGAGTTTCCGCAGCCTTTGAAGCGGGTTTCCATCGGATAAAGATAAACGTGGTGTTGATTAAGGGCTTTAACGACGACGAGATTCCCCGGTTCGTAGAGCTTACCAGGGAAGAACCTATTGACGTCCGGTTTATTGAGTTGATGCCCTTTGACAGCCAGCAGAACTTTGCCTACGGGCGTTACCTGCCCGGAAATGCCGTACTGGAGATATGCGATGATCTTCAGGAAGAGCCGCGGGATGACCCGTCGTCACCTGCCAGATACTACAGATTACTGGGAGCAAAAGGCAGGGTAGGCCTCATCGAGCCCATGAGCCATGGGTTCTGCGGCCAGTGCAACCGGATTCGAATTACGGCGGACGGACATATCCTGAGTTGCTTACATAGCAAAAATGAAATCGACTTAAAGCCCGCTCTGGGTAATCGGGATGCATTAAAAACCCTGATTTTACGTGCTGTTTCGGAAAAACCCATGACCCACCGGCTCTCGGAAGGAAAGCTTTCGGAGCGGGCAATGAATAACATAGGAGGCTGAAATGAGCGAGTTTACCCATATCAATGCTGAGGGAAGAGCCAAAATGGTCAACGTGGGAGACAAAGCTTTTACCGACCGGACCGCTGTGGCTCGTGGCGAAGTCATCATGCAGCCGGAAACCATAGAAAAGATTAAAAAAGGCGCCATGAAAAAGGGCGACGTGCTCGGAGTGGCGCAGGTTGCCGGCATTGCGGGAGCAAAAAAAACATGGGAGTTGATTCCCATGTGCCATAACATTTTCATATCCGGATGCGACATGGATTTTGATATAAAAGAAGACCGGGTGGAGATCACCGCCACGCTTTCCACCAACGGGCAGACCGGCATCGAGATGGAAGCCCTTACAGCCGTTTCGATAGCGGCCCTTACCGTCTACGACATGTGCAAGGCCGTGGACAAAACCATGAGAATACAGAATATCCGACTGCTTCAAAAAACCGGAGGACGTTCCGGAGATTGGATACTGGAGGAAACGGAATGAAAAAAGGAATTGTGAAAGCGGTAAATATAAGCGATACCAAAGGTGTAGTCAAAACTCCCGTGGACAGTGTTGTTTTAGTGGAGGATTACGGTATAGAAGGCGATGCTCACAGCGGCAAAGGCAAAAGGCAAGTCAGCCTCTTGGCCCAGGAAAGCGTTGACAAAATGATCGCCATGACCGGAAGAAAGGATCTTACCGAAGGCGTATTTGCGGAGAACATTACGGTGGAAGGGCTTGAGCTGCATACTCTTCCGGTGGGCACAAAATTGAAGATAGGGGAGACTCTTCACGTTGTGAGCCAGATAGGTAAGGAATGTCATAGCGGGTGTGCCATCATGAAGCAAGTAGGACATTGCATTATGCCGAGAGAAGGAGTTTTTACCCAGGTGCTTAAAGGAGGCGTCGTCAGGCCGGGCGATGCCATCGAAGTTATAGAAGAAATTACGGAATAAAGAAGTACAGCTTGAGCGAATAAACCCCCCGAACTTGAAATATCTTTAATTAGAGATAGCAAGGGAGGGGGTTTTTCTATTGCATTCATACAAGTATTTGGGCTGGGTGCTGGCGTTATTAATTGTACTATCGTCGCTCACGGTTACGGTTACAGATATCTTTGGCGGGGAAAAAACGGTTGTCATCAGCGAAGAGCTTCAGGTAGTGGAGACGGCAATACCGGTCACGGTTAAAACCGGTACGACGGCTGAATTGGCTGAAACCGCCAAGTCTGCCATACTCATCGATGCGGGAAGCGGTACCGTCCTCTATGAAAAAAACTGCCACGAGAGATTGCCGCCTGCAAGCATAACGAAGATAATGACCATGCTGTTGGTATTGGAAGCTGTGGAGCGCGGCCAGATTTCCCTGGAAGATAAGGTTACCATCAGCCAGAGAGCGGCAAGCATGGGCGGCAGTCAGATGTACATGGAGCAGGGAGAACAACAGACCGTAGAGACCCTATTAAAGGGAATTGCCATCGGAAGTGCCAACGATGCCTGCGTTGCCTGCGCCGAATATGTAGCCGGCTCAGAAGAGATCTTCATAGAAATGATGAACAAAAGAGCTCAGGAACTGGGAATGAAGAATACCCATTTCGTCAATACCAACGGACTTCCGGTAGCGGATCATTACACAAGCGCATATGATATAGCACTGATGTCAAGAGAATTGCTGAAGCACGAAATTGCCCATGAATGGTTTACCACCTGGCAGACGACGGTGTTGGTGGGTTTGGAGAGCAAAAAGCAGACAGAGTTCGAATTGACGAATACCAACAGGCTCATCAAGCTTTATCCCGGAGCCAACGGGATCAAGACGGGATTTACTCGCGAAGCCGGATATTGCTTATCCGGTTCCGCCACTAAAGAAGATTTGACTCTTATTGCTGTGGTGCTTGGCTGTGACACAACCCATAACAGATGGGGAGAGACGATGAAGCTTCTGGATTATGGGTTTGCCACATGTGAAAATGCCGTACTTGCGAAAAAAGGAGAAGTATTGGGCACCATTGTCATAGAGAAAGGCTCGCCGTCTTCTGTCAATGCCATCGCCGATTCGGATATCAATCTGCTGGTGAAGAAAGGCGAAGGCGATCAGGTTACCACGGAGATAGTACTATTTGAACGGATTAAAGCCCCTCTTAAGGCGGGAGATAAAGTAGGCGAATTGATCGCATTGAAAGACGGTGCGGAAGTTGGGAGATATCCCCTTGTGGCCGACGGAGATGTAGAAGTCGCAAAGCTTCACGAAATCTACATACGAATGCTGAAAACTCTCATATAGAGACTGAAATTACGGAAGATATTCAGCGATAGTTGAGGAATAGGAAGAGGCAGAGAATGAACGAATATGTCATCGTGATTTCCTCCTCCTTCTTTACGGCTGCATATGCCAGGGATAAGTTGCTGCAGGCGGGAATCCCTACCACACTGATGAGGACCCCTGCCCAGCTTTTCGGAAGCTGCGGCCACGGAATCACTCTGGTCACCAACGAAGACGGAATAGAGAATATCAAGGAAGTTCTTCGTCAAAACCAGATCGGCTGGAGGGCAATATTTCGGCTGGAGAAGGAGAGAGGAATTCTAAGATATAAGGCGATATAAAAAAGACCCGCAGGCAGTTCTGCGGGTCACACTTTTTAGGGTTACTTAAGGTTTTCCGGATTCAGCACTTCCAGTTCCGGCAGCACGAAGAGTCCGTCCTTGCGGATTAACACATCATCGAAATAGATCTCTCCGCCGCCGTATTCCGGCCTCTGTATCATAACGAGATCCCAATGTACGGCGGATACGTTGCCGTTGTTGGCATCTTCATAAGCGCAGCCGGGAGTCAGGTGGAAGCTTCCGGCAATCTTTTCGTCAAAAAGGGTGTCCTTCATCGGGTGAAGGATATAGGGGTTGACGCCGATTGCAAATTCTCCGAAATAACGTGCACCTTCGTCCGTATCCAGCAGCGCGTTAATTCGATCCGTGTCATTGGCTGTGGCTTTGACAATCTTGCCGTTTTTGACTTCAAAAACCACATTCTCATAAGTGAATCCTTCTTCTTCGGAAGGTGTGTTGTATGAGATGATGCCGTTTACTGAGTCTTTTATCGGAGCAGTGTAAATTTCTCCGTCGGGTATGTTGCGCTCACCGCTGCATTTAACGGTGCCGATACCTTTAATGGAGAAAGTGAGATCTGTTCCGGGGCCGACGATGCGTACTTTGTCGGTCTTATCCATGAGCTCTTTCAATGCATCCATGGCTTTGTCCATCTTTCCGTAGTCCAGGGTGCATACATTGAAATAAAAATCTTCAAAGTTTTCGAGACTGGTATTTGCCAGCTGTGCCATGGAGTTGTTGGGATAGCGAAGGACCACCCACTTGGAGTGATCTACTCTCTGACGTTGCACCGGCCGCAGAACTCTGTTGTAAAGGCTTTGCTGCGACGCAGGAACATCAGCATGTTCCGAAGCGTTATCGGAGGCCCGGATGCCGATATATGCCTGCATTCCTTTCATCTGGTGAAGCAGATATTCGTTCATGAATTCCAGCTGTTCTTCGTTGCAGCCCAGCAGAATTTCCCGGGTAATGGAAGAATCGCGAATTTCCACATAGGGATAACCGCCGCATGCGTAAACTTCCTTGATGAGTTGCTTTACCAAGGGTTTGGCCGAATCGCCGTCATAAGAAATAAGGACTCGCTCGCATTTTTGGATGTTGCAGGAATAGTGTACGAGCACATCCGCCAATTTTTTGATTCTTGTATCCATAGATGTCTCCTTTTGTATTAAATATTCCGAGATCGGATAAGTTATTTATCCCATATATTTTACCAAACGGTAGGATTATTATCAATTTTTATATTGACAATTCTCTGTTAAATTAACCATTCCCCCATTAACGATCCGATCAATGACACGGCGGTTTTTGCCGTCATGTTATTGTTGTCGATAATGGGGTTCACCTCTACAAACTCGGCGCTTACGAGTTTTTCTGTCAGTGCTATCATTTCCAGCGCCAGGTTACCCTCCCTGTAGGTCAATCCACCCGGCACTCGCGTTCCCGTACCGGGGGCGTACAGAGGATCCAAGCTGTCCAAGTCGAAACTCACGTGTATCCCGTCCGTGCCGTCGCTTGCAATCTCGATGGCTCTTCCGATTACTTCCGTCATCCCGTATCGATCCAGCTCATGCATGGTAAAGACCGTAACACCCAGCTCTTTTAAGACTTTCTTTTCATCCATGTCCAGATCCCTGCAACCGATGTAAACGAATCTATCCGGCCGCAATTTCCTATTGGGACCACCGATAGATGTAAGGCGTTCATTGCCGAAACCGAAACTGACTGCTACCGGCATTCCGTGGATATTGCCCGAGGGAGATGTTTCTTCTGTGTTGATATCTCCGTGGGCGTCAAACCAAATTACGCCTAAATTTTTCTTATGCTGAGCCACACCCGCAATGGTACCGATTGCAATGCTGTGATCGCCTCCCAGTACCAGAGGAAACCTGCCTTCTGCCATAACTTGGGAGACCTTGTTGCACAGTTCCGTATTTACCCTTGTAATCTCATCTAAAAATTTCAATTTGCAGCCGTTTTGAACAGGGGTTGCGGGTTTGTCTGCCAGTATATCGCCTTCGTCCCTTACGCTGTATCCGATTTTCTCAAGTTTTTCCATCAAGCCCGCATACCGTATCGCGGCAGGACCAAGGCTTACTCCTGGAGTACCTGCTCCGAGATCGATGGCTACTCCGATTACGGAAACATTGGGATTAATTTGTGGTTTCATTTTTAATCTCCTTTAGGCGCTTGCATAACCTTGAAAAAATTTACAGATTATTCAATCAAACTCATCTTACTACCAAAACAATACACCGTCAAGATTGTCCTATCTGCCCAACCATGTCCTTTAAACCATGAATAGCAAGCAAAAAACACCGTTTACCCGGGCTTTTGCTTGTGCATGCACCCTACATTATGGTAATCTGAATAAATAACGAATTCAGATAGTCGAGGAAACGAATGAAGCATATTTTTATATTGAACCCGGTGGCGGGACATCGGGATGCGGAATCAAAATTTCTGCCGCGAATACTTGAAGCCGTCAAAGCTGAAAATGTAGATTACGAAATTCATCGGACCATGAATACCGGTGACGGCGAAAACTATGTCAGGAACCGGTGTATTGCTTTTCCCGATGAAAAGCTGCGTTTCTATGCTGTCGGGGGTGACGGCACACTGAATGAGGTGGCCAATGGAGCCTTCGGCTTCCCCAACGCGGAAATTGCATTCATCCCTGCGGGAACCGGCAATGATTTTGCCCGCAACTTTGCCCACCCCAAGGCCTTTTTGGATATAAAAAGCCAGATCAGAGGCATGGCAAAGAAAATAGATCTGATTCAATACGGTGACAGGATTATCGTCAACATGCTCAATATCGGGCTGGATTGCGAAGTAGTAACCAAGATGGAAGCAATCAAGGAGAAGTCCTTTCTTCAGGGCCCCTTAGCTTATATTGCAGGGGTGGCTGTAGTATTTGCCGGCAATGAAGGTTATAATCTGAAAGTGACTCTCGAGGACGGAAGGGTGTTTTACCGAGAGTTTACCCTGGTAGCCGTGGGGAACGGCGCGTTTTGCGGCGGAGGTTTTAAGGGAGTTCCCAAGGCGAAAGTGGACGACGGATTGCTGGATGTAAGCCTTATAAACAAGGTCAATCGCAGAACCTTTGCATCCTTCATCTCGAAATATTATAAGGGAACCCACCTGGATACTCTGGTTGCAAAGGATATTGTAACCTACGTTCAATGCCGGTCCCTTACCGTTGAGCCGAAAGACACCATGAAGATCTGTGTAGACGGCGAGGTATTTACTTCAGGGAAATTGAACATCTCCGTTTTTCCGGCGGCCATGGATTTTTCCATACCGGATATTTTATAAGCCCATCGGAAAAACTACCTCCTGGGAGGTGTATTCAGATGGCGTCACGTAAAACGGTCATAACTTTCGGCATGGTGGCAATTCCCATTGCCATGTATAAGGCTACCCAGGACAATGATATTCACTTCAATCAGCTTCATAAAGAAGACAATAGCCGCATTCGGTACAAGAAAACCTGTGCACATTGCGGCAAGGAATTGACATCTGCCGACATCGTAAGAGGTTTCGAATACGATAGGGACAAATATGTCATCATTACCGACGAAGAGATCGAAAAAATAAAAACCGAGAAAGAAAAATCCATTCAAATTCTGCACTTTGCACAGCTTGACCAGATTTCTCCCGTTTACTATGACAAAACTTATCAAGCCGTGCCCGAGGCGGGAGGAGAAAAGGCCTTTGAGCTGCTCCGAGCCGCGTTAATGGCGGAACAGAAAATAGCTATCGGCAAAACCGTCATGGGCACGAGAGACACATTGATGGCCATTATTTCTCGCGAAGACGGCATCCTGATCTCCACAATGTTCTATGCAGACGAGGTTAGAGAACTGCAAAAACCCTATGGGAAGCCGGAGATTTCCGAATCGGAGTTGAATATGGCAAGGACTTTGATCAATTCCATGGACACGCCCTTTGATCCGGAAAGCTATAAAGATGAATACCAGGCCAAACTTCGCCAGTTGATCGAAACCAAGATATCAGGCAAGGAAGTCGTCGCGCCTGAGTCGGAAGGCCCCGGCAAGGTTATCGACCTTATGGAGGCCCTAAAGGCCAGTGTGGAAAAGGTGAAAAAGGAGAAAGTGAAGAAAGAGTTGGCGTAATGGCACAAAAAATTCTTGAGGAGTACAACAAGAAAAGAGATTTCGGGAAAACCGGAGAGCCGGAAGGACAAATTGTGGAGCCGGTGCCTTCGGAAGGCGATGTTTCAGAAAGTTTACGATTTGTGGTTCAGCATCATATAGCACGAAATGCCCATTACGATTTTCGCCTTGAATGGAGCGGGAGATTTTTGAGCTGGGCAGTGCCGAAAGGACCTTCCTACAATCCCAGAGATAAAAGGCTTGCCGTGCAGGTGGAGGATCATCCCCTGGACTACAGAAATTTTGAAGGTACGATACCCAAAGGCGAGTATGGCGGCGGAACGGTGATGATCTGGGATGAGGG
>DGEG01000008.1:0-550 GCA_002385825.1 Firmicutes bacterium UBA3932 | reverse complement strand
GAACTGGCAAGAGACGACAGCGGAATATCCGACTACACCACCAGCATCCGGACAGGGCGCACGATGGCTGAAATCGAAGAGGGGCGAGACGATAAAGTTATAAAAAACCCCTTTGACAGAGCCGGCGTACAGCTGGCAAAGCTTGTAACGGAAATACCTGAGGGAGACGATTGGCTTTATGAGCTGAAATATGACGGATACCGGATCTTAGCCTATGTGGAAGGTAATACTGTTCAGTTGCTGACCCGCAATGGAAATGATTATACAAAGCGGTTTGCTGACGTGGCATCGTCCCTTGCCGATTGGGTGGCGGGAAGGTCTATGGTCCTGGACGGGGAAATGGTGGTGACGGACGAGTCAGGCAAGACTGATTTCCAGGCGTTGCAGGAATATATGAAAAATCCAAAATCCCGAAATCTGACCTATATAGTTTTCGACCTCCTGGCGCTGGATGGAGCAGACCTGCGGGATCGGCGATTAATCGACAGAAAAAGGACCCTTGAAGCATTGATGACGGACGCTCCCCACAACCTGCATTATAGCCGGCATG
>DGEG01000015.1:6931-7067 GCA_002385825.1 Firmicutes bacterium UBA3932 | reverse complement strand
GGAAACAAATAATTGCTATATATTGGGGGCTGTATTATAATAATAGAATAATCTTTAGGGGTTAATTCAAGTTGTTTTTCATGGAAAACTGCAGAGGAGGCACTATGTTCTGTGAAATATGCGGCAGCCCACTGAG
>DGEG01000015.1:2878-6702 GCA_002385825.1 Firmicutes bacterium UBA3932 | reverse complement strand
CGGAAAAAACGGATGAGGAAGTTGCCGAACAAGATTTGTCGGCGGAGTCATCCGATGATGTGCCCATTAAATGGGATTTGAGCGGTTTCCCGAAACCGAGGAAGACAGAAGAAGTGAATTTCCGTTGGAACCTGAATGGTGATGATATAGGACTAACGCAAGCCTCCCGTGAGTCAGCACCGGATCTGACAGGTGAGTTGGATCGGTATTTTACCTTCGATAAAAGCATGGAGGATTTCCAGGAACTTCTGGATCGAAAATACGAAAAAATAAAAGATTACTCCAAACCTACGGAGAAACATTCCCGCATAGAACGGATGAATTTAACGGGCCGGCTTAATCTGGAAGAGATTCAACCGGAGGAAATAGTTTCTTCGTCATTTAACCCGGCGGAAGGAGTTTCTTCGTCATTTGATTTGGAGGAAGAGGAAGTGCCTGAATTCCAACTTCCGGGCCAAAAGCAGGCAGAAACAGAATCCGTGTTTAAATCCATGAATGTACATAAAGATCAGAGAAACCAGGACCAAGAGAGTCAGGCAGAAATTATTACAGAAAACGATGAGATTTTCATTGATGAAGAGGAAGAAGAGCCCGAAGTAATATGGGTGGGCAAAACAGCGCAGGAGGCAGCTCGCGAGACAGAGCGCAGTCAGAGCTTAGAAGCGCTTGGCCAAAAAGAGGACATGCCGGGCTTGGACGTAGAAGTGCCGGAACCGGGCGATGAAGCGTCGAATCTTATGGCAGAGAAAGAAGATTTATCTGGCGGAGAAGAGGATATATCGGGGTCGAAAGACCACATTTCGGATAAAAAAGAGGAGACGCCGGAAAAAACCGAGGATACGGCGGAGGGAGATCAGGAACTTGTCCCCCTTTGGTTTGAAAGTAAAGAAGAAGAGGTAGAAGTAAGAAGAAGAGGTTACATAGGCAGAGTCATTCTTGTAGTGATTATCGCTGCGCTGCTGGCGGAAGCAATCATATTGGGCATTCAATATTTTATGCCTGAGAGCAATGCAGCGAAAAAGGCCGGAGAAATCAATACGGCAGTAATCCAGACCTTGACGGATTGGAAAGATAAGACCGTGAACTTCTTCAAGGGCGCCGGCGGGGAAGAAGCAGAAGCTCCAATTCTTCCCGAAGAAGAGGAAAGCGATCAGCCCGGTTTGCACGAGGAGGAAGAGGATACGGACAAGGAGCCGGATACCACACCGGCGGCAGATAAAAATGCCCTCATCTCCGCTGTATCCGGTCTGAATAAAAATATAGGCAAGGTAGAGGCAAACGATAACCTTGCTTGGGAGTCGGGCAAGGATTACGCCATTGTCGATATTAAGAATTCGAAACCCATTGAAAACAATCACTGGTATACGGACGAAAACGGGAAGCATTTTTATTACGACCGGGAAATCGTTGCCACACTCATAGATTTCGATTCCAAATGGGTTGATTATGTCAACGGAGACAGTGACGACGTAATCGCCCTTACTAAAAAAGGAAGCAAGGCGTACAATAACGTAACCACCTTCTCCAAGGTGGGAAAGGTGGAACAGACTTTCCTGTTGTTGCAAATAGGAGAGATACGTGAAGGAAAGCAAGGTTTTTACGCTTGGACCTATGAGGAGATCAAAGAGGTCCAGGGAGGTAACACTTCAATTAAGAAATACAACTGGATCTACCAACTGGAACCGATTGACGGAGAAATGAAAATTACCAACTACTATAGATATTAATTCCATATTAATTATATAAATTTAGCCTGCGAATTTATTTGTTCTGTAGATTTACTAATTTTTTCGGGTAGAATAATAATACTCGCCCGGTCGGATACACGTGGAGCCGATATTAGAAAAATGAAAAACCGCTGAAACTCGGCGAGATTATAATTACTAATAAAAATCAGCTTTGGAGGTAAGTATGTCGACAAAATCAATGTTCAAGAGGGAAGAGATCTGTCTGGGCAACATCGCATTTTCTCCCTCCCGCACAACCATTGAAACGGCCTTTTATGGCAACAACGTCAGAAAAGTTCTGGACTTAAAAGAAGCGTATCATATGGCCAGGAAATCTCCGGGGACCATTACACTGGACATGCCTGTGTACAAACCGGAGGAGATCGGCCTGCCCGAAGATGCGAAAATTTTACTGTTTAACGACGGCGAAACTGTAGGAAGATTCGCCGGTGCGCGGGTCATTCTGGGCGAAAAAGACGTTGTAGAGGCCGATTATGCAGCCATTTTAAGAGAAGCCGTCTACAAGACCAGATATAAGAAAATGCTCCATACACAAGCGTATATCGGTCTTGACCAGGATTTTATTATAAAAGCTAACCTGCTGGTTCCTGAAACCTACGAAAACACTCTGTATAACTGGCTTCTGAATTTCCAGTACATCAACGACTTTTACAACAAAATGTACGAAGAATCCAGGCCCGTGGGCAACGAGCCGGACATCTACATCCTATCGGATCCCGACTGGACGGATGAAAGATATCCCAACGGATTGGCCTATTTTGATCCGGAGCACAACTGCGCCGCGCTTTTGGGTCTTCGCTATTTCGGAGAACATAAGAAGGGAACCCTTACCCTGGCATGGGGAGTGGCCAACCGCAACGGTTACGCCTCCTGTCACGGCGGCTTGAAGCGCATGGTTCGCAAGGATGGAAAGAAGCACGTCATGGGGGTTTTTGGCCTTTCAGGTTCGGGTAAATCCACACTGACTCACGCAAAGCATGAGGGCAAATACGATGTTACAGTGCTTCACGACGATGCATATATCATCTCTACGGAAAACGGATCTTCCGTGGCGCTGGAACCTTCATATTTTGACAAAACTCAGGATTATCCCCTCACTTCCGGTGATAACAAATACCTGATCACCATGCAGAACTGCGGAGCCACCATTGACTCGGAAGGCAAACTGGTTCCCGTAACGGAGGATATCCGCAACGGAAACGGCCGCGCGATAAAATCAAAGCTTTGGGCTGCCAACCGGGTGGACAAATTGGAGGAACCTATCAACACCATCGTATGGCTCATGAAGGACCATTCCCTTCCTCCTGTGGTGAAGATTGAGGATCCCGTGCTGGCATCGGTTATGGGAGCCTGTCTGGCAACCAAGCGTACCACGGCGGAAAAGCTTTTAAAGGGCGTGGACAAAGATGCCCTGGTCTTTGAACCCTACGCAAACCCCTTCAGAACTTATGCGCTGAAGGACGACTATTATAAGTTCAAAGCGCTTTTTGAAGAGCGGGGAGTGGCATGCTATATCATCAACACCGGTCACTTCCTCGACCGCAAAATTCCCAAAGAGGTGACCATTGACATCATTGAGCAGATCGTGGATGAGACGGCTCAGTTCAAGGATTTTGGCAACTACAAAGGGCTTAAGACCGTGGACGTAGAAGGCTTTGTACCTGATTTCAATGACAAAGACTACATAGACCTTCTACAGAATAGTATAGAAAACAGGATTAATTTCCTGAATTCGTTAAAAGAATTTAAAGGAGGACGGGACCAGCTTCCCGACGAAGCTTTAGCTGCGCTCGAAGGGCTGCTGAAATAAGCGGCAATACAAGAGAGAGGTGATTTTTTGAACAAGAGACGAATCGGGCTTACCGCGATCCTCATTATTTTAGTAGTTTTAGTGGGACTGTTTTGGACACTGATCGGTTTCATTACCGACTATCTATGGTTTAGAGAGTTGGGATATACCAGCGTGTTCTTTAAACAGCTTTTCACACAGTTAAAGCTGGGAATTCCCACTTTCCTCATCCTTACGATACTGTCCTACCTCTATTTGATGGGACTGAAGAGAGGATATTACAAGCG
>DGEG01000015.1:0-2677 GCA_002385825.1 Firmicutes bacterium UBA3932 | reverse complement strand
CCAACAGCACGGAATTCGGAATAGCCGATCCGATTTTCGATATGGATATTTCCTTTTACATTTTCCGGCTGGAGCTGATCACCCATGCCAGCCAGATTCTCATCGGGGTCATTATAGCATTTGTGATCCTTACGCTCATATTCTATTCTCTTCTGCTTTCCTTGAGGAGGCCGAGGATTTTTGAACGCCAAGAGGGCGGCGAGTTCGAATATGGTCCCAACGGTGAGCAGCGCTACACCGGAAACTTCTCACAAGGCTTCGGTGCTTTCGGCCAGAACATAAACGACATGTTCGGCGGCATGTTCAAAGGTTTCAACGCCCCGGGACGAGGTTCAACACAGCTTGACAAGGATAATCTGAAACAGCTGTTGGCCATCGCCTCAAAGCAAATTAAAGTGCTGGGCGTGATTTTCTTCCTTATGGTGGGCGTGAATTTCTGGCTCAAGCAATACCAGTTGTTGTATTCAAGCACCGGAGTGGTGTACGGAGCCGGTTTTACGGATATCAACGTTACCCTCTGGATATACAGAGCGCTGATTGCGCTGTCGGTGGTGGCGGCCGTTACTTTTGTCGTGGGATTCCAAAAGAGAAAACCCAAGATGATGCTGGCGGTGCCTCTGATTATGATCATCCTCTCCGTTGCCGGAAGCGGTGCAGCAATGACGGTTCAGAACTTCATAGTTTCGCCGGATGAAATCAACAAGGAATATCCGTACCTGCAGAACAACATCACCTATACCCAGTATGCCTATGACTTGCAGGATATTGTGACTAAGGAATTTGCGGCATCGAATACGCTCACAAAAGAAGACATCATTAACAACATGGGCACCATTTCCAATATCCGCATTAACGACTTTGAGCCAGCGGAGAAGTTCTACAACCAGGCGCAGAACCTGAGAACCTATTACAGGTTCAACGATGTGGATGTGGACCGTTACATGATCAACGGGGAGTACACCCAGACCTTCCTCTCCGCTCGTGAAATCGATGAGACGAATCCGCTGATCATGGATCAGCCCTGGCTTTCGAAACACTTGAAATATACTCACGGATACGGCATCGTGCTTTCCAGGGTGGATAAAGTTACGGAAAGCGGGCAGCCGGATATGCTTATCAAGAACATCCCGCCCGAATCCGCTGTTGATGAAATCACCGTGGAGCGTCCGGAGATCTATTTCGGCGAACTGACATACAAGTACGTTATCACCAATACGGATGAGCAGGAATTTGACTATCCCAGTGGAGATACCAACGTGTACACTACCTATGAGGGAGAAGCGGGAATTCCCTTGAACATGTTCAACCGCATCCTCTTCTCCATCAGGGAGCGTAGCTTGAAGATATTGGTTTCCAGCAACATTGACAGCAATTCCAGGATTCACATCTATAGGAACATCCGGGAGAGAGTGGAAAAGATAGCTCCTTTCCTGAGCTACGATGCGGATCCTTACATCGTTGTCGCTGATGGAAAGCTCTACTGGATGATAGATGCTTATACTTATAGCAGCTACTACCCCTATTCCGAGCCTTTCAGCCCGGACACCAAGGTCAACTACATTCGGAACTCCATCAAGGTAGTTATCGATGCATATAACGGACATACGAATTTCTACCTGGTGGATGATGAGGATCCTATTGCAAATACTTTGAAAAAGATTTATCCGAAGCTGTTCAAGGATTTCGACGAAATGCCGGAATCCCTGCAGAAGCATATTCGTTATCCCAACATGCTCTTCTCTATCCAGGCGAGCATCTATACCAAATACCACATGAACGATGTAAAGGTGTTTTACCTGGATGAAGACAGATGGGAAATCTCCCAGGAAATCTACGGAACAGAGCCTCAGCAGATGCATCCCAACTACTACATCATGAAGCTGCCGGGAGAAGAGAAGGAAGAGTTTATCAACTCCATTCCCTACACACCTTATGGGAAGAAGAATATGATGGCTCTGCTGGTTGCCCGAAACGACGGAGATCATTACGGAGAGCTGATACTTTACAGATTGCCGAAGTCGAAGATCGTGTACGGGCCTATGCAGGTCGAGAGCTTCATAGACCAGCAGACGGAGATCTCCAAGGAGTTCTCCCTGTGGAACTCGGCGGGTTCAAGCTATAACAGGGGCAATATGTTCGTAATCCCGATCGAAGATTCCCTGGTCTATGTGGAGCCCATCTACCTGGAAGCTACCAACAGCAGCTTGCCTGAGGTAAAGAGGGTCATAATCTACTACAACGACAGGATCGCTTATGAGCCGTCGCTGGCCCAGGCTTTGGATGCCATGTTCGGCGCCGGTTCAGGATCGCCTCTGAACGGAGAAACGCCGCAACCGGGTGAGACTCCGTCGGATACGCCGGGCGGAGAAATTCTGGATACGGACGCGCTGATCCGCAGAGCCGTAGAAGCTTATAACAATGCGATTTCCGCTCAGCAGAGAGGCGATTGGGCTTCCTACGGCAGATATTTGAGAGAGCTTGAGGATTACCTGAACAAGCTGGATCCTGGCTCCTCAGCCGACGGGGAGACGGAGGAGGAAGAAGGCGAAACGGGCGTTGTTCCGGTTATCTGATGATGAATAGGTCCCAACAGGTGGACGAAGATTTATACGAACTATAATTAGGAGACGGCAACCGCCGTCTCCTTTATTTGTTGTATAAGGAAAACCACGCGTTA
>DGEG01000061.1:1341-5072 GCA_002385825.1 Firmicutes bacterium UBA3932 | reverse complement strand
TTCCCCGCTATATAGACAACAATACGAGTTCAAGTCCAAATTTTGTCTACTTTTATCCCGTAATGTAGACAATAATCAAAGCTGGTGCTCCTATTCTGTCTACCAACCGACTTTCAATGTAGACAAGGAACGTTGACTTGAATTTAAACCTCGACTATAAACACAAATGGCTAATTATAGTAAAACACTGCGTCTATATGCTATAATGAATTTAAGAGACAAAACATGCCGGTTTTGTCTCGGATGGATTTATTGAAAACTTTGTTGAATATCTATAAAGTAAAGCGGGGCCGGAGAAAGAGTGCACATTTATTTATACGATAAGGATCAAATAGGAAAAGGTGAGGACGCCATTCGCAATTGCAGTATAGAGTATATCAGAGATATGCAAATGGAGATCCCTGCACATGTCCTTGAATCTGCTCGTATTTTTCGCAGCCCTGCCGGAAAGCCTTTTTTTATGGACTTGTCGGAGATTCATTTTTCCGTAAGCCATTCCGGTTCCGTTTGGGGATGCGCCATTGATGATGCGCCCATCGGATTTGATCTGGAGGATATGGACCGGATAAAGAGAAACAGCGATCAGGCCCCAGAGATGGATATTGATGAAAGATGGCAGAAGATTGCCAAACGCTTTTTTTCTCCGGAGGAATATGAATTTGTACGACGAGGGGGGAAAAAAGCTTTTTTCAGACTCTGGGTCCGGAAAGAAGCATACGTGAAATATAAAGGGTTAAAACTCATACAGGAGATTTCAAATGTTAATATGGTGGCCGGCGAAGACCTGATTTCGGAACTGCCGGATGCCTATGTAGAGGAAATAAATCTGGGCCAAAAGTTAATCGGAGCATATTGCGCAGCCGAAAAAAAGAACATCAGAGGAATTAAGGATCATCGAAAAACTTCCGATTTCTGAAATACTGCAGATTATCGCGACATTATATAAAATTGCAACACAAAAACAAGGGACACGACCAAGATAACAAATAGTAAATAGGAATAGTAAACAACCATAATACTATGATAAATAACGATAACAAATGGCAGTTGAAATATTAATAACAATATAGTAAGAGGATGTATTAACTGTTATGGAGAAAAAGATTGAACCGGAGAAGGCTTCGAAAAACCGCCAAAGTAAAAATATGAAGCTGGTGTATACGGCGGCGGGGCTTTTCTCCTTTATAGTCGGCTTTTCTTTTTTAGCAATAAAGATTTCCATGAGCATGTCCACGCCTCTGGAAATCCTGACATATAGATACAACTTTGCCGCCGTGGCTGCTTTAGTTCCTTTAATTATCTGGCGCAGCAAAATTGATCTGTCAAATAAGCCTAAGAAAAGGTTGATATTGACGGCTGCATTTTATTTGGGTTTTATGGCATTTCAGGCATACGGACTGATTTATGCTACGTCTATTGAAAGCGGGATAATATTTGCCGTCGTTCCCATCTTTGCCAAGATCATAGCCTATTTCTATTTGGGCGAAAAAGGAACATGGAAACAAAACTTTTTCATCATAATGTCTATCAGCGCAGTGGTGGCCATGTTTGTTTTCAGCGTTCAAGATTTTCAGGGTGTGAATGCGGTAGGATTAATACTGTTGTTCATATCAAGTGTACTCATGGCGTTGAGCAATGTATTGATGCGTGGAGTACGAAGTGAATACAACCCGTATACAATCGCGTTTTGCATCGCATTGAGCGGATGTTTACTGTTCAACATTATGACCTTGATCGAAGGGGCGGCGAGCGGCGAACCGCTGCAATATTTTGCGCCGTTGTTCCACTGGGAATTTGTACTGGCTACAGCTTTTCTTGGAGTGTTATCCACTATGGTCTCGTCTCTGCTGGCCGCTTATATGCTTGCCAACATGGAGGCTGTGAAAGCGACCATCTTTGGAAATCTCTCCACCGCTATATCCATTATAGCGGGAGTCGTGTTTTTAAGAGAACCCTTATACATCTACCAAATTATTTGCACGGTCTTAATCGTGATAGGCGTAGTCGGGACCACTTTGAGCGGTATGGCGAAGGAAGAGATTGAGGAGGAGTAGGAAATGGGTCTTGATGCTCGAGATCTTGCGCTGAAATATCTGAGCAAACGCGATCGGACCGCACTGGAAGTCAAAAAATATTTAGAACTAAAAGGCATTTCAAACTTGGAGATCAAGGACTGTTTGGACTATTTGTCAGAATGCGGTGTAATCAATGATGTAGGGTATTGTGACAAATATATTCTCTATGGAATGGAGAAAGGCAGGGGTCCTCTTCGCCTTGAAAGAGAGCTGCTTGAGAAAGGGATTTCTCCGGAGACGATTAAACTTGCGCTGGAAAAGCATTTCGGCGACGGCGGTGAGAAAAAGGCTGCCCTGGCCTATGTGAACAAGTTCCTTCAACAGACGGGGCAGGATCTGCGAGCCGACACGGCCTATTTTGACCGCCGCGAGCAAGGTAAACTTTCGGAGGAAGATGCAGTGCCTCCCCTCAGCGAAAAAGAGATTGCAAGAATCGGACGAAGACTGGCCTACCAGGGCTATCACAGCAACGTTATATATGAGCTGTTGGAAAGACTGCGCAGGTGAAGAGGCCCATCAAACTCACGGTTGACAGAAGACAAGTATATAAGTAGAATAATGTAGTACATAATAAGGAAAAAGCTGTGATGGAGAGAGTAGCTGGTTCTTGATCCTACAGAGAGGCGGTGGTCGGTGAAAACCGTCGGAGAGGGACCAAGTGTACTATCATATAAAAAGTACCTTTAGCGAAGATCACTCCGGAGCTTGTCCGCCGAAATGACAGTAAGCGGACACTTCACCGCGAGTTAAGCGGAAATGAGAGGCGGGCCTTAGCAAAAAATGGTTCCGCTATTAGGGTGGTACCGCGGAGTAATTTCGTCCCTGAATTCGAGCAAGAACGGATTCAGGGATTTTTAAATTTGATCCAGATTAAACAAATAATCTGAAGAAAAGAAGGAGATCACATATGGTGTTTGAAAATTTGTCAGAAAGACCGATAGCAGAAGTCCAAAGCGAGCAGGCAGATAGGTGGGATAGGGAAAACCTGCTGGAAAAATGCGTGACAACGAGAGAAGGAAAACCTTCCTTCCTGTTTTATGAAGGGCCTCCGACGGCCAACGGCAGTCCGGGCATTCATCACGTCATGGCAAGGACGCTGAAAGACTCCGTGCTGCGTCACAAGACCATGCAGGGTTATGTGGTGAAGCGGAAGGCCGGTTGGGATACCCACGGACTTCCTGTGGAGATCGAGGTAGAAAAACAGCTGAATATGAACGGAAAGAAGGATATTGAGAAATACGGAATTCGTGAATTCAATAAGAAGTGCAGGGAGTCCGTATTCACCTATGAAAAGCAATGGCGTGAGATGACCCGGCGCATGGGCTATTTAATCGATATGGATGACCCATACATCACCTTGGATAACGACTATATTGAGACAGGCTGGTGGATTCTCAAGGAATTTTTCAAGGCCGGGTTAATCTATGAGGGGCATAAAATTCTTCCTTATTGTCCCCGCTGCGGAACGGGGCTTGCTTCCCATGAAGTGGCTTTAGGTTACAAAGAGGTTAAGACCAACACCGTAACCGTGAAGTTCAAGCGGAAAGATAAGGACGAATATTTCCTGGCATGGACAACCACACCTTGGACGCTGGCAGCCAACGTTGCCCTTACTGTCGGCCCGGATATCGATTACTTGAAAGTGGAACAGCAGGG
>DGEG01000061.1:0-1041 GCA_002385825.1 Firmicutes bacterium UBA3932 | reverse complement strand
GAAATGAAGGGCAAAGATCTGGAATATATTGAGTATGAACAGTTGATGCCCTTTGTTGAAGTGGATAAGAAAGCCTTTTATGTTACCTGCGGCGATTATGTCACCACGGAGGACGGTACCGGTATCGTTCATACGGCTCCTGCTTTTGGAGAAGATGACTATAATACCGGCAGAAAGTACGATCTTCCCGTTCCCAATCCGGTGGATGAAGAGGGAAAATACATGGAGACTCCTTGGGCCGGTCGTTTCGTAATGGAAGACGGTCTCGATGTGGACATCATTAAATGGTTGGCCGCCGAAGACAAAATCTACAGCAAGGCAAAAGTTGAGCACAACTATCCTCATTGCTGGAGATGCACCACGCCGTTGATTTATTACGCCAAACCCAGCTGGTATATCGAAATGACCAAGCTGAAGGATCAGTTGGTTGAGAACAATAACAAAGTGAACTGGTTCCCGCCCTTTGTGGGGGAGAAGCGCTTCGGAAACTGGCTTGAAAACGTCAACGATTGGGCAATTTCCCGCAACCGGTATTGGGGTACTCCTATCAACATCTGGCGATGTGAAGGCTGCGGCCATTTGGAGAGCATCGGTTCCCGGGCGGAACTGGTGGAAAAAGCCATTGAAGATATCGATGAATCCATCGAACTGCACAGACCGGACGTGGACGAAGTCCATATCAAGTGCCCGAAATGCGGGGAGATTATGAGCCGCATTCCCGAAGTCATGGACTGTTGGTTTGACAGCGGCGCCATGCCCTTCGCACAGATTCATTATCCCTTTGAAAACAAAGAAAACTTAGATAGGGAGCATTTCCCCGCCGATTTCATCTGTGAAGGCATCGATCAGACCAGGGGCTGGTTCTATTCGCTTCTTGCCATTTCAACCTTCATAAAAGGAACGGCTCCGTATAAGAACGTATTGGTTAACGACCTGATTCTTGACAAAGAAGGGAAGAAGATGTCAAAGTCCAGGGGCAATACGGTGGATCCCTTCGAACTCTTTGACAAGTACGGCGCAGATGCGACCCGGTGGTATCTG
>DGEG01000143.1:821-12482 GCA_002385825.1 Firmicutes bacterium UBA3932 | reverse complement strand
AGATGTGTATAAGAGACAGGCTTAATGATAACGCCCGGATTTCCCTTTCCCTGTTGTCAAATAAACTTTCTGGGTAACAATTGTAAACTACTTGAATATTCAGTCGCTTTGAAAGTTCGCTACAAAGTTCAAATCCTTTCTCTATATCCTCCATGGAAGTTTCTCTCAGCATATGTGTATTGTTTACAAGCCCGGTAACGGGAAGCTTCGTCACTTCTTCAATCCGCCTTATATGCCGCAGAGCCCCTTTTACGGAGCTGGTCTCCGGTCGATTAGCATTTATGATACAAAGCATTTCAGAATTGTTGGATAAAAAATATTTGTTAAATTGATTGAGAATTTTGGCGCCGCTTTCATCTCCTCCTACATCAACCACTGTATAACAGCTTTCGTCCTCCAACGGCTTTCGAATTTCCGGTGCTAATGCAGGTAAATCTGCGGTTATTTCATGACGAAATGCATTGCCATAGACCTGAATGCCCTTGCTTTGCAGCATATCTTGAAGTTCTCTGCTGCGGAAGTAAACATTTGCTATATCCAGGTCTACTAAAGCCGTTCTTTTGCCTTCACTGGAACACTTAAGGGCGTAGTTTAAGGAAAATTCTGTTTTTCCGCTGCCGTAATGTCCTGTGATAATGGAAATACGTTTCATATCCACATTATAGGCAAAAGGGTATTTGCATGCAAGACAATTCACTTTATAGACCTGAAAGGATAGACCTGAAATGAAATATCTACTTACTAATTTAGATCTGCCAAACAGAAAAAATAAAAAATCCCGAATGTGTCGTCAGGTTTTTTAATTCACAACCTATCCTCAGATAGGTGGGTTTTCTATTCCTGCTTCTGTCTTCCTCTCGAGGAGGCTTGACATAGGCGACGGAAACCCGAAATCCCGTGAACTAAATGTAGGTTTGATTATAAAACCTAAACGAACACTTCAGGATCTTATTTATTAGTATGTTTTCTTTCCTTGTCCCTATGCTGACAATGTTTTCATAAATCGCCATTAGCATTTGCTCGCTTTTGTGCGTCATCTTTCAAGATGATTATAACATTCAGGCATACGGGAATCAAGTTTTAGAAGAAATTTAAACTTAGCAAAACTTGTTTATTGCTTGTTCATTGTATGAAGACTATTCATCATACAAAGGTACTGCACAGTTGTGGTAAACGTTTTGCACGTCATCATTTTCTTCCAACATATCGATCAATTTTTTGAGATCTTTTAGCTCATTCTCACCCGGAGTTGCTTCCATGGAAGCGACCAACTCAACATCCGCATCGACAAAATCATAGCCGCCTTGCTTTAATGCGTCGGATACCGCATTGAAGTTTTCAGGTAGTGTTTGTACTTCAAAGCTGTCTTCATGTGAAACGATATCCTCGGCGCCCGCCTCCAGAGCTGTTTCCATCAAGACATCCTCGTCAATGGCATCGGTTTTTTCAATGATGATGATCCCTTTTCTATCGAACATATAAGACACACATCCGGGAACGCCGAGATTTCCTCCGTTTTTATCAAATGCATGCTTAATTGTTGACGTGGTTCGATTTTTGTTGTCCGTCAGCACCTCTACTATAAGAGCAACTCCGCCGGGACCATATCCTTCGAAAACACCGGCTTCGTATGATTCTCCCGCCAATTCGCCGGTTCCTTTTTTAATGGCCCGGTTAATGTTCTCACTGGGCATGTTGATAGCTTTTGCTTTTTCGATAGCATGCTTTAGTGCAACATTATATTCAGGGTCTCCGCCGGCTTTGGCAGCGACGGTAATAGCTCTCGCGTACTTTGTGAATAGCTTCCCTCGTTTTGCATCCTGAGCGGCTTTTCTGCCCGCTATAGTTCCATGTCTTCCCATTTTATTAAACCTCCTGTGCAATGCGCATCAAAATAAATTACATTTCCGAATCAAAAATCATGATAGAGGAGACAGACGAGTTCTTACTCCTCTAATCAGTCAATATTGCGCATTACGCGGCAGGCGGCGGGTCCTCCTCTTCCATGTGCTTGAAGGCAGTAGCCATCATCAACTTGATCCGGTTCAGTTGATTGACGTCGCTGGCGCCGGGATCATAGTCGATGGCAGCAATATTCGCTTTGGGGTTATAATTTCTCAACGCCTTGATCATGCCTTTACCCGTCACATGATTGGGCAGGCACGCAAAAGGTTGTAAACAGACGATGTTTGTTACACCGTTGTCAATCAGCTCCACCATCTCTCCGGTGAGAAGCCATCCTTCACCGCATTGATTGCCAAGAGAAGCGATTTTCGTTGCTTTCTCCGCAGTTTCCTTGATATGAGCAGGGCCATGAAAGCGTTTGCTTTCGTTTAAAGCTTTACGTGCGTCAGAGCGGAACCATTCAATAAAATTAAGAGCCATCTTGTTCTTCAGCATAGTAGCAAAACTTCCGGACAGATAACGGAGATTATACTCTTTGCTGTGCATGCCGTAGAGAAAGAAATCCATTAAATCCAGAACTACCGCCTCTCCGCCCTCATCTTCTATTATCCTGACGATATCGTTGTTCGCCATAGGATGATATTTGACAAGGATTTCTCCTACTACTCCTACTTTCGGTTTCCGAATGTCCCGGAGAGGTAGTTCATCGAATTCCTTTATCATCTGCCTTATATTCTTTCGCATGATTTTAAGGTTTCCGTCTCTGACATTCTCAAGGGCAATCTTTGACCATTTTTCAGCCAAGGCATTGGCAGAACCTTTCTGTGCCTCATAGGGTCTCGTTGCATATAGGATGCGCATAAGCACATCGCCGTAAAGCAGGGCGATTAACCCCCTCTTGATAAGCCTCCGCGTTATAACAAACCCGGGGTTGCTTTCCAAACCTACCAAGCTAAACGAGATTACAGGCACTTGCTCCATACCAAGATCAACCAGCGCTTTTCTCAATAGAGAAATATAATTGCTGGCACGACACTGCCCTCCGGTTTGTGAAAATACTACTGCAGTTCGGTCCAAGTCGTACTTGCCGGATTTCAGTTCATGAATGATCTGTCCCAATGACACGATGGTGGGATAACATGCATCGTTATTTATATAACGAAGCCCTTCCTCTACGGCTTCTTCATCAACGGAAGGCAATAGGACCGCACGATACCCTTCCTCATGCATGGCAGCCTCTACAAATTGAAAGTGAATCGGCGACATCTGCGGAATCAGCAGAGTATAGTCTTCCTTCATCTCTTCTGTAAACAGTTTTCTTTTAAACGGTTTCCCAAAGGGTTTTGGTTTAATGTTATTTTTTGCCCGTTCTGTCATGGCCGCCCGGAGGGACCGTATTCTGATCCTTGCTGCTCCAAGGTTGTAAACCTCATCGATTTTCAGAACTGTATATAGTTTGTTACGATTCTGCAACAGTTCTTCTACTTGTTCCGTCGTAACCGCATCCAAGCCGCATCCAAAGGAGTTCAGCTGTACCAGCTCAAGCTCTTCATGATCCCCCGCAACTTCCGCCGCCTTATAAAGTCTGGAATGATACATCCATTGGTCCAAGACCCGTATAGGTCTCAATAAATCGGCAAGATGGCAAACGGAATCTTCAGTAAGCACTACCATTCCGTAAGAATTGATCATCTTGTCGATGCCGTGGTTTATTTCCGGATCCAAGTGATACGGCCTGCCGGCCAGGATGATTCCTTGCAGGTTCTCCTTCTTGATCAGCTTAAGGGCATCTTCGCCTTGACGACGAATATCCCTTTTAAAAGCCATGTCTTCTTCTCTCGCTTTTTTTACTGCAGCTCTTATTTCTCTTTTGCTGATCCTAAGATCAGAAAAGAGTTCATGGAGCCGTTTTATCAATCGCAAATCATTATCGTAAGGCAGGAAAGGATGCAGTAGCTGAGCTCCGTATTCCTGAAGCACATCCTTCATATTTCCGACAATTGCCTCCGGATATGTGGCTACAATGGGGCAGTTGTAATGGTTTGGCGCTCCATCGTCCTCAACTACCTCATGATTGATGCATGGATAAAAGATTTTCTTAACGCCTTGTTTTGCCAGCCATTTAATATGACCGTGCACCAGCTTGGCAGGGTAGCATATGGTGTCCGAAGCGATGGTCTCCATGCCCAATTCATAAAGCCTTCTGGAAGAAACGGGAGAAAGCACTACGCGAAATCCCAGTTCCGTGAAAAAAGTAAACCAGAAGGGATAGTTTTCATACATATTCAATACTCTGGGGATTCCGATTTCTCCCCGAGGAGCATGGTCTTTCTCCAGAGGTATGTATTGGAAAAGCCTGTTCAGTTTATATTCAAAGAGATTGGGCAGTTTGTTTTCCGAAGTCGATTTTCCTTCACCCTTCTCGCAACGGTTGCCAGTTATGAACCGGTTGCCGTCATTAAATATATTGATTGTGAGCAGGCAATTGTTCTCGCATCCCTTGCATCTTCTATGGGAATTATCTACGCTGAAATCTCCCAAACGATCAGATGAAAGAATAGTCGAGTGCTCTCCCTCCTTATAATTCTCAAGAGCGACCAGAGCTGCTCCGTAGGCACCCATAATGCCCGCAATATCCGGACGGACAACTTCTTTGTCTACAATTTTTTCTATGCTCCTCAGCACAGCATCATTTAAGAATGTGCCTCCCTGAACGACTACTCTTTCTCCCGCCTCATCGGGATTTCTGAGTTTAATGACTTTATACAAGGCATTCCTTATTATGGAATAGGACAAACCCGCAGAAATATCCCCGATGGTCGCCCCTTCTTTCTGTGCTTGCTTTACCTTGGAATTCATAAAAACCGTACATCTTGTTCCAAGATCAACAGGATTTTCTGCGAACAAGGCTTCCTTGGCAAAATCGGCCACATCCATGTTCACCGATTTTGCGTAGGTTTCAAGAAATGACCCGCAACCGGAAGAGCAGGCTTCGTTGAGCATGATATTATAGATCGCATTGTCTTTAATCCTCATGCACTTCATATCCTGGCCGCCGATATCCAGAATAAAATCCACGCCCGGCAGGAATTCCGCCGCAGCTTTATAATGGGCAATGGTTTCAATCTCGCCCAAGTCTACTTGAAACGCAGCTTTGATCAAGCCCTCTCCATATCCCGTCACAGTAGCTTTTCCTATATATGCATCCTCGGGCATCAGGTCGTATAGCTCCCGGAGCATTTCCAACACAACATCCAGCGGTCTTCCCTCGTTGCTTTTATAGAAAGAATACAGCAAATATTTTTCTTCGTCGATGAGAGCAGCTTTCGTCGTTGTGGACCCTGCATCTATACCCAGAAAGAGGCAGCCTTTTGCTTCCGACAATGCTTTACGTTTAACGGAATTTTTCCTATGTCTCGTTAAAAATTCCTCATATTCAGCCTCGTTATTAAATAATGGAGGCAAAAGCTTGCTAACGTTCAATTGAGTCTCGTCAGCATCCTTTAAACGATATAAAATTTCTTCCAGTTTAATGGATTCTTTTTTCTCTGATAGTAATGCGGCTCCCAAGGCCACGAAATATTCCGGGTCCTCGGGGAAGATCACCTGTTCCGGGGTCAATTCTAAAGTTTCGATAAAGCGTTTACGCAATTCTGAAAGAAAGGCCAAGGGTCCTCCGAGGAAAGCGACATTCCCCTTGATGGTACGACCGCAAGCCAGACCGCTGATAGTCTGATTGACTACAGCCTGGAAAATGGATGCGGCCAGATCCGAAATGTCCGCCCCCTCATTGATAAGGGGCTGTATATCTGTTTTCGCAAAGACACCGCAGCGAGCTGCAATGGGATAGATTAATTTGTGGTTTTTGGCGCTCTCATTGAGCCCTTCTGCATCAGTAGAAAGAAGTACCGCCATCTGATCGATAAAGGCTCCCGTGCCCCCTGCACAGGTGCCGTTCATTCGCTGCTCGACAGAGGGGCCGAAAAAAGTAATTTTAGCGTCTTCGCCGCCAAGCTCAATAGCCACATCGGTCTCGGGTATATACCGTTCCACGGCGGTGCTGCAGGCAATAACCTCCTGCTCAAAATCGATTCCCAATAAATTAGAAATAGCCATGCCTCCCGAACCGGTTATGGCAACGGTGCATCGGATATCGGGATATAACGAAACCAGATCTCCAATCATTTCCGAAAATTTATCGAAAACGTTGGACATATGCCTCTCATATTTTTTATACAAAATATGATTCTCCGTGCTGAGGAGAATCAATTTTATAGTAGTCGATCCAATATCGATCCCTAATTTCATTATTTTGTCAGCCTCCCAGTCTGTTGCAACTAATTATAGCATGACAAATTCCCTCCTGTAAACAAATTTCTACATATATATATGTGCAACTAGAAATCGATCCGTAATCGAGGCCACGTATGTATGCTTTTAAAAAGAAAAGGCTTAATGGGATTTTGTAATAAAAAGCAATATATTTGCAATGAAATATTGAAAGGACCTCGCAGAGGTCCCTTCGTCATACAAACCTTAATATATGCCATGTAATTTGTTTTCTTATGCTCTTTATTCCACTTTGAGCGTATTATAAATTGCCACCGCTGTTTCTGCCCTTGTCATGGGCTTTGTACCATTAAACCGTCCCTTGTCATCTCCGCGCATAATGCCCAGTCCATAGCAAAGCATGGCATACCCTTTATAATTGTCATCAATTTTATCTCTGTACTTGTTGGTATATATTTCAGATCGCTCTCCGGCAAGTCCCAGACCCAGGTATCGGATCAGGAATTTTGCCGCATCCTGTCTCTTAAGCAGCGATTCTGGTGCTTTTTCCCCTTCTTCGATAATACCTCTCATTTCAAGCATTTCATAGAGATCTGCATCATCATAATATCTTATTTCTGGCGTAAACAAATAGCGGAAGAAATCAATTTGTGTAATGGTATTGTCGGAATTGAAAAGTTCTGATTTCAAATAATAGCCGTTTTCCATCAATTCCAGTACAATCTTTTCACTCCAATGATCCTTGATATCCTGATATTCCGGCCTCACTTCGCTTTCATAAGGTTTTCCGTTTGACATAATCCTATTTCCGGTAAACGGTTCAAAAAGTGCCGCTCTTACTGCCTGATCGAAGACGTATACCAAGTCAGATTGCCTGTCTTTGCCTGTTTTTTCATAAGCAACATCAAAAGCGTATTCCTTCATCATCTCTTCCATCATCTCTGAGTCCGTAAGTACACCTTTCACAGACGGGAAAGTTGCGCTGTCAAACCAATTGCAGCTATAACTAGTGATATTGCCCGTAGTCCTGTTTACGGCCACATTGAGTCCGTTATCAATAAACACCACTCCGTCGACAACCCGGTTGTAGCGGAACGTGTACGCCTCAGGCTTCTCTTCTTCCCTGAAGATAATTATATCTTCGTTATAATCGGGAATGTATTTGCTCTCCGAAAACTTTTGAGGGACAACCTTTTGAAGAAAGTTTTCAGCGATCTTTCTGGCCGCATCTTTCGTAAGGTTAAGTTTTCCACCTGCATCGTCGCCATAATACCCATAGCTCAAAAGTTCGCCTGTTTGGGCGTCAACGGATCCGTACATATTATCGAAATAGATTTCCCAAATGTATTTTTCCTGGTCAATGGTATCTTTCCTCAAGGAGGCACGGCCCATGTCTGTATTTCTCATACGCAAGGGTATTTGTTCAGCGAGCTTTGAAATAGCGTCTTCCTTGGTAAGAAGCTTACCGAGTTTTTCGATGGCTTCCAATTCTTCTCTGCTTAAGTTCTCTGATTCCGAACTTCCCATACCGCCTGCGTCCATGGCATCACCCGTCACGGCGACTAATCTGCTGTACCCATAGTAAAGGTCTACCACCTCACCGGTATGTGCATCGATTGCTTTGGTGCTGTTCGCAATTCTGTATGCCGGAAAAACGTGCAATAATTTGCTTTTGTAGTCATAATAAGATTTATAAATCAATTCGATTCCTATATCTTCCAGGAATGCGCCTTTCGCTTCATCCAGGGTGATTATTCCTTCTGCTGCAGGAAAATCCGGCAGATCAAATCCCGCGTCAAGTCCGCCATACAACTCCACGCTGCCGGTATATTTATTCACGTGTACTGAAACGTTTATGAATGATACGGGTATGTCGTTGACATGATACCGGTATTGGAAAACATGTCGATAGTTGTTCTGAAGATTGGACTGCAGATTGACTTCTTTCATATTTGGCGCGAGATCCGGTACGGCTTTTTGCAAAAATTCTTTTGATATGACGGCTGCCTGTTCCCTGGTTACCTTGGCCAGGCCTGAGTCATCCGTTACCTGATAATGCTCGAAATAGAGCAGGTTGCCCTTCCAGTCCACTGAAGCATGTATCGTCGCCTTGGCTTCCTCACCTGTCCAATTGAGGTTCCAAACAGTACCTGCGCCCCACTCGGTCTCATTCTCGTACGTATAATATGAAAACTCCTTGTATTCTTCGGGTATTTCAACGATGGTTTTTACGGTAAGAATTGCCTGTTCCAGCTCTTTTCCGTAACCATCGCCTGCATAGACCGGAATGGCCATTGAGACAATGAGGCATAAAATCAGCGCGAGACATATACGCTTTTTCATCTCTTTCTCCCCTTTCACAGTTCTTTATCTCAGAACATCAACAGAACCAGTTGGCAAAAAGTAAGACGGGAATAGAGAGAAAAAGTTCCATTATTTATTACAGTTCAATGTACATGACAACCGGACAATGGTCGCTGCCGTAAACATCATTGCGTATTATTACGTCTTTAACTTTATTTTTAATACGGTCGGAAACTAAAAAGTAATCGATTCGCCACCCTGCATTGTTGGCTCGGGCATTGAAACGATACGTCCACCACGTATAAGCTCCTTCCAGGTCAGGATAGAGGTGACGGAAAGTATCGGTAAAACCTGCTTCAAGAAGCTCAGAAAATTTTGCTCTCTCCTCATCGGAAAACCCCGCATTTCCACGATTTGATTTCGGATTTTTCAAGTCGATTTCCTGGTGCGCTACGTTAAGGTCTCCACATATTATAACCGGTTTCTTCTCGTCCAGTTTGTTCACATAACTGCGAAAAGCATCCTCCCATTCCATCCTGTAATCGATCCGCGCAAGCCCCTCCTGGGCATTGGGAGTATAAACATTGATTATGTAGAAATTATCGTATTCAAGGGTGATGGTTCTTCCTTCCCTGTCGTGACCCGGAGAGTCGATGTCATTTTGAACGGACAAGGGTTCTTTAAGGGTGAAGGTGGCTGTTCCCGAGTAGCCCTTTTTCTCTGCGCTGTTCCAAAACTGTATGTAACCTTCCAGGGGAACATCTGCTTGACCTTCTTGCATTTTCGTTTCCTGGACGCACATAATATCAGGTGCTTCATTTCTCACAAAATCCAAAAATCCTTTTCCCATGCAAGCCCTAAGTCCGTTAACATTCCAGGTTATAAGCTTCATCTATCAAATTTCCTTTCTTCTATTCAAAAAACATCTATGGGGTCTCCATGACCCCATAGCTTAATGTGAGTAAGACTGTAAGCCGGGTTCTGTATCAGACGATCATCTATCTAGGCCTGCTGTCACCAACAGGCTCAAGCGACCTACCTCTCGGGAAGCGACGGGCCGCCGCCTTTCAGGAACTTGCCTTTCGGCAGTTTCCTCCCTATCTTGGTCTTGCTCCGGGTGGGGTTTGCACGGCCGGTATGTTACCATACCGCCGGTGAGCTCTTACCTCACCATTTCACCCTTACCTCGGCGATAGCGCCGATCGGCGGTGTGTTTCTGTTGCACTTTCCCTGAAGTCACCTTCGCCAGACGTTATCTGGCACCCTGCCCTATGGAGCCCGGACTTTCCTCATGAACAGGATATTTCCTGCTCACGCGACCGTCCGTCTTACTCACGATATTAATTATAACATAAAATCAAATGGGTCAACAATGACATTAGATTCCAGTATTTCCACTTGATTCTGAACGGATTTTCTTAATTTCTCCGCAAAATTTTTTACAAAAATGTATTCTGTTCCATAGTGTCCTGCATCGATTATATTCAGCCCCATTTCTCTTGCTTTTTGTGCCTGGTGGTGTCTCACGTCTCCGGTTATGAGCAAGTCACAACAATTGCGTATTGCCGCATCAATGGAATCTCCCGCTGATCCGGTAGAGATGGCTACTTCGGCGATAGTTGCATCTGGATTTCCGACAATTTTTGGAGGTTTTGTCAAATTGAGTACCGACTCCACCAAGTCCGCTGCTGCCTTGAGAGACATTGGTTTTTCAAAGCTTCCCATTCGACCTATGATTTCCTTATCTCCCAAAGGAGTCCACAGCTTCAATCTTCTAACTTTTTTTAGATCCAGGAGATCAGCCAAATAATCGTTGTTTCCTCCAAAGACAGAATCAAATGACGTGTGAGCCGTATATACGCTTATCCCGTGACGAACCAACTGAATGATATAATTTCCTGTCAATGTCCCCGCATCAACCACATCGATCTTCTCCATTAGGAGGGGGTGGTGGGTTACCAGAAAATCCGCCCTGCGTTTTACCGCTTCAGCAATGACCGCGTTGGTTATCTCCAGACAAACCAAAACACGCTCTATCTTCTCTTTTCCCATATTGATCTGAAAGCCGCCGTTATCCCAATCCTCTTCCAACTCGCGGGGAGCAATGACCCTCAACTGATCAATCAGTTCATCGATCCTGATCGCCATCTCTTACCTCCTATACTACTATATACGCGCTAACTGAATAGACACCGTTTGTGCAGTTCCTTTAATTTTTTCAGCCTCTGTTCATGGTTATTAAGTTTGCTAAGACTGGCTTTCGATCCCTTGGTACGAATAGATTCAATGATTTCTTCCTCGGTTTTTATTTTATACTCGATCCATTCTTTAAGCAAGGGATCTCCATTAGAAAAGAGCAACGGACTGATCTCAAATTCCAAATCGAAAAGCTTTGTCTTCAACTGGTTTTCATTTTGTATTCGCTCCCGGCGCAAAGTTGTATCTACAACGATGATTTCACAGATTTTGTTTCTTTCTCGCACGAGAAGTTCATGGGTTATCGCATACCCATTCTCATATAACCACATGCGAAGTTTATCCTGAGCGGTACGGGGCTGCAGGATAAATTTGGGGAAGCTTCTTGTTTTCTCAGGGTTGGCAGCCATGATATCGCAGATCATATGCCCTCCCATGCCGGCAATGATTACTACGTCAACTTCGCTGTTTTTCAATGTTTCCAATCCGCTCCCCAGTCGTAAATCCGCTTCTATGCCTGGCGCATAGATTACCAGGTTTTCTTCAGCTTTTCGTAAAGGCCCCTCGCGAATATCGCTGAGGATGACTTTTGGGCTTCGCTTCTGTTGAAGCAGAAAAATAGGCAGCAGACCATGGTCTGTGCCTATATCGGCTATCGTCTCCCCTTCACGCACATAATCAGCTATTGCGGCAAGCCTTTCTGAAAGTCGCAGCATATTTACACGTTCCTATTATCTTCTTGTTATTTTGATGAAAGTCCCATCTGTATTTCTTCTGTCATTAACCTGATTAATTATATCAAATTTAGATCCAATAAGCAAAATCATGCTTGGCAACTAGAAAAATCATACTAGCAGATTCCGCCCCTAAATCTTTCACAGAGTGTGAGCCCCTGCCGCTTTATCCGAGGCAAAGATCCCATATCAATTCTTGGAAACGCTAAGAGATTGAGATCTTGTGCAAAAT
>DGEG01000143.1:0-575 GCA_002385825.1 Firmicutes bacterium UBA3932 | reverse complement strand
TGTGCAAAATTTTGAGTTGTGTGTGGAATCTTAAGGTTATCTCCTGTATTATTCACACAAAACTCGGTTTTTTGCTCAATTTCCTTCCCCGTCGTTTTTCACACTTAAATTTGTCTGTACGTCATGCTCTCCGTCCTCTTTTCCTTTTTGCCAGATTACAACTGCGCCGGAAGCAATTACAACCACGCCGCCGAGAATTTGCATGAAAGAAACATATTCATGCAATATTACCCACCCAAAGAAAGTCGTTGTCACCGGGAGAAAGTTGGAATACAAAGCGCAGGGCGTAGGTCCGATAACGACGATTGCCTTGACATATATGAGAAAACCTATGAAAGAGCTTACAACGCCAAGGTATAAGACCCCCATGACGACCTGTGAATCAATAACATTTATATCGGGCAAATTGAAAACTGTATAGGGCAAAACCAGCAATATGGCACATATCTGCTGCAGTATGGTAAGATCCAGAGGTTTATACTTCTTCGATAAGCCCTTTGTTAAATAATTGTATACATTCCAACTGATAACTGCAGAAAACGCCAAAATATAACCCAGATATTTTCCCTACATCT
>DGEG01000009.1 GCA_002385825.1 Firmicutes bacterium UBA3932 | reverse complement strand
TGGCCAGGCAGCGCGAAGAAAAGAAGAAGGCCATTGAGGAAGCTTGGCAAAAAGCAGGACTTGCGGGGGTCCGCCGGGTAGAAGCTTATGATATTTCCCATATAGCAGGGACGGATTCCGTAGGAGCAATGGTCGTCTTTGAAGACGGAGAACCTTCCCGGAAGAGTTACCGGCGTTTTCGTATCAGGACCGCACCCGGAGGAGGGGATACGGACAGCCTTCAGGAAGTGGTGTACCGTAGACTTAAAAGAGGTTTAGACGGTTCGCCCGGTTTTGTTCCCATGCCGGATCTGTTGCTGATTGACGGAGGGGTAAATCAAGTAAATGCTGCGGAGCAAGTGCTTGCGGCTCTGGGTGTCCGGATTCCGGTTGCCGGCATGGTTAAAGATGAAAAGCACAGGACCCGGGGGTTGATAATTCAAGGCGAAGAAAAGCGACTGAAGGATAACAGGACTCTATTGAGATATATTTCAACAATACAGGAGGAAGTACATCGCTTTGCCATCGAATATCATAGAGGACTGCGAGCCCAAAAACTAAAGAAATCAGTTTTGGATGACATCCCTGGTATAGGCGAGAAGAGAAAAACCGCCCTCCTTAAAGAGTTGGGGAGCATAGAAGCCATTGCAGCCGCGGACCTGGAAGTATTGGCGGGAATTCCCGGCATGAATCGTGTTGCCGCAGAAAGTGTTAAAAAACATTTGAACAATATGATTGTGAAAAATGAAGGTTGATGTTATAGTAAGCATATAATTGGGTACCTTAATATGGAACCCAATTAATTAAGCTCATATTTTTAGGAGGATATTCACATGGCAGACAAAGAAAAATATGCCTCAAACTGCTGCGGCGATGGTTGCGATTGCGGGCCCGACGAAGAAATCGAAATCATGACTTTGGAATTTGACGACGGGCATGAGGTAGAATGTGAGGTCATGGGTGTATTCGATGTCGACGGCAAGGAATACATTGCCCTGTTTGCAACAGACGGTTCCGACGAAGTTTACCTTTACGGATATAGGGAACTGGATGACGACGAGAACGATTGTGAGCTCATCGACATCGAAGACGACGAAGAGTACGAAAGAGTTTGTGCAGTGTTTGAAGAAATCACAGGATGTGAAAGGGAATTAGAAGAGGAAGAAGAATAATTCCTCGGAGGAAACAGACAAAGCCCGCTCGCAGCGGGCTTTGCTTTTGTTCGGGAATAAGCCGGAATAAAGCCTGCCGGCATATCTATCTTATTGGATTTCATTGGTTTGAAAATGCATTTTTCAGGAAGATAACTGCAAGAAAAGCGCAGATGACTGCATAGATAGCGTTTCTTTTTTCAAAACCGCTTTGGAAAAAAGATATGGCAGTCAATATGGTGAGTACAACAAAAAAGAGTCCTATGAGCAAATATTGTCTCTTCTTCGAAATCATAGCCAAGATCCCTCCTATCATAAGCTCTGCCAATCATATTATCATAACTTGACGTTGAAGGGAAGAAACGATTCCTATATAATACACATGTAATTATATTCGGAGGTCATAGATGAGTAAATACGATATCATAATCGTAGGGGCGGGCGCCAGCGGGGTGTTCATGTCCTACGAGCTTACAAAATTAAATGTTGATGCAAAAATATTAATGATTGAAAAAGGCGGGGATCTGTTCCACAGAAATTGCCCCATCAAAGCAGGCCGGACTCCGACCTGCATCAAGTGTTCCCCCTGTCATATCATGAACGGATATGGCGGCGCCGGAACTCTGTCTGACGGCAAATACAATATAACCACGCAATTCGGAGGCGAACTGCATTCTTATGTAGGCACCAAAAAAGCCATGGAGTTGATGGAGTATGTAGATAAGGTGCTATGCGAAATGGGCGGCTCTGAAGCTAAGCTATACTCCACGGCCAATTCCGACTTAAAAAGGGTTGCGTTGCAAAACAATCTCCATCTGCTCGATGCGAAGGTCAGACATTTGGGAACGGATCGAAACATAAAGATCCTGGAAAATATCTATGAATATTCAAAGAGCAAGGTAGAGATGCTCTTTCATACCGAGGTTACGGATGTTGAGACCCTTGACGGAGGCTTTACCGTAATAACGAATAAAGGGGAAAGGTATTCCTGCAAACATCTTGTGCTTGCTGCCGGCCGTTCAGGTTCAAAATGGCTGTCCGAGACCTGTGAGAAGTTGGGACTGCACCTGACTCGAAACCGGGTGGATATCGGCGTTCGCGTAGAACTTCCCGCCGTTATTTTCAAGCATATTACGGATCAGGTTTACGAGAGCAAGCTTGTATATAAAACAGATAAGTACAACGATTTGGTAAGAACTTTCTGCATGAATCCCTACGGGGAAGTAGTTGCGGAGAATACTAACGGCATAGTTACCGTAAACGGCCACAGCTATTCGGATCCCTCGATGCATACTGAGAACACCAACTTCGCCCTATTGGTATCCAATAAATTTACGGAGCCTTTCAAGGACAGCAACGGTTACGGGGAATCCATAGCCAGACTTTCTAATATGCTGGGAGGCGGGGTACTTCTGCAGAGGTTCGGAGATCTTGTAAAGGGAAGAAGGAGCAGTAAGCGCAGAATGGAAAAATGCTTTACCAGGCCTACCCTGCAGGCTACGCCCGGCGATTTGTCTCTGGTCATCCCCAAGAGACAACTGGACAACATCATCGAGATGATCTACGCATTGGACAAGATCGCTCCGGGAACAGCAAACGAGGACACGCTGCTCTACGGTGTGGAAGTCAAGTTCTACAACTCAAAGGTTGAAGTGGACGAAAACCTGGAGACGAAGATAAAAGGGCTTTACGTTTTAGGAGACGGTTCCGGGGTTACTCACTCTTTATCGCAGGCTTCGGCAAGCGGTGTCCTTGCTGCCAGAACTTTGGCGGAAAAATACTGAGCGGCAGCGTCAGAAAGGGAATCTATCATTATGCATGAAAGGAGCTTATTGAAGGCTCCTTTTTTATTTTAAATTTACGAATAGATTTATACGTACTGTAAAACATAACAATGCAAAACAAATTCTACATTTTCAGGAGGAGCCGATCTTATGGATATGACCACCGAAGATATATTGAAAAAAGCGCTGCTGGATACGCAAGAAAAAGTAAGAGATTTTATGCACTATACCCGGGAGATGAAGGACGAAAATCTTCAATCCTTTTTCAAAGAAGCGGCAGAAGAGGAAGCAAAACAGGCGCGCAGGCTTCAGCAGTTTCTTGGCGAGATTCGCTGACGCTATAAGCTGTTTTCCCGCCGGGAATTGCTCGTATTGTTATTTCAATAACAATACGAGCAAAAAAACATTTAAGAGAACAAGAAAAAAATCGAAATTTGTCAATTATGAGAAATGAGAAAAAGCTTACGAATTTAGAAACGGACATTGACATATCACAATTGAGAATATTTCCCTCGTTTATTTACTAACGATCCCAAAAATGTATTATTATTTCCAGTAAAAAGGAATAATTTATTTTATTTAATCATAAAAACGTGTCAATTGCAGTCTTCATTTTATTTTTAGCACATAAAATTAATTAAATATTTGAAAGTTTCAGACTAATGTGCCATAATGACCTTACTTAGGCATGAAATCTGCATACAGTTTTTATGTCCTGTGGCGATGGGGAGGTGATATTTTTTCGCAAGGACGAAATATGAAATGAGGAGGATTACATAATCATGAACTCAAAATATGAGGGCTATTCAAGAATAATGAAGACATATGGGATTGTGATCGTGTTCTTCATTATTGTAATTGCTCTTTCGCCTGATTATGGGGAAGAGTTCGGCATTATAAGCGTATGTCCCGCGGCGTTTCTTTTATTTTATGTCTTTTATACAAAGCGGATTCTAGAATCGTTGATGTTGGGAGGACTCCTGGGCTTTCTGATGGCCCACAAAGGGGGATTCTTCTCTCCTTTAAGCGATGCCTTTCTGGAGATTATGATGGATGAAGATATCGCGTGGCTGTTCATCGTATGCGGACTGATGGGAAGCATCATTGCGCTCATTGAGAAAGCCGGCGGTGCCTTTGCCTTCGGAGACTGGGTTTCCAAACGGGCCAAGACGGGAAGAGCCGCATTGGTTTGGACTTATATCCTGGCGGTGGTAATGTTTATTGACGACTATCTGGCCTGCCTTACCCTCGGCGCTTCCATGACGCCTATAACAGACAGATATAAACAACCTCGTGAAATGCTGGCCTATGTGGTAGACTCTACAGCCGCTCCCATATGCGTGCTGGTACCGATCTCCACCTGGGCGATCTTCATAGGAAATCTGATGGAGCAGCACGGTCTGGCGCCGGATGGACAGGGAGTCATCTACTTTATTAAAACGATTCCGTACAACTTCTACGCATGGGCTGCCATGACAATCACCCTTCTGGTCGTTATAGGCATCGTACCGAAAGTAGGGCCTATGAAGAGAGCGTATCAACGCGTAGCTGAAACAGGACAACTGGCTCCTCCGGGATCGGAGAAAATCGACATGAGAGCGGGCGAAGATTTTTACGTGCCCGAGAATCCAAAGCTGGCCACCTTCTTCCTTCCAATCATCTGTCTGGTGGCGGCAACGATCTTTTTCGAAGTGGATATGCAGAAGGGTGTTATTACTACCTGCGCCTTCATTTTCATCTACTACGTAGGCACAGGAATTATGAGCCCGGAAGAATATATGGACCTGTTTATCAAAGGTATCAAGAACATGCTATTCCCGCTGTTCATGGTAGTTTTAGCATACTTCTTCGCCTCAGCTTGCGACCAGATTGCATTTATTGATTTCGTAATCGATGTAGGTATGCGGTTCATGTCACCTGCCATGCTGCCCTTGGTAATCTTTATCACCTTCGGCATTACAGAGTTTGTTATGGGTATCAGTTGGGGTATGTATGTCATCGCTATGCCTATCGTTATCCCCCTTGCCACAGCGCTGGGAGCAAATCCGTTCATCGCGGTGGGAGCCGTTTGTTCTGCAGGTGTTTGGGGCAGCCATATTTGCTTCTACTCGGATGCCACAATTCTTACATCCTCTGCCTGCGGATGCGATAACTTCCGTCACGCCATTACGCAGCTGCCTTATGGAGCGATGGGAATGACCCTGTCAGTTATCGCTTTTACCATAGCCGGAACGATGAGCGTATAAACTATCACTGCAGTAACAAGCCAACTTATACTGCAAGACAGATTCAAGATAACATAATACCTAAGATGACAGAGAGACAAGCTGCAGAGGCGAGTCTCTCTGCTTTTTTATGCGAACGGCCTCCCGGGGTATAAATTACCATTGAAAAAGAACATATGTTCTGATATGGTAGATTTACGAATATTATAAATAAAAGGACGAATTATTAAGATGGGAGGATGCGACGGATGAAAATACTATCAGAGCCTATTGATGCAATTGTCAAATTCACAAAAGGAAAAGAACATCCGGTTCCGTATAAATTTCGATACGCAGATAAAGAACAACGCAATCATGAGGTTCGAATAGATAAAATAATTACCGTAACGGAGTCAAAATTAGGTGGGATCCGCTCAATTATTTATCTGTGCCAGAGTAAGATCGATGGAATTGAAATGCTTTACGAATTGAAGTACCTGATTTCAGATTGCAAGTGGGAGCTCTACAAAATGTAGGGCCATAAAACGGTCGGTTCAAGTCCGTTGTTCGGGCATATTAAAGTTTGAGCAGATGATACCGGTGCCTAACAAGGTGAAACCCCCTATAGTAACAAAAGTCGGATTTCTCTTCTTTTCTCTACACGCGTCAAGAACCCGGTCAATATATTGTTATTGTCAATAGCAACATTGCTATCGCCCTCACCCTCATCTTCAGTTACCGAAAGAACAAGATAACAGATGTTTATTTAATAGTTATTGGCCATCGGTTCCACCTTCCTTCTCACCCACTAATGCAGCACTTAGGTGTTCAAATAAGCTAAATAGGCTATAGAATAGAATAATTCCAGAGAATAACACTAATTGAATAAATATATCCGAATTGTCACCGCCGGGATATAATTGACCCAAAATCGCCGGGGAAAAATTGACCCAC
>DGEG01000007.1:16841-18388 GCA_002385825.1 Firmicutes bacterium UBA3932 | reverse complement strand
AGATGTGTATAAGAGACAGGTATTACAGTGCTTCGAAGAGTCTTTTAATATAGTCTTTTAATTTAAAACAGCCGTCAGGGATACCTAATCTGTGCTAAAACTCGTGCTGCCCCTCCGCTGGCGGCTGTTTTAATTGCTGTTTTAGTTAATGTCTAATGCTATAAATCCATTATCGAGTCTATCAATCTTTAGCAACTAACTAGGGTCTCTCTTTTCCAAGCAGTTCAAGGACTGCATCCATTACACCTTCGCCAGGGAGATCATAGAATTCATCCCACATAGTCTTCGTTGCTTCTTTGAAAGGAGCCAGTTCTTCCTCGGTGTATTCTCTCACGTCTACGCCTTCCACTTCCTCAAGATTGATTATAGACTGTGCATCAGCAGCTTCTTCCAGTTCACGAGCTTTTGCTACGTAATCCTTCATGCAATCGTCAAAGATGGCGCGGAGGTCTTCCGGAAGGGAATCAAGCCATGCTTTGTTAACTACAGGAAGGTGGAAGTGGGCAGTTGCTCTTATTACGGAAAGGTGATCGATTACTTCGCAGAACCTGTCTGACTCAAACAGAGATGTAGCCGTTAAAGCTCCGTCAACAGTACCCTGCTGAAGCGCCGTATAAAGTTCGCCGTAAGCCACGATGGTTGCACTTGCTCCCAGAGAATTGATCAGACCCATCTGCATGTCTGTAGACATGGTTCTGATCTTCTGTCCTTTTAAATCTGCCGGCGTATTGATTGGACCCTTCTTGGTTCCGATGCTCAACCAACCTTTAACAAGTCCGTCATAAACTACAACGCCAGCCTGATCTTCAAGAACTTTCGCCCATTCGGCGTGCATATCGCTGTCGAGAACGGTATAGATCTCATCCCAGGATTCGAACAGATACGGGAATTCGAAAACCTTGTATTGGGGAATGTCCGCCATAGCTGCAAGGGTATGTGTGGGAACGGGTACCATCTGTACCGTATTCTGACGAACGATTTCTCCGAGCTCCGTGTCTCCGCCAGCCATGGATTTGCTGCCGTAGATTGTTACATCAATTCTTCCTTCTGATCTTTCTTCTAAGATTTCACCCAGATAGGTGATCGCGTCAGCACCGGCGTCTCCATCGTTTTGAAGATGGGCGATTTTAAATTCATAAACTTCGCCGGCGGGAGCCTCACCCTCAGCGTCTCCGGAACCACCGCAGCCAGCCAGCCCCAGAGTCAGAACCATAATCAAGCTCAACAGTAGCGCCATCGTTCTTTTCTTGTTAATCATCTTGTCTCTCCTTTTCTCCTCATTTATCTTTTATGATTGCACTGGGCATTAGCATCCCAGCCGTATCTAATTTAAAGCAAGTACTATGCCAAACATTTATCAATCTTTTATTATCTATATATTTAAGCACAAATTCTTGATAAATATTTGCCCTTTTGCTATGGATGGCCATTGTGTTGCTAATCAGTTTCCTAACGAGATGGCACGTTGTGTGACATTTTTATTCACGAAAGGTCTTTGTGTGCCACCATGTCACATGTGCGTTTCAGTCATCCCTTTGCTGCTCAGT
>DGEG01000007.1:0-16663 GCA_002385825.1 Firmicutes bacterium UBA3932 | reverse complement strand
GCTGCTCAGTCATCCCTTTGCTGCGGAGCATTCACTACAGGAAATGCACTGCCTTATCCACCGCAGCCTCAAAAGCCTCCATTAGAGCTTCCGATACCGTGGGGTGAGGGTGGATCACCATGGCCATTTCTTCCGCAGTTCCTTCCAGTTTCATTGCGGATACTGCTTCGGCAATCATTTCAGTCGCATGAGCGCAGTAGAGGTGGATCCCCAGGATTTCATTGAATTTCGGCTCCACAATCACTTTGACCAGGCCTCTTTCCTCGCCTTCCACCTTGGCTTTCCCGTTGGCGAGCAGCGGGAATCTCCCTACTTTGATATCCCCATACTTGCTCCGGGCCTGGGACTCCGTCAACCCTACGGAAGCGATTTCAGGACTCACATATATGGCGCTGGGTACTTTATCGTAATCCATGCGGGCCTCTTCTCCGCAAATGTCTTTCACGGCAACCACCGCCTCCATGGAAGCCACATGGGCCAGCATGGCTTTTCCGTTTACGTCTCCGATAGCATATATATTGTCCACTGAAGTTTTCAGTGTGTCACCGGTGACAATGGCTCCTCTTTCAGTCTTGATTCCCAAAGCTTCACAGGGTACACCGGCCAGATTGGGAACTCTGCCCACAGCCATGAGCACATAGTCCGTTTCCTGCTTATAAACGGAACCGCCCTTTTCAAATACCACCGCATCCTTCGTAACTTCCGTGACCTTGGCTCCGGTGTGGATTTCGATGCCCAACTCCCGGAGCATTTGCGCCACCTGGTCGGTGATTTCTTCATCCAACATGGGCAGTATGCGGTCGAGAAACTCCACGACAGTGACCTTGCTTCCGGCACAAGCCAGGAAATAAGCGAACTCGATTCCTATAACGCCCCCGCCTATTACAACTATGGACTTGGGTATCTCCTCCAGGTTCAAAGCTTCGTTGCTGGTGAGCATCTTCATTCCCCCATCCACAGGAATGGGGAGAGATTTTACTTCGGATCCTGTGGCGATGATGATGTATTCTGCCGTGATAAATTCCTCGCCCACTTGAATCCTGTGATTATCTTTAATAACGCCCTTTCCGCGGTAAACTTTGACTCCGTTGCCCGCCAGCAGACCTTCCACGCCTCTCACCAGTTGTGAAATGATGTTTGATTTTCTGGCCTGAACTTTCGACATATTCAATGTAACGCCCGACACATCAAGCCCTTCTATACCATAAGAGGCAGCGTCTTTTATCTCTTTCAGCGACTGGACGCTCCTAAGCAGAGCCTTTGTAGGTATGCAACCTGCGTTCAGGCATGTCCCGCCAAAATGATCCTTTTCAACGATAGCTGTTTTCTTGCCCGCCTGAGCAGCTTTAATGGCCGCCACATAGCCTCCCGGACCGCCGCCGAGTACTACCACATCGTAGTCGTAGCCGCTGCTCTCTTTGCCTGGCGCTTCTTTTGACTGTTCCGCAGCTTTCGTAGGCGCGGAGACATTTTTGCCTAATTGCTTTTCCGCTTCGTCCAAAAGGTAATCGATATCCTCACCTTCAGCCCCTACTATGGCAATGGGCAGTGTTACAGGCAGCTTGTCGCCTTCTTCAAGGAAAAGCTTCCTTATTACACCGTCAGCGGTCGCTTCTATGTCTATATTAGTCTTATCCGTTTCCACCGAAAAAAAAGGTTCACCCTTCTTGACGGTTTCTCCTTCTCTTTTATACCATTTGACGATTTTGCCTTCACTCATGTTGAAACCGAGCTTTGGCATTATTATCAGTTCTGCCATTTATTTTTACCCCTCCCTTTTACAGGAACAAACGCACAGGTTGCTCCAGCAATGCTTTGATCTCAGCCACGGCCTGCGCAGCCAGAAGTCCGTCTATTACTCGATGGTCCACAGAAAGGGTAATGTTCATCATCGGTTTTATTGCTATTTCTTTCTCACCTTTTTCATTGGTAACTACAACGGGCTCGTCTTTTGCGGCGCTGACCGCTAAGATGCCCGACTCCGGAGGATTGATAATAGCAGTGAATTGGTAGATGCCAAACATCCCCAGATTGGATATGGTAAAAGTGCCTCCCGAGTATTCGTCCGGGGTGAGCTTGCCTTCCCTGGCTTTTTCAATTAAATCGGAAGCCGCTTCGGATATCTCTACCACGCTCATGTTCTGACTGTTTTTTATAACGGGAACGATTAGTCCCGAAGGAGCCGCTACTGCTATTCCCAAGTTGACGGACTTGTATTTCTCAATGGTGTCCCCAACCAGTGAAGCGTTAATATCCGGATATTTTTGCAACGTAAGAATTACGGCTTTGGCAATATAATCCGTTACGGACGTCTTCTTGTCCTGGCTTTCGTTTACCTGTTTTCTCAACTCAAGCAGTTTTTCCAGATTCACCTTCTGCGTAAAGAAAACATGGGGCGCGGAGAACATACTGGAAGACAGCCGTTCGCCGATTATCCTTCTCACTCCGGCATAGGGAACCTTTTCTAAGATTTCCTTTCCGTCCTGGGTGAGCTCGCCAACGGTTGTCCCGGCAGCTGCTTCCGGAGAAGCCAATGCCCCTTCCACATCTTTTTTCATAACCTTTCCGGCTACGCCTGTCCCGGCCACGGAAGAGATGTCCACTCCGGCAGACTCAGCCATTTTCTTCGCAAGGGGTGTGGCTCTTACCTTAGGAGCGGAAGCTGCATATTGCAGCACATCTTTCTCGCAGATGCCGCCTTCGAATCCCGTTCCGACAATATCCGCCGAAGCAAGATCGATGCCCATCTCCTCTGCGACTCTCCTTGCCCTCGGAGTGGCTATATGTCTTCCCGGCCCTTTCTCAGCTGTGGCTACTGTGACAACAGCGGCTTTTTCCGCCGTGCTTTCTTTCGCAACAGCCGCCGGTTCCTCAGCCGGAGCTTCTTTTCCTAACTGGGCGTAGGCATCCGCTATCAACGCGTCGATGTTCTCTTCCTTGCCGGCTACGATGGCGATGGGCAGCGTCACTGCCAGTTTATCCCCCTCATCGATGAAAAGTTTGCGAACATAGCCGTCACATGTGGCTTCGATGTCAATATTGGTCTTGTCCGTTTCCACGGAGAACAGGGGCTCCCCCTTTTTGACGGCATCACCTTCGCTTTTATACCATTTGACTAATTTTCCTTCGTTCATATTAAAGCCTAATTTAGGCATTATTATCAATTCCGCCATGACTTCCTCACTTCCTTGCTACTTGACCATTTCTACAACCTTTTTATAGATTCTGTCTACGGATGGAATGATTGGGAACTCCAGTGCAGGGCTGAAAGGCAGCGGTACATTTGGAGTGTTGACCCGTCCCACCGGTGCATCCAGGTAGTAGAAAGCCTTCTCCATGATCTGGAACCCGATTTCGGCTCCTACACCGCATCTTTCGTGAGCTTCATCCGCAACGATGAGCTTACCGGTCTTCTTTACGGACTCCACTACTGTATCTATGTCCAAAGGCACTATGGTTCTCAGATCTATAACCTCAACGGAAATCCCTTCTTTCTCCAGCTTTTCCGCAGCTTCTTGGGATTTCATTACTAAAGAGGACGTCGCCACGATGGTGATATCCTTCCCTTCTCTGACCACATTGGCCTTGCCGAAAGGAATGGGCTCCACCACGTCATCCACCAGGAACTTTTTGTTATATTCCATCTTGTGCTCAAAGAAAAGCACCGGGTTGTTGTCTCTTATGGCTGTTTTCAACAATCCCTTTGCTTCCTGGGCCGTGGACGGAACCACAACGATCAGTCCGGGGAATTGAGAAACCATTGCCTGCATGCTCTGAGAATGCTGAGCCGCCGAAGATCTTCCGGCTCCGATGGGTGCCCGGATTACCATGGGTACGTTTACCTGCCCTCCGGACATATAGCGGATCTTTGCAGCCTGATTTATTACTTGATCCGCCGCCACCAGCAGGAAATCGGAAAACATCAATTCGATAACCGGTCGCAAACCGGTAAGGGCCATACCAACTCCCATTCCAACAAATCCGGCTTCGGATATGGGGGTGTCCTTCACTCTCATATCCCCGTATTTTTCAAGAAGACCAACGGACGTCTTGAAGTTTCCGCCTATAAAACTGATGTCTTCTCCCAACAAAACTATATTTTCGTCTCTTTCCATTTCTTCATCCAGCGCTTCGCAAATCGCCTGGGCATATGTGATTTCTTTCATCGTATCCTTACCTCCTAATTAAACGTAAATGTCATGAAAGACTTCGGACACATCCGGATACGGACTTTCCTTGGCAAAATTAACGGATTCTTCAATCTCTTTGTTTACCGCTGTTTCAATAGCTTCAAAATCCGACGCTTTTGCTTTCTTTGTTGACAGCATTTCTGCTTTCAGACAGTCGATGGGGCATTTTGCCATCCAATCTTCCTTTTCCGTTTCGCTCTTACGCTTCCTATAGGTTGCCGGATCTCCCACATGGTGTCCTTGCCATCTGTAGGTTTTGCATTCAATCAGGGTGGGGCCGGCTCCGCTTCTGGCGCGTTCAATCGCAGCTTTAGCCGCTTCGTAAACCTCCGTCACGTCCATGCCGTCCACGATAACACCTGGTATGCCGTAGCCGATGGCCCTGTCCGCCAGGTTCGGAGTGTTTGTTACATCTCTTATATCTACGGAAATTCCATAAAGGTTGTTTTCCAGAACATAGATCACGGGAAGATCCCAAGCGGCGGCCATATTGATGCTTTCATGGAAGGTCCCTTCATTGGAAGCGCCGTCACCGAAGAAAGAAACGGCCACCTGTCCCGTCTTTTTATACTTAGCCATGTAGGCTGCTCCTGTAGCAATGGGGATTCCTCCTCCGACGATGCCGTTGGCGCCCAGAATTCCTTTGTCCATGGCCATAATGTGCATGGATCCGCCTTTTCCTCTGCAATAACCGTCCACCTTTCCCAGGATTTCCGCCATCATCCGCTTGATGTCTGCCCCTCTGGCGATAAGGTGACCGTGTCCTCTATGAGTGCTGCCGATAAAGTCACTATCGTTCAACGCGGCGCAAACGCCCGTTGCAACGGCTTCTTCACCCATGTAGAGGTGTGCAAGACCTGGCATCAGTCCCTGTTTATAGAATTCGAAGACCTCTTCTTCGAATCTCCTCATTTTGTACATCGTCTCGTACCAAGCCAGCAATTGATCTTTTGAATACGTCTTGACATTCATTATGAATTGCCTCCTCATAAAAATTTAGCATATATTCGTATATATAAAAAAAGCGTTGGATTATGAAATTTTTTTCTCAGTATTGTAATTAGCAAATGCCATACCAAACTTCCTCCGGTTTGTTAAAAAATTATTTTTTTCTTTGTCTCGCATCCCCGCTCCCGGCTTTTTTCAAGGGAGTTCCCGGGATTTAAACTTTTTGTCGTTCTGTTATTTTTTATCAATATTCATGGGATAGACATGTAAAAATATGGGCAAATTAGCCTCGCTGCGGACTGACTCGATGAATTGTGTACACATGTGTCATGCTGTGTCGTTTACATTGGACGTGTAAATATGTCACATGGGCTTAAATTGCTCACTTGATTGGCGCGTGTGCAGTTTTGTCACACAATCGTTAGACAATCAGTAAAAATTGTGCTATACTGAAAACCGTGTCATTTCCTTATGCATCGCCTGATGCTTAGAAATTGAGGACGGCGAGAATACGGTTTTGCATTAATATATATGAAAAGGTGGTTACGAGTTACAATGCACGGTTTCGATTCTACATACAATGACAGGCTGCGTGAAGCTTGGGGAAAATTTATCAATAACGAACCCTATGATTACAGCTTCATCCGGCCGGAGATTTACGAATCATGGGTTCGTTCCCGTTCTTACCTGGTGGATCCATATAATTCAAAAACAGCTCTCCTGCCCCCCGATGACTTGCAAAAGAGGATGGAAGACAACAAGTTTTTGATTGAAATTACCAGGCCCTATATGGAAAAGCTGTACTCCATAGTGAAAGGCTCCGGTTTTTATCTCCTGCTAGCGGATAAAGACGGCTATATCCTGGACCTGATCGGTGATCAGGATATTATAGAGCGCGGCAGGTCGTATTCAAAGCTGGTGGTAGGTGCAAACCGCAGCGAACAATATGCCGGTACCAACGCCATAGGTACGGGACTTTTTTTGAAAAAGCCCATTCAGATGTGGGGCGAAGAACACTATGTAAAACCTCATAAGGACTACAGCTGCAGCAGCGCCCCCATATTTGATACTGAAGGACGGCTCTTAGGCTGTCTCAATATTACCGGAAGAGCCCACGCTATTCATCTCCATACTTTGGGAATGGTCATAAGCGCAGTAGACGGTATTTCCAATCAATTAAGGCTTATGACCGCTTATATGGAACTGGAGAAAGTGAGCAACCAGAGGAACCGGATTATTGAAACCATGGCTTCCGGATTGGTGCTGCTGAACAGCGAGTATGAAATTATCCAGGTCAACTCAAAATTTCTGACAATGCTCAATTTGAGAAATCGATCCGTCATAGGCAAAAGCCTTTTTGAGTTTATCCGCTTCGATGAATCGGATGCTGACAACACCTCTCTACTGGACAATGAAGTCTACAATAAGGAAATCGATGTCTATCCGGTGGATTCTTCTGCGCCTCCCATGAAGTTCAACATGAGCCTTAACTTTCTCTACGACAGTCACGGCCTCCAGGAAGGCATGGTGCTTCGCTTTAACGAGACGAAAAGGATCAATCGGTTGGTCAATCGCATCAGCGGTTTTAAGCCCAATTATACTTTCGATTCCATCATAGGTTCCTCTAACACCACTAAAAAAATGATATACGAGTGTAAAAGGGCCGCCAGCAGCAGTTCAAACATTCTTATTCTGGGCGAAAGCGGTACGGGTAAGGAACTGGTGGCCCAAGCCATACACAGTGCAAGCAAATACTCTACCGGACCTTTTGTTGCCATCAACTGCGGCGCTTTGCCAAAAGGATTGGTGGAAAGCGAACTGTTCGGCTACGAGCGGGGAGCTTTTACGGGAGCCAACAAGGACGGTCATCCGGGCAAGTTCGAATTGGCAGACGGGGGCACCCTGTTCCTCGATGAAATAGGTGAGATGCCGTTAGACGTTCAGGTCACTCTCCTTCGGGTTCTGGAAACCCGTGAGGTTGTGAGAATCGGAGGTAAGTATCCAAAACCAATTGATGTGCGCATCATAGCAGCCACCAACAGGGACCTGAGAGAGGCCGTGAAGGACAAGACTTTCCGTGACGATCTGTACTACCGCCTCAACGTCCTCTCCATCCGAATTCCTCCCTTAAGGGAACGGGGAGATGACATCCTGGAATTGACGGATTACTTCATTAAAGGATTCAGCTCGTCGAAAGGCATTACATATTCTGTGGACCCAAGGGTTTACGACATACTTACGAGATACACGTGGCCGGGCAACATCCGCGAATTGGAAAACACCATTGAAAGAGCGGTCAACATCACCGATAATAACATGATTTTACCCGAACATTTGCCCACCCACATCCTTCAAAGCACCGGTATCTCTGACATCAAAAAAGAAACTGTTGTTGAACGTGAAAGCGTTCCTTCAGTCCTCAATCTGGAGTCCGCCGAATACAACCTTGTGGTGTCCAGCCTTGAAAAGTGCCAGGGCAATGTGAAAAAGGCGGCTGAGATGCTGGGTATCAGCCGGAGGACCATGTACCGGAAAATGCAGAAATACAATATCGATTACAACACCTTTAGATAAATGCAAAAATCAAAAGGGACAGTCCCTTTTGATTTTTGCGTTTGGTAAAAGCTTGGGGGTGCGGACAAAAAGTTGAGTTATGTGTGGAATTCCAAGGTTATTGCCCCAATAATCCACACATAACTCGATTTTTTGCACATTTACGATCCAATCAGCCCGCCCTGCCCGATTGGCACTTGCTTGTACTCGCCGGAGCGCAACTTTACGCTCTAAAAGAGTTGCAAAAATAAATCATAAGGGACGGTACTTTTGAGTTAAAAAAAAGGACCGTCCCATTGTCTACATTTGGTGTCTGGCACTTATTACAACTTATTGTATCTGATGCCGGACACCTTTTTCAAATTATTGGTGGCAGGAAGAATAGAAGGAGAATGCTTTATTTGTTTGCCCTCCCGCCACCTACAACCTTAATGAAAGGATGTAATCTGCCATATCGCTAATCTGCTCAGAAGAACTGTGTTTTCTCAGCTTTTCCCACATTTCCTCCGAGTTAAAGCGTGAACCTGTCAATGCATTCTTTATCACAACCGGCAATTCCGTATCCAGCGCATCCGTATACATCTCAACCTTATTGATGCGGCCGTCTTTGACGGATAACAGCAACTCAACCCCACCCCAGGGGAACCGGTGTTCCGTCTCATAATCAAACTGCATGGCACTGCCAAGACGCCACTCCCAGGAAGCGTGTCTTTGATACAGCTCGTTTATCTCTTCTTCCGCTCCTTCGGGAAACACGAATTCTTCCGGCTTTCCGTATTGCTTTTCAAAAGCTTTTTTCAATGCAGCTACCATGTCATCCACGGTTATATCAGGGTTATAATCCTTCAAGTTGCATACTCGGGATCTCACCGATTCAATTCCCTTGGAACGTATCTTTTGCTCCGAAACATTCAAGTAGTTTTCAAGCCGGGTCAGGTCCGTATCGATGAGCAACGTACCGTGATGCAGGTAGTTGCCTTTCTTGATGCTGAAAGCGTTGCCCGAAAACTTCTTGCCCTCTACCGTTATGTCATTTCGCCCCGAAAATTCGGCTTGGATTCCCAAGTCCTGCACCGCGGTTAAAATGGTTCTTATTTGCTTTTCTAAATCATAGTTGCTCTCATTGGCGTGGAAAGAAAAGTTCAAGTTCCCTATGTCGTGGAATACGGCTCCTCCGCCGGTGGTCCGGCGCACGAGCTTGACCCCGTCCCGGTTCATGCTGTCCAGGTTGCACTCTTTCCATGCATTTTGATTTTTCCCGATTATGACTGCGTTCTGATTTATATAAAGGTATAAAACTACAAAGTCGCCCCTCATGGTGTTCTGAAAATATTCGTCCGCGGCCAGGTTATACCATGGATCATACGAGGATGACATATGGAAATAATACTTCATATTGACATTGCTCTCCTTTTATCTTTTGGCAGCATATTGACTTTCTCATATCGCCCTATCTTGTGCCTCGTTATCTCGTTATATTATAATTGCAAAATTCATTCCAACATTAGGTGCAAGAGGTACAACGGGGATTTTTGAGTATTTTATGTGCGTCTGTGCGCCTTTTTTGTGGCAGCTGCCTTCCTTCCTTGTGGCAGAAAAGCATCTTTGTGTGTCTATAATGCACACCTCCCTTTCGCCCACGTAAAAGTACATCGCCAAGCTTATCACTAAGCTGAATGAATTTATTTTCGTTCCCTCCTCAATAATAAAGGTAAATTCCAGGATATTATTGCGCCCCATAGAACATCCATTATATAATGTTTACAATATTTAGGGGGTACACATGAACAAGCTGAAAGAGTTATTCACAGATTGGCGATACTTGAAGTTTTCATTTTATATTGTATTCACCGTGGCACTGCTCTATATTCTGTATTTTATCATCAAGAACTTCAGTGCCGTGTTTACATGGGTTTTTGGCGCTATCGGCAGCATCTGCGCTGCCCTTTCGCCCCTCTTCATAGGCCTGGTATTGGCCTACCTGCTGAGCCCCCTGGTAGATATAGTGGACAACAAAATATTCAGCAAGTTGTTTTTTAGCACTCCAAAGAGCGAGAAAAAGGCAGAAAAGCAGCTGCAGCTGAGGAGAACTTTGAGCATCCTCCTCACATATGTTATGATTCTGCTTGTAATCATCCTGTTGATCTATTCTTTTGCTTTCCTCATAGTCGGCCAACTGGTCTTCACCGGGCTTACCGGCGTGCTTGAAAGCATCATCACGTATTTTGCCCATTACGAAGAACTGTTCAGGGAGTTCATCGAGTCCCTGCCTGACAACGGGCTTGCGGATCGATTTGAAACTCTGATTGACGATATTGCCCAGTGGATCTCGAGAAATTTCAGCGGCGAAGCGGTTCTTAACTTCATTGCCGGCCTTGGAGGCAGCCTGGTCAACCTGGCGCTGGGAATGGTGGTATCCATCTATTTGATAAAAGACAAGGAATTTTTCAAGAGGCTTTGGAGAAAGTTCATTCACCTTATGTTCCCGATGAAACAAGCGGCAAAGATAAACGAAGTATTATACGATATGGACGTAATTTTTTCAAAATTCCTCCGCGGTCAGCTTTTGGACGCTCTGATCGTAGCGATAATAACCTCAATTGTTTTGACCATACTGCGGGTGGATTTTTCCGTACTGTTGGGCTGCTTTGCCGGGGTTACCAACATCATTCCGTATTTCGGCCCTGTCTTCGGCGTGATTCCGGCAGTAATCGTAGCGCTGTTTACCGACGGTTTTTCCAAAGCGATTATAGTGTTGATCGCCTTCGTGATAATCCAGCAGATCGATGCAAATCTCATCTATCCCAAAGTGGTGGGCTCAAGCACCGGCCTTCACCCCGTATTTGTACTTCTGGCCGTCACCTTCGGCGGTTACTTCTGGGGACTCTTCGGCATGGTGCTGGCCGTTCCGGTGGTGGCCTGCATCAAGCTTTTCATCCTGCGCAGGGCAGGAGAAATGGAATAAATCAGGTGATAACTGTTCCGCTCTCGCCTTCCAACGCCTCCACAGCCTTGCTAAGTGAGGCGATAATTGCTTTTTTGCCCGGGTTGGCTTTTACAAATTTAATCGCGGCCTGGACTTTCGGCAACATGCTTCCCGGCGCGAAATGCCCCTCCGCTATGTACTTTTCCGCCTCTTCCACGGTAAGCGCATCCAGGTCCTTTTGATTCGGCTGTTTGTAATTTAGCGCAACCCTGTCAACGGCGGTGAGGATCAATAGCATATCCGCTTCCAGCTGCTCCGCCAGCAATTCGGCAGCGAAGTCCTTATCGATAACGGCGGCCACGCCTTCCAGCGAACCGTCGGGCAATTCGATTACCGGAACACCGCCCCCGCCTGCCGCAATTACTATGCAAGACCCGCAAAGCTGCTTAACTGTGTCGATTTCAACAATTCTTTGGGGTATGGGAGAAGCTACCACTCGTCGCCAGCCCCTCCCCGCATCTTCCTTCATCACATATCCCTTTTCCTTCATCAAAGTCTTTGCCTCTTCTTCGGTATAAAAAGAACCGATGGGTTTTGTGGGGTTTTGAAAGGCAGGGTCGTCCCGGTCTACCACCACCTGTGTCACAATGGTGGAAACGGGTATGCTTCTTCCCTGTTTTGCAAGGGCCATTCCCAGGGCTTGTTGAATGTGGTAACCAATATATCCCTGGCTCATTGCCCCTACAACATCAAAGGGCATCACAGGGGTTATATCCTTTGCCGCTTCTGAAGCAGCCAATATTCTCCCGACTTGGGGTCCGTTTCCGTGTACGATGACAATCTCGTAGTTCCGATTTACAATTTCCGCTATATATTCACAGGTCTTCTTGGCCACTTCCAACTGGGCTTCCGCAGTGGCAGGCCCGTTAGAATCCTGAAGGGCATTGCCTCCCAGTGCGATCACTATTCTTTTTTTACTTCCGGTCATCCAATCCTCCCGTCAAAAAATCAAAAGGGACAGTCCCTTTTGATTTTTTGATCCCTTTGCTCATCAAATTAAACCAATGTTGCTACCAGCACGGCCTTTATGGTGTGCATGCGGTTTTCCGCCTCATCAAAGACCACCGAATGCTGGCTCCGGAACACTTCGTCCGTTACCTCCCGGATGTCGTATCCCTTTTCCATCCACTCCTTGGCCATTTCCGTTTCAAAATCGTGGAATGAGGGCAGGCAGTGCATGAATAGCACGTTGGGGTTTTCTGTCTGCTTGAGGGTTTCCATAGTTACTTTATAAGGGGTAAGCAGTTTTACCCTTACGGGAACCTGGTCTTCCTCACCCATGGAGCACCAAACATCTGTGTAGATTACATCGGCGTCTTTCAGGCAGTCCGGGTTGTGGCTAACTTCAATGGTCGCACCCGTCTGATCCGCTATGGCTTTTGCATCCGCCAGCACCTGCGGGTCGATTTTCAGTTCTTTCGGACCATAGGCCACAAAATGCATGCCCATCTTTGCGCAGCCGTATATCCAGGCATAGCTCATATTATTTCTGATATCACCGCAAAATACGACTTTTACATCTTTTAACGGCTTTTTGCAATGCTCTTCAATGGTCATCAGATCGGCCAGAATTTGCGTCGGATGGTCTACATCCGTCAATCCGTTCCATACAGGAACGCCGGAGTATTTGGCCAAATCTTCAACGACCTTTTGCTTGCAGCCGCGATATTCAATGCCGTCATACATTCTTCCCAATACTTTAGCCGTGTCTTCAACAGACTCCTTTTTGCCCATCTGGGAGCAACGAGTATCTAAAAAAGTTACGTGCCCGCCTTCGTCGTAGCATGCAACTTCAAAGGCGCATCTCGTTCTGGTAGAGGTTTTTTCGAAGAGCAGTACGATGCTCTTTCCGCGGAGCAATGAGCCGTGGATTCCCGCCTTCTTCTTTGCTTTCAATTCATGGGCCAAATCCAAAAGGTAACGGATCTCGGCGGGAGTATAATCCTTTAATGTCAGCAGGCTCTTCCCTTTCAAATTCACTTCTGTTTTATAAACTTTCATTTTTACCTCTCCTCACACTTGCAAAGTCAATGTATCAAACGGATTATTCCGATTATGATTTCAATTGGGAAATGTGTATTTATGTAATATATAGTCCATTTGATTAATAATTATACACAAACGTGCATAATAATCAATACTTTTTTTGAAAAAATTTTATATTTTTTTCGCTGATTCCGTGGATATTTCAGACCTTTAGACACTTGCGGCTTGAGATTAAAAAAAATCCGCCTCCAGCGGTTATATGCAACATAAATGCAATAATATTCTGCCGGCAAGAATAAAAATCTCCCTCGTCTCATAATTATTCCAACAAAAAATCAAAAGGGACTGTCCCTTTTGATTTTTGGCTGACTATGTTTAAGGTTTAGGATCCGCTTCTTGGCTTTTGCAGGTCGAATCCGGGATTGATTGCATAGAAGTTTCTCGAATTCAAGTGATCCTGAACGATGCGCAATCCTTCACCGAACCTCTGGAAATGGACGATCTCCCTGGCTCTGAGGAATTTCAACGGATCTCGAACTTCCGGATTATCGATGAGCCGCAGCAGATTGTCGTAGGTAGTTCTGGCTTTTTGCTCAGCTGCCATATCTTCAACCAGATCGGTGATAGGGTCGCCTTTCGACTGGAAATAAGCGGCTGTGAAGGGCATCCCCGATGCGGCTTGGGGATAAAGACCTACCGTGTGATCCACGAAATAGGTATCCAAACCTGAAGCCTTTATCTCTTCCAAAGATAAATCTTTGGTCAATTGGTGGACGATGGCGCTGACAATTTCCATGTGGGCCATCTCCTCCGTGCCAATATCCGTTAACAGGCCTGCCACCTGTCTGTACGGCATGCTATACCGCTGGGAAAGGTACCGCTGAGATGCGGCCAATTCGCCATCCGGTCCTCCGAACTGGGTTATAATAATTTTAGCTGCCCTTGCATCCGGTTTGCTGATTTTTACCGGGTATTGTAACTTCCTTTCATAAACCCACATAAATTATCCCTGCCTTTCCCAGGGCCAGGGCATATCTGCCCAGGTCCAACGATCTGTTACGAATACATTGTCTTCTCTAAGCGGACCGTACCTATCCATATATTCTTTTTCTGCCTGTCTAGTTAATTCCCTGTATTTTTCATAATATCGTAATGCATCTCGATCGGTGGGATGCGTTTGAAGATAGAGGGCAATATCGTCCAGCACAAAGCTCATCATTTGAAGATTTTGCATCAATGCTTCCCTTGAAACTTGCGACATTCAGATCAACTCCCTTCCGCAGAACGGCAGATCCAGATCGGGAAAGATTGTTCCCCTTTGCAAGGCACGAGCGGGATCGTAAATGCTTCCCCAACGCTGAAAGGGTACATATGCCATAGCTAACGGGAGCCGCCCGAGATAGGTGTTGTCAAAGGCGTTCTCTGTAGCCGGTGCTGTATCCGGTTCCCTCTGCATTTCTGCCAGAATCCGGTCAATATAACTATCCAACTTGTATTTCTCCTTTCGGCTATATTTTTATGGAAGTAACCACGGAGGCAACAAGGTTTTTAAACCTTAATTCATACTATGCAGCAACAGATATGTTGACACGGTTGCATTGCCAATAAAATGTAATTGTTTTTTCTGTAAATAATAGATATAATAACTACGTCTGATATCTGTGTATTATCTATGTCAGTTCAATAAAAACAATCAGCAAAATGTGAGATAAACAGTCAACAGAAGACAAAAATCTGAATTATGGAGGTATATGTCATTGGGTTTTTCGGATGAAGTAGGAATCGACCTTGGTACAGCCAATGTATTGGTTTATATAAAAGGAAAAGGCATCGTGCTGGAAGAGCCGTCCGTAGTGGCCATCAACAGGGACACCAACGAAATTGTAGCTGTCGGCGAAGAGGCCAGGCAGATGCTTGGAAGAACGCCCAGCAACATCGTGGCAGTGCGGCCGTTGCGGGACGGTGTAATTTCTGATTACGATGTAACGGAGCGTATGCTGAAATATTTCATTCGCAGAACATGCGGCAGCGGAAGATTTTTCAAGCCTCGAATCATGGTCTGCGTTCCCTCCGGAGTTACGGAAGTTGAAAAGAGAGCCGTAAAAGAAGCCGCTATTCAAGCAGGAGGCAAATCCGTCTATTTGATGGAAGAGCCTGTGGCCGCGGCCATCGGAGCCGGGTTGGACATTACCCAGCCAAACGGCATCATGATCATTGACATCGGCGGCGGAACGACGGATGTAGCGGTAATCGCCCTTGGCGGCATCGTAACATCCAACTCCGTGAAAATTGCCGGCGACCGATTTGACGAAGCGATAATAAAATATATGAGAAAAGAGCATAAACTATATATCGGTGAACGAACGGCAGAGGAAATGAAAATAACCATAGGCACCGCATACCCGAGGGAACAGATAGTTGTTCAGGAATGCCGCGGAAGAGACCTGGTAACCGGACTGCCCAAGTCTATCGAGATTACATCTAAGCAGATGATGGAAGCCCTCGAGGAACCTCTGCAAGCCATCTGCGAAACGGTTCACGGCGTGCTGGAGCGTACACCGCCTGAGCTTGCGGCGGATATCAGCAACAGGGGAATCGTCCTGACCGGCGGCGGCGCGCTGCTTCACGGCATCGATAAGCGTATTGAAGAGCGGACAGGCATACCGGTGATTATCGCAGAAAATCCAAAATCCTGCGTGGCCATCGGCACCGGAAAGGCGCTTAATTCCATGGACATTTTAGAAAATACGCAATTAAACCGGAAGAGAAACTTCAGTTACTGAGGTCGAAAAAGTAAAAACCGTACATTTAAGCCCCGCAGCCGGGGCTTTTTTCGAGGAGAAATAAATTGGCAAAATTACAACTGATAGCCACGGCAACATTTGGTCTGGAAGCCGTAGTTAAGCGAGAAATAGAAGGGCTGGGTTATAAAATACTGAAAAGCGAAGACGCGAAGATCACCTATTCAGGTGATGAGCGTGCAGTGGTAAGATCCAACCTCTGGCTGCGCAGCGCCGATCGGGTGCTCATCTGTATGGGTGAGTTTCACGCGGAAAGCTTCGAAGAGCTCTTTCAGCAGACGAGGGCTCTTCCCTGGGAAGAATGGATTCCTGCAGACGGAAAATTCACCGTTAACGCCACTTCGGTGAAATCCAAGCTTTACAGCGTTCCCGATTGCCAATCTATCGCCAAAAAGGCCATTGTTGAAAGGCTGAAGCAGACCTACGGTCTGGAGCGGTTTCCGGAGACGGGAGCAGCCTACACCGTGAAGCTGACCCTGCTGAAGGACCGCGTCACGGTGACGCTGGACACCAGCGGTCCCGGACTCCACAAACGGGGATATCGGGTCCGGGACGTGGCTGCCCCCATCAAAGAAACCCTGGCGGCGGCCCTGGTCCAACTGTCCTTTTGGAGGCCTGGCCGGCTGCTGGCAGACCCCTTTTGCGGCTCCGGCACCATTCCCATCGAAGCGGCCATGATCGGCAGAAACATCGCCCCCGGCCTCTCGAGGAAATTCGTATCGGAAGACTGGGAAGCCATTCCGAAAGAGCTTTGGAAACAAGAAAGAAAAGCAGCCTTTGAAGCCATCGATTACGATAAGGATGTGCGGATACTCGCATCGGACATCGACGAAAAAGCCATAGCTGCCGCCAAACTCAACGCCGAAGAAGCCGGCGTGGATGACTGCATCGACTTTCGCGTACAGCCGGTGAGCAAGCTGGCTGCCTCAGAAAACCACGGCATTATCATTTGCAACCCGCCCTACGGGGAAAGAATCGGCGAGAAGGAACAAATCCTAAAAATATATAAAGACCTTGGACGATTTATGGAATCAAACCCCACCTGGTCCCTCTATTTGATCACCGCCGACAAAGCCTTCGAAAGAGTCTTCCGGGAAAAGCCTGCCGACCGCAGGCGGAAACTCTACAACGGCAGAATTGAAACCTGCTACTATCAATACTACGGCCAACGCCCATAAATCAGCACCACCCGTCTAACG
>DGEG01000128.1 GCA_002385825.1 Firmicutes bacterium UBA3932 | reverse complement strand
TGAATAGACTATTACAGCGGAGGCGAGACTGTCCAAAGCCTCTTAACGGTGATTTGAAGGGAGAGAGAACCATGGAATACAAGAAGGATTTATTTGACGAGGAAAATATACCGGATTTTGCCTTGCGACCCGCAAAACCGGCATCTACATTTGATCCCAAAATATATGATAAACTGTTTGAAAATATGAGAAAGTCGGCGGAGGCGGCTAAGGAAGAGGAAGTCCCAACGGCTGCGGAAGAGAAACCTGTTGCGGCTATGACAGAAACACCGCCGGTTGAGCAAGAAGCCGTTTCGGTGTCGGAGGAACAACTGGCAGAGGTCCCGCCGGAGACCGTCGCTGTGTCTGAAGAACCGGCGGCGGCAGAAGAGCCGGGAGCTGTTGCTGTACCGGTGGAGCCGGCTGCTGTGGATGAGCCGGCAGCAGCAGAGGTCGCCGGGGAACCTGAGACACTGGATGAGCCTGTAGTTGCGGAGATCACCGAGGAACCGGCGGCGGTTGGACTGGAAGAGCCGGAGGCTGTGCCTGTCCACCTGCCTAAAAAACCTTTACCCGTTGAAGCAGACGGGGCATTGGACGATCAAAATGTGAGGAAAATCAAGTACACGGATTTCCGCAACCTCAGCCCTGTGGTCATTTACGTTGAAGAAGATGTATTGATTACAGACGCTAAGCCGGATATGTTGCGCATGCTAAGCGTAGAAGGCAGTTGCCAACTGGCGGAACGCAACGTTCCTACCGGAGCTCACGGCATTCAATCCATGCGAATAACGGGAGATTTAAAAATTCAGGCATTGTATACGGCGGAAGATGATGCGGATGAACCTATCGTGGTTTCATTGGATACGAAGATACTGTTCAGGGAAGACTGCATGGTAAAGAGTGAACCTAATTCTATCATCGCCCTCAGCGCAGATGTTCGTTCTCTTGAATGGGAGCGGATCAACGAGAGAAAATTCAGGGTGCGGGCGGCAATAGAAGTAAATATGAGGGAGTATTGTGACAAGGAACTGAATCTCTTTGACGATGTTAAAAAGGATGAAATGCAATTCCTGGAGGATGAGATCCGGTTCACCGATATCGCAATGCGCAAAACGGAAATCATGGAAGTGGCTGAAGAAATTAAGCTTCGCGAAGGAGACCCGGAGATCGATAAGATTCTCTGCTTCAACGTAAATCTGGTGGAAAACCACAAGCAGATAACCAACGAAAAAGCCATGATAAATGTGACGGCTCATCTGAACGTGCTGTATAAAAGCGACGGATGTCCTGTATTCTACAAGTGCAGTACGGACTTTACGCAATTTGTCAGGATCGATGAGAAATTTGATTATCCTCTAATTGCGGGGCGAACCTTCTTCGATATTTTGGACTGCTCCCTCACAGCAAAGAGAGACGAAGACGGTCGATGCACAATATTATATCTTAATATGGATGTGGAGACGACTCTGGAATATTATCGCCACATACATGAACCTTGCATCGCGGATATGTATCATTATACAAAGGATGTGGAATACGACACGATCCGCAAAGAATTGAAACTTTTCTGCGGAAACGGAGCTGCGGATATTCCGGTAAGAGAAATCGTTGACGTCCCGGAAAGGTACGCGAAGGCGGAGCAGGTGATCTTTGTTTCCGGATCACCAAAGATCAAGAACCGGCAGGGTCTTTCTGGCAAGATCATGGTGGAGGGTGTGCTTCCCGTCAGGTTGGTTTGCCTGGGCGGCGAGAGCGGAAAACTCCCCTTTACAATTGACCGGGAACTGGACTTTCGAGCCATGTTGGATGTGCCGGAATGCAACGAAGGCATGGAGCTGGATGTCAGTGCAGTCATGAAGGAGCTTTCTTTCGATTCGATAAATAACAAGCAAATTGCCGTAAACGCGGAAATTGCCGTTTCCGGATATGCATTTAAAAGGACGGCTCCCCAATTGATACATACGGTGCGCTTTCTTGACAGAAGCGAAGACAAAGCCGGTATTCCGGACATCGTCGTATATGCGGCAAAGGAAGGAGACACGGTTTGGAAAGTGGCGAAAAAGTATCATACTCCGGTAGCCATGGTAAGGTCGGTTAATGATTTGGCAGACCATGAGGAAGTACGTCCGGGCTCTAAGATCCTGATCGTCAGATAGATAAGCGAAATATAGCGAAAGTATAAGATGACCCCTTCGTGGAAAGAATAATGAGGACTCGATCTTGCTTCAAACTTGAAAAATGAGGACTCGTCCTCCCATGAAAGGGGTTATCTTATGGGGCTGAAAAAGAAACAGATTGGATTAATGTTTCTGATATTGCTGTCTCTCATAATTTATACTTGTTGCATGACTGCAAACAACGCCGAGACGCTTTCCAACGAAGATTTTATCCGCTTTCACGTGGTAGCCAACAGCGATTCGGAAGCAGACCAGCAACTTAAACACATGGTGAGAGAAGGGCTTCTTCGCCGCATCAATGAAGGATTGGCGGCGGAAGCTGTGGCTATGGCCGATTCCAACCGGAGCAAGGTTATTTTGAATATTGACCGCACGAAAGAATTTATAGAGAAAAACCTGACGGAACTGGAGTACGAAGCCAGAAAAATTCTTTCCAGGGAAGGCTGCTGTTATCCGGTGAAGGCGGAATTGGCCGTGGCGTGGATTCCTCAGAAAACATACGGAAATATCACCTTCCCTGCAGGCAATTACAATGCTTTGACGGTCACAATCGGCGAAGGCAGGGGTGAAAACTGGTGGTGTGTGCTTTTCCCTCCGCTTTGTCTCATCGGCCAAACACCGGAAGATCAGGCAGAACTGGAAGAATTGTATAAAGAAGTGTTCATGAATGAGAAATACAAAGAGCTGCTGGCGGAATCGGACAAGCCAAAAACCCTCAAATTGAAATTCAAAGTATTAGAACTGTTGGATCAGTAATGCCATCGATATTGAAATTACAATTGCAAATCAGGTGCAAATCAGGGGCCCGCGATAGTTGAAACAAGCTGTTCGCGGGCTTCTCAATTCATTTAATCCCGAGAGAAAAAGTACAAAAACGGGGCATATTTTATAGCAAAATTTTGGATATTTAAGGTTATTTTCACCCCGAGTGAAATGTGATAAAATTAGGTACTAGTGAACCAAGAGCAGAGATTCAAACAAGGAAGGGAAACGACAGCATGGAACAAGCTATGGATTTTGCCAACGCCCTGAACAAGATGGAAAAATGGCTCTCATATCCGAACATGGAGCCAAAATTACGCAGAGATTTGGCAGCGCTGGAAGAACGCCTGGTAAAGGATTCCGGCGATAAAGAAACGAAAGAAGAGATTCTGGATCGCTTTTACAAGGATTTGGATTTTGGCACCGGAGGTATTCGCGGCATTCTGGGAGCCGGAACAAACCGCATGAACATTTTTACTGTACGGCGGGTAACCCAGGGTTTTGCCGACTACCTTAACCGCCGTTACGACGGAACGGGCAAAAGGCCTTCCGTGGCCATTGCCTACGACAGCCGCACCCGATCCGTCCGGTTTGCGCTGGAAGCAAGCAGTGTTTTGGCCGGCAATGGCATTGAAGTTTACATATATCCGGAGATCATGCCCACGCCGGCTCTGTCTTTTGCCGTACGCTATTACGGCTGCTCCGGCGGAATCATGATCACCGCCAGCCACAATCCGGCAAACTACAACGGCTATAAGGTCTATAACGAAGAGGGCTGCCAGGTGACCAGGGACGCCGCCGACCAGATCCTGGCCTGCATTGAAAAAGTGGATTACTTCGACGGTATAAAAACCGCGGATATGGGAACGGACAGTCTCCTTGAAAGCACGTTTTTTGAAAGTAAGCACCATGAGCTAATCAACATCATTCCCCAGGAAACGGAGGAAGCTTATATAGAAGCGGTAAAGGCCACGCGAGTGGGTGTGGACTGCGGAGACCTGGAAGTGGTTTTCACGCCATTGAACGGAACGGGCAACAAACCGGTCCGAAGAATCCTGGAAGAGATCGGCGTGAAAAAGGTTCACGTGGTGCCGGAACAGGAGAATCCTGACGGAAACTTCCCTACCTGTCCCTACCCCAATCCGGAGAAGGAAGAGGCGCTGCTTAGAGGACTTGCCCTTTGCAGGGAGCTTGAAACTCCTGACCTGCTGCTGGCCACAGATCCGGACTGCGACAGGTTGGGAATCGCCGTGCGCCAGTTGGATAAAGAAAAGGGAGGGCCGGTTTATACCAGACTCACCGGCAACGAAGTAGGCGTGCTGTTGTTGGATTTCCTCTGCTCAAACAGGAGATTGCCGGAAAAGCCGGTAGCAATGAAGACGATTGTCTCTACCAAGATGGCGGAAGCTGTTGCCTCTGCATACGGCGTTGAGATGATGACCCTGCCCACGGGATTCAAGTATATAGGCGAGAAGATCGGGATGCTGGAAAAGAAGGGACAGGCGGACCGGTTCATCTTCGCCTTTGAAGAGAGTTTCGGGTATTTGGCAGGCCCCTACGTCAGGGACAAGGATGGGGTAAACGCAGCAATGCTTGTCTGTGAAGCAGCGGCTTACTATAAAAAGCAGGGGAAGACCCTTGTGGACAGGATGGAAGAGCTTTACAATAATTATGGATGGTACCGAAGCGATGTTATAGACTTCAAGTTCGAAGGTGTGTCGGGCATCAATAAGATGAAATCCATCCTATCCAAGCTCAGGCAGGCGCCTCCGGAGGAACTGGCGGGCTTGCGGGGAACGGAAAATGCAGACTATAGTGTCTGGCTTTTATTTCCCTTTGTGGCTGCCGACGAAGGGGATAGTGTCAATCCTGGTGGGTTCCG
>DGEG01000048.1:4004-9449 GCA_002385825.1 Firmicutes bacterium UBA3932 | reverse complement strand
GAGCGGGGTGTGATCAGCTTCTTACCTATTGTAGTTCTGAAAAAGTCCATGTCAAGGGCCTGGGAAAGCCCCAAAAGCCCGAGCAACGCGCTGGATATGGCCAAGGGATAGACCACCCACTTCACTCCTTTTTCGGAGTGCACCGTATTGATGACGAAAAACAGCATGATCATGTAACTGATTAGCGTCAAGGTTCCCTCGAATCTGTCGTTATAGCCCAGGAGGGCGAATTCTTTATAGTCGGAAAAAACGTAGGAAAGCACAACGAAAACGACGTATACAAGCATGGGGATGTATATGTAGCTTTTTCTGAAGCGCAGGGTTTCCGTCATCAGCCGGAAGAGAAGGACTAAAAGCGCCAGAGTTGCGCAGATCAGGATGGCCACCATTTTGTAGTAGCTGAAGAAATCGGAAAGAACGTTTTTTCCGGAATGCCAGAAGAACTGGTCCATTGGCCGTTCGTATGTGTGCATCCGGGTGATTATTATGATAAAGGCGGTGAAAAAGGCGATGAGGGGTTCGCCGAGACCGATTTTGTTTGTATCTTTTTCGTTAAGGGTTACTTCTGTGATTTTTTTTGTTTTTGGCATGCTTTTACTTTTTTTCGCCATTTTCGATCTCCTTTTATGGGAACTTTTGTGGAACTTGTTTAAAACAAAATAAGGCAAAACCTTCTAACATTGTCACAATTATATCTCTTTTTTCGGGTGTTGTGAATAGAAAGAATGCAGCCATGGCGGGCGAGGCGAACCGCCTTGCAAAATCCGACAAAAAAGAGTATTATGTACTTAATTCCGCATATTAGGTATTTTGCCTTGTTTACGGAATATCACGCCTTGGAGATATAAATGAAGAGATACCTTAAGGTCAGCCTTCTTATTATTACAGATGTTATTCTGATCAATCTGGCTTTCGTTATAGCACTGCTGCTACGGTTTGACTTTAATGTGGACTCCCAGGAATTTGGCCGCTATTTGATTATCTATCAGAACTGGGCATTTTTCATCACAGTTATCAAGATTGCGGTCAATGTCTTTATGGGTCTGTATAACAGCCTCTGGGAATACGCCAGCATAGACGAAGTCTTCCGGGTCAGCATCGCAGCTGCTTTTAATTTTGCTGCCATAATTCTGTTGATGTATTACATGCAGCAGATGCTTCCCAGGAGCGCATATCTTATAGTTTTCATTTTGGACGTTCTGTTTCTCGGCGGCGCAAGGATCTTTTACCGGATATTGCGCAGGCTGCGCAGTTCGGAAAACGGCAAGGCATTAGCCGAAAGGATGAATCTCAGAAACTTTATCGCACCTACGGAAAAGTATTCAAGAGTGCTTGTCATCGGCGCCGGGCAGGCAGGAGCCGCCATTATCAGGGAGCTTCGGGACAATCCCCGGTTTGGCAAGCAGGTTATCGGGGTTATCGATGATGATCCGACGAAAATCGGAACGAGGATTATGGGGAAAAAAGTCCTGGGGAACCGTGATTCAATTCCTCGGATCGTGAGAAAGCGAGATATCAATGAGATCATCATAGCGATTCCTTCTGCCAGCAGGAAGGAAATTCAGGCCATCGCCAGCATCTGTGAAAAGACCGGATGCAAGACCAGCATTCTTCCGGGATATATAGATTTGATTGACGGAAAAGTGAGCATTGCCAAGCTGAGAGAAATCAACGTTGAGGACCTTTTGGGGCGGGAGCCGGTCACCTTGGATATAGAGGGTGTTAGCCGCTACATAAAGGGCAAAGTGGTTTTGGTGACGGGAGGCGGAGGCTCCATCGGTTCCGAGCTCTGCAGGCAGTTGGCGGATTTGATCCCGGAAAAGCTGGTAGGGATGGATATTTACGAAAACAACCTCTACGAATTGAGCATAGAGATACAAAGCACACATCCGGAGCTGAAATTCGTGCCGGTCATCGCTTCTATACGGTACCGGGAGAGCCTGAGCCGGGTCTTTGAGGAATACCGGCCTGATGTAGTGTTTCACGCTGCGGCTCATAAGCATGTGCCTCTGATGGAGAGCAATCCCCAGGAAGCGTTGCTTAACAATATCGTGGGCACGAAGAATGTGATCGATCTTTCCGATGAATGGGGCGTGGAAAAGTTTATCCTCATTTCTACGGATAAGGCCGTGAACCCCACAAATGTGATGGGAGCCACAAAGCGAGTGGCGGAGATGCTGATGCAGGATAAGAGCCATAAGTCCAGGACCAGTTACTCGGCGGTCCGGTTCGGTAATGTGCTGGGCAGCAACGGCAGCGTGGTGCCCCTGTTCCAGAAGCAGATAGAGCAAGGGGGGCCTGTAACGGTGACCCATCCCGAGGTTACGCGCTATTTTATGACGATCCCCGAAGCGGTGCAGCTTGTGATTCAGACCGGTGCCATGGCGGCGGGAGGAGAGATCTTCGTGTTGGATATGGGTGAGCCGGTGAAGATCAAGGATTTGGCGGAAAGTTTGATCCGGCTCTCCGGTTACACTCCATATACGGATATCGATATCGTATATACCGGGCTTCGGCCTGGGGAAAAGCTGTATGAGGAGCTGCTGATGGAGGAGGAGGGGTTGAAGGAGACGTCTCACGGGAGCATTTTCATCGGGAAGCCTGTGCCGCCCACGCCGGCACTTGCGGAGATTTTAAACCGTGGCAAAAATGCTCTTGAGGAAGAGGTATACAATATTAGTCAGCGCTCGAATGAAGAGATAAAGCAATGGCTCCGAACCATAGTGCCAACTTACAAAAATGGCAATGGAGCCAATGGGAACGGAACACCTATTTCAGCTGAATAGGTAAGAATATGACTCCATAAAAATCAAGTTGTACGTGACTTTCTCCCGTACAACTTCATTTTGTTTTAATTATCATTTACTGTTTTCTCGTTTTATGAATATTGTCGGTGGCATAACAAAGTAATTATGTGTGAAGAACTTGGTCAAAGTGCTTATCATATAGCTGATTTCACTACCAGCGGGTTGAAGAATTATTTCTATATTATTTTCGATGAATTCTTTAGTAACTTTATGTGATAACTCATAATTAATGCGGTATTCAAGACAAATGTGAAATAACGCTTCCGGTTCCACAAAAATTTCCGAGTTAAGCTTTAAAGAAAAAGAGTCTTCTTTTTGATCTAGTATTGAATAGTTGTCTTCTCGCTTTATGGCTAGATCTATTTCAGGTGGAGTTTTTTCAATTCTTTCTGCATTTACCTTACATAATACTATCTCAAGTTTCTTCACATTTTTGGGATCAAAATCCTGCTTCATTTTTCAGGCCTCCTTTGTGTTCCGTCAAATAAAAACCAGCAGAAAAATCATATAATTGTTGTTTTAACGTATGTTTCCACATTTCTTTTTCAACCGACAATAAAAACATATGGTAGATATGTTCATTTTGTTTCTCCAGCAGACTTTCGCTTCTAGCAAACGCATCGCCTATACCCATAGCAATGTAAGTTGTGATTAACTGATTTATACTACAATTTTCAGTTTTTGCCCTTTGACTAACTAGTTTATGAAGTGTTTTGGGTAAGCGAATAGAAAGTTTGCCGGAGAAGTCATCCAAATCTTTATAATATTGAGGCGTTGGAATATCTTTCCCATCTTCTTTGGCAATTTCAATCAAATCTTCTGCGACAGCATAAACATCATCCAATGCTTCTTCTACAGTTTCACCATCTCCAAAACAATCCAATTCAGGTATGTGTGCAATATAACCGCCACCATCAGCTTCGTTCACTTTTGTAATCTCTACTTTATAGTCCCTTACATTAATCATATTTATCCTCCTAGTTTGACCTACTGGTCAAACAACTTTTCTATTTATTCTTTCACAAAATCGGGATTAGCTAATTCAAACTTTTTTAAGGCCTTTTTAATATATACTTCTCGTATTGGTCTATTGAAAGGTATTGTAACCATGTCATCGAAGCCGTGCAAATCAGGGTGTGTATAAATATGATGACTAGATTTCTTACACCTGTGTGCGAATCCCCCAGCTCTCATCAAGGTGTCTATTTCTTTAAAGCTAACGTCCCGAGGATTTCTCTTTATTTTTTCGTAAAGTTTTTGCACAGACATTTTTGGTTTTCTTTAGATTATACTCAAATACATTATTTTTGATACTACATATAATACCACTTTGATTTAAAATGTAAACATTTTTATTGAAAAGAAACAAAAAGAATTTGTAAAATAACAAGGGGACGTTTCGTTTGCCATACGAAACGTCCCTCTACCAGATGTTAATTTTTAAAAGAGAAAAGTTATTGAGTTAATTTTTCTATAAGTTTGTCTGCTTCATCAAGCGGGAATTCGTCGTTAACTTGTCTAAACATATTAACATTATCCTTGTACGCTTCTTTTAATAAATTCATGGCTTTTTCCTTAAATTCCATGCAAGTATTGATATAGTCTGAGTAATCAACGGTTTTGCCTGAAGTGAGACTTTCTTTTAATCTCATGTGATAATGATCGAAGTAAGTAAGTCTTATATTTTCTGTCCATTTCAAAAGCCATTTCATATCCAATGCTATTAGGATGTGCAAAAATTCAGGTTGTACGTTATTTCACATACCAAAACCTATGTACAATCGTAAATTTTGCACACTGACAGAAGCAGCCGGGCTGCCTCCTTTTATACCAGAGGAACCCGGCTGTTGTTAAATGACTTTTGGTTGTTAAGTACAGGTCATAAACCGTTGATTTAATTTGATTGTGAGAATTGCCTTGCCTAGTAGTCAATAGATTATTAACTCGGCATTTCCGTCAATTCAATTATAGCTTCCGTTTCATTTGTAACATGGTCCTTCAGGATATTCTGATAGAACTTCAGGAATTCCTCATAGTATTCTTTTGCGTAAAAACAAAAAAGGGCTACTAATCCTTGTTTTTTGTCTGTTCAAGTCGAACTTTGTATTTGGTGTCAGACACCAAATACAAATCCAAATAAAACCAAAAGACGGCTGCCTCCCATGACCGGGAGGCAGCCGCGCCTATTAAGCCAATTTCCAATTATATTTATTTATTTTTATAGGACGAAACCAAAGATCAGATACAACACAGCAGTCACCACTGCCGCCATTACCGCGTAGGGCAGCAGCGCCACAGCTTCATCCGTGGCACGTATCTGGACCGAAGCGGAGCTCATCAGCATCTGGTCGGAGAAGAAGCAAGCGTGTCCGCCGAAGGTTGCGCCTGATACGATGGAGCCCATGGCCAGATAAAGATTAATGCCGAAGTGTTCTGACAGCGGAACGACAATCGGGAAGAACAATATCATGACCGCCCAGAAGTCCATTCCGGCAAAGGACATTAAGCCCACAACTATGAAAGTAATAACAGGAATCAGTCCGCCTATCATGTAGGGTTTAACCGTTTCGATTACATAATCGCTGAAGCCGAGGCCGTTTTCGATCTCGACGAAAATGAAGGCCATCATAATGAACGT
>DGEG01000048.1:0-3792 GCA_002385825.1 Firmicutes bacterium UBA3932 | reverse complement strand
GTCATAACCTTCGCGGGAATGTACATGATGAAACAGGTCAATATACCCAGAATGACGCCGGGAACGAGATCCTCAGTAACCAGTGTTACCGCCACTACTACAAGCATGGGAATTAAGAAGTTTCTCAATTTCGGGTCGACTTTGCTTAGTATTCTTTCCCGCGCCTCATCAAGTTCTGCGCTGCTTTCGGCTAATTCCTCAGGGAAGAGAAGCCCTTTTTCCTCAACTCTTTGATATGCTTTCTTCAGCGGACCCACCCTGGGAATGACGCCATATATCATCAAGGGCACCATCAAAACCGCAACGATTGCATACCAGATGTAAGGAATCAGCTTGGTGTACCCTACCACCAACGTCTGGTCGCCGGTGACTCCGGCTGCCTGCATGAGACCGAAAATGAACACCGCCCATGTGGAGAAAGGGTTCAGGACGCAGATTGGTGCGCCGGTAGTGTTAATGGTAATGGCCAGCATTTCTCTTGGCACTTTATACCTGTCAGTAATCCCTCTCATGGCGGAGCCGATGGTCAAATTGTTCAAATAGTCGTCAATAAATATTAAGATTCCCAGGATGTATGTAGCGAGCAAGCTGCTTTTATCGGATTTAATATACTTGGTTGCCACCGCCCCGAAGCCAAATGTACCGCCGGATTCTTCGAGGAGCTTGATCAGGCCGCCAAACAGCAACAGCATGAGCAGTATCCAGGAATAGGTCTCATCTGCAAGCATCACGTAAATTAAATCAATAAAAGCCCACAACATGCCGGAGAATCCTTCTCCGATGAATAGTGCGATTGCAATAGCTACTATGATGCATTCAAATATTCTTTTTGTCCACAGTACTGAAACGAGCAAAACGACAATAGGTATACATGATATTAAACCGTAACCGCCTTCCAATGGATTATCCCTCCTTTACTATTTATTTTTTTGCGAAAAGTTGACCAAAGACCTCGTAAATGATTTTAAGCGCAGCCCATGATGTAATGTTGTTCTCCGAATCCAGCGGCGGGGAGACTTCCACTACGTCCATGGCCGTTATCGGCAGCTCAGATAAGAGGAATTTGGTTATTTCTATCAGCTCTCTGCTGGTCAGTCCTCCTGCTTCGGGGGTGCCGGTGCCCGGTGCAAAAGCGGGATCAAGAACGTCGATGTCCAGGGTGAAGTAAACGGCATCGTAATCGGAGTATTTCTCTTTCAATTTGTTGCATACATATTCGTATCCGTTCTTATGTATGTCGACAGCTTTGATGAGCAATACTTCGGGATGTTCGTTTAAATAAACCACTTCTTCGGCTTCCCATGAGCGAATGCCAACGAGGGCCAAGTCTGCCGGTGAGATGACGTCTTCAACGGTTCGCATTTCGGTGCAGGCATGGGACCATTTGTGGCCGTCGTATTCATCGCAGATGTCCGAATGGGAGTCGAAGTGGATGACGCCGATTTTTTTCCCTTTGTTGTAACGCCCGAAAGCCCGGTGCAGGGGAATGGTAACGGAGTGGTCTCCGCCGAGGAACAGGCAGAATGCGCCGCTCTCCATCAGTTTGAGGGCTTCTTCTTCAACTGTGGCATAGTAGCGGGGCCAATCGAGATCAATGGGCACATCTCCGTGGTCGTAAACTTTAAAACCTTCCATTATATTCCCTTCTTCAGTGGTCGGCGGCAGGTACCTGGACAGGTTTCTCATAACCTCCGGTGCGAAAGATGTGCCTTTGCCGCAGCTCACTGCGCCGTCAAAGGGGATCCCCATTACGCATACGTCGGCTTCTTTCTGCTCTTGAGTGTTGAGGTCGCCCCAGGGAAATAAATCAACCATAATACATACTCCTTTCTTAAATTAACTGATTTTGGGCTGTTTGTTTGGTCATTGGCACTAACTGTTTTGCACTTTGAATTGGCTCTAACTTGTTTTGACATATGGATTGGCACTAACTTGTTTTGCATATGAATTGGCATTAACTGCTTGACATTTGGATTGGCATTAACTGGTGTGGGCCACTTGGTCATTCGCATAGTTAATTCGGCCTCTAAGCATTGATTTTATTGGCTTGGCAATTGAGCGCTAAGATTAGTCGATTCGGACATTTGGCCGCCTAAACATTTAATATAAACAGTTGAGCGTTAATATTTTCCTTATGTTTAGAATATTCTAAAAAAATATAGATGAAACATGCAAAAGTAGTAGAAAAGAATAATAAAAATACTAATAAAGTAGTAGATTTGATAGCTAATGTGTAGTATAGTATTAATAATATTATTAATATGGAAGCATTTACTGATTGAATTTCACGTTGGATTGCATTGAATCGCCGTTTCTGTAGGCGCGGACGCTTCTCTTTTGGGATGAGGGGGACTGGACATGCTGGGCCAGGAACAATGGGAAAAATTAAACGATATCATCGCTTCCATTTATGCCACTAAGAATTCTTACGCCATGAGAATGGCCTTTCTTCAGAAGCTGATGCGTTTGGTGGATTTCGACTTCTCCGATTTCAATATCGGCATGATGAAAAACACTGCTACGCCGTGTCTTGTGGACCCGGTAGTGGTGAGCAAATTTGACAGAGATTTCGAGAGAAGGTTCATTTATGAATATGAGAGCATCTATGCCCCCATGGATTATGTGAACTGGATCTTTTTGAGCAGCGAGTCCCTTGTGTATCGTGAGTCCGATCTTCTCAACGAAGAAGTCCGCAAGAAAAGTCCTTTCTATCAACAGTACCTGAAGGTTTACGATTTGGTGAACATTGCCGGTATGGTGATTGCCAGCGGCGGTCAGTTTGTTAGCGCCATCACTTTGTACCGGAGGGAGAAAAACGGCGATTTCTCCGACACGGATATGTACGTATTAAAGCAGCTCCTTCCTCATTTGCAGAGAAAATTTGATACGGAAGAAGAAATTATGAAGAAGAACGCCAAAAGTCTTTCCTCTCTTCTCAAGGACCAATATCAACTGACCAATCGGGAAATCGAAATCATTGGCTACATTTATAAAGGGCTTCGGAATAATGACATTGCTGAAATTTTAGGAATATCTCCCAACACAGTCAAAAAACATGTCTACAACATCTTCTACAAAGTCGGCGTCGACAATCGGGTCCAATTGATCAATTTCATCTACGGCCACCAACTCCAGGACATCTGGGTATAGGGGGTATAGGCGGCACAGGGCTTGCCAAGAAGTCTCCAAAACGAAAAACAAATTAAATTTTATTTCAGCAAATCGCCATCCAAATATCTTCGGCAAATGGCGTGATAGCAATAAACAAATTTGTCGAAAGACAAGGTATGGTAATAAAATCACACCTTAAATATCAAAAATGCATTGAATTTAACATTTTTGATATTTAAAATGCATAATACTATATCATTTCCAAAACCCCTCTCTGCTATCGCATTGTAGGCTATTTTTTGGAAGCGACGTTTTATGAAAGGTATTGTTTCAGCTCCTGGTAGTTGTTTTCTTCCAGTTGAAGCAGCTTTTCCATAAGGCCCCGGATTTCCGGATGGGCATTCTGGTATTTTTTCAGATTCTTGATTGCGTTGATAATGCCCATATTGCTTCCTGTCATGAGCATCTCGGAAATATGGGATGTTGATTTATCCATCATGGTCTGCACATCGATCATCAATTCGGTTCGCATTTTTTCAAAAAATCCCAATCCTTCTCCTTCATATCCGAGTTTGTGAGCCATGCTTTTGGCATCGTCGTTGATTGTCTTGTATTCATTGTACTGGGATTGCAAAAGCTTTCTGAACTCCGCATCATCCGGGATGCTCATCAGTTGATCCA
>DGEG01000152.1:18966-21520 GCA_002385825.1 Firmicutes bacterium UBA3932 | reverse complement strand
GGCTCTATTATTTTTATTTCAAAAATAACGGCGCCTTTTGTCTGGTTGCTTTCCACATCCGTCACATTGCTCCTTAAACTGACAAAGCAGCAGATTACCAGTGAGCAAGACGGATTCTCCGAAGATGAAGTCATGTCCATGGTGGAAGTCGGCCAAGAGACAGGATTTTTGAAAGAAGAAGGCGCCAAAATGATCAACAGCATTTTCGCCTTTGATGACAAACTTGCCTATGAAGTAATGACTCCCCGTACCGATGTTTTTGCTATTAACATTGACGATCCCCAGGAAAAGTACATCAATGAACTGATGGAGCTAAGGTATTCTCGTATACCTGTTTATGAAGGGGATAGCGACAATATCATCGGTATTCTCAACATTAAGGACTATCTCATCGCGGCCTGGTCCGTGGGATTTGAAAATGTTAACATAAGGGAAATATTGAGAAAACCTTATTTCGTTCCGGAAAGCAAAAACATTGACGAATTGTTCCGCGATCTTCAAAGCAGCAAGCAGCACATTGCAATCCTCATTGATGAGTACGGCGGTTTCTCCGGCATCGTTACTATGGAAGACTTAGTAGAAGAAATAGTAGGTGATATCGATGATGAATTTGATGAGGTGGAGGAAGAGCTGACACAGTTGGACGAGAACACTTATCTTTTGGACGGACTAATCTCTTTGGATGACCTGAATGAAGATTTAGGGCTGAATTTGGTGTCTGAAAACAGTGAGACATTGGGAGGATACCTGATTGAAAAGCTGGGAAAGATTCCGGAAGACGATACTACAGGCTGTCCCGTTGTGATTGAGGACAATCTCAGCTTCAAGATCGAATCGGTTACAGATCGAAGAATTGAAAAAGTGAGGCTCGTTATAACCCCCAAAAAAGAGGAAACGGAAGAAGATGACAAGAGGAGAAAGAATAATAACGAGGGGACAAGCTCCTCTGAAAAATAATACGACTGTTCACAGGACAGACTCCCCGGCAAAGTGCCGGGGAGTCTGTTTTTGTGAGCAGTCTTTTTTGCCTGCATGAATATCGATCATTGTACAAGCATACAGTTGAACAGGAGGTGATACGGTAAAGGATATGGAACAAATCCTGGTGAAACTGCCTTCCGAAATGCAGCGAGAAATCAGCGAATTTCAATCTGTGCACCATGAAGCTATCGAGGAGATTCGCATTAGAACCGGCAGTCCTGTAATTCTATTAGCCGGAGGAAAGGAATATTGTCTGAAAGGCAGGTACGGCCGGCCGCTGGACAGTAAGCTGGTTCAAGATATCTTCAATTCCGTCTTGGATCATTCGGCGTACGCCTATCAAGATGAGTTGTCTAAAGGTTATATCACCATCGAAGGCGGCCATAGGGTAGGAGTGTGCGGAAGAGTAATCCTTGAAAGAGGACGGATCAAGGCAATGAAGGACATTTCTTCCCTAAATCTACGCAGAAGCAGAGAAATCATCGGGGTGTCCGACAGTTTAATTCCTTGGCTTTTCGATCAAAAGGGAAGATTTTTGCATACGATAATCGTTTCTCCTCCTATGTGCGGGAAAACCACACTCCTTCGAGATATTGTACGGAACCTTAGCGGCCTTGGATTCAGGGTAGGAGTATGCGATGAAAGGTCCGAGATAGCCGGCTGCTACCGGGGCGTTCCAAGCTTTGACATAGGCCATCGTACGGATGTCCTGGACGGATGTCCCAAAGGTGAAGGAATGCTTATGCTGATTCGAGGCATGTCACCGCAAATCATCGCCACAGACGAAATAGGAAAACCGGAAGACATAATAGGCATTGAGAGCGCTCTTTGTGCCGGAGTAGGACTCCTTACAACGATCCATGGAAAAGATCGCGAAGAATTGCTGCGTTCCTCCATAGGCAATCTGGTGGTTTCCGGCGTATTCAAGAGATATGTTTATCTTTCAAATACACCCAGAATAGGTACAATAACGGCTGTTGCGGATGAACATAACCGGATTCTTTATACAGCTTTACCCTAAGTCATAGATTCTTGTCCACTGAATATATATTAAGGAGACATCAATGATAAATCTGATGTTGTACATTATCATACTCATTGCCGGAATTGGAGTCGGATATTTAGCGGCAAGGCCTTACGAAAACCGGGTCATGCACTTGGAAGACATGATCCTGGCACTGAAAATATTGCAGGCTGAAATGGAATATCGAAGCGATCCTCTACCGATACTTATGGAACGCATTTCGAATTACACAACAGGCAAAGCAGTTGTTTTTTTCCGGACCGTTTGCGATTCGCTTAAAAAAGATGATCGATATGATTTTTCCTACACATGGAAGCAGGCTGTAGAAGATGTCTACAGTGAAAGCGCCCTCGTTGAAGCCGATCGGGTTATATTAGCGAATGCAGGCATTGAACTCGGAAAGACGGATATGGCCAGCCAGCAGGCAATGTTTTCTCATCTGTTTCATGAGCTGGAAAAGCAGAGGGAGCAAGCAGAAGAAGAGAGGAATACAAAGGGCAGGATTTATAGGGCTTTGGGAACTGCATCCGGAGTTCTTGCAGTTATCAT
>DGEG01000152.1:0-18951 GCA_002385825.1 Firmicutes bacterium UBA3932 | reverse complement strand
TATGAGCTTTAACGTAGACATCATTTTCAAGATTGCAGCCATAGGGATTATTGTAGCTGTGCTAAACCAGGTGCTGATAAGGGCGGGGCGGGAAGAACAGGCCATGATGACCACGTTGGCCGGTATTATAGTGGTACTCGTGATTATCATACAGATGGTCAATGATTTCTTCACAGCAGTGAAGGCTATGTTCCAACTTTAGTGAGAAAAATGGATATTTTTCAAATTGCCGCCGTAGCTCTATGCGGTGTAATCACAACATCAATAATCCGGGAATATAAACCTGAGGCTGCTATTTACATAATCATTGCAACCGTTTTGATCATATTTGGGTTCATATTGCACCAGCTTACTTCTGTCTTTAATTTTCTCAGCTCTGTTTATGAAAATGTCAGCTATGGAAAAGCGTTTTTTCCAATCCTGTTGAAAGTATTAGCCGTTGCTTATATCGCGGATTTTGTTGCACAGGTTTGTAAGGACGCAGGAGAGGAAGCCATCGGGAGCAAGGTTGAACTGGCGGGAAAGATAATTATCTTCTATATTGCGGTACCTGTGATGATGTCGGTGCTGGAAACATTAACAAAATTGCTGAGGGGTTAAGTTGCAATGGATTACAAGAACATTATAAATGAGCAGCTTGAAGCCATGGATTTAGAAGCACTGGAAGAACTGGCGGGAAAAGGTGACCCCTTCGGACTGTCCGGTCTTACTGTCCGCGAGATTATCGAGCGCTTAATAAACCGGGAACCGCTTTTTGAAATTGATCGGATAATAAGTTCTATCGGTGAAATATTTTTAAAAGAAGTCTTTTCAAGCGTATCTTTGGGGATCCAGTTATTGGCCGTCTGCATCCTGATGGCTCTCATGGTCCATCTATGTTCTGCCTTTGGGAAAAGCGCAGCTTCCTCTATAGGTGCCATGGCTTGCAGCTGTGCGGTAATCGCTCTGTGTCTCTTCAATTTCCGCGATGTTTACTTTCTCTGCGAGGGTACCATTTCAAACATGGCCTTGTTCATGCAGGTACTAATTCCCGTGTTATTACCGCTCATACTTGCCATCGGAGGCCTTTCGTCGGGAGGAATCCTGAGCCCGGCTATTATTTCTTCCGTCACAATTTTTGCGACGCTGATTGAAAAGTTGATTCTTCCGTTACTTTTCTTTTCCTGCATTTTTATCTTGGGTAACAGCCTTGCAGACAGGGATTATGTAAAGAAGCTGGCTTTGCTGCTGCGCTCTATAGCGGCTTTCATCCTGGGACTGGCAGTGACCATATTTTCCGGATTGACGGCAATACAAAGCTTAGTTACAAAGAGTGCTGATGGAATGTTGATAAGGACGGCAAAGTTTTCGGTAGACAATTTGATTCCCATTGTCGGCGGTTTTGCCGCGGATTCTTTAGATATGGTGCTAAGCTGTACTTCTATCATCAAAAACAGCATAGGTATTTTCGGTCTGATAGTTATAATACTTTTGATTGCGCTGCCCTTAATCAAGGTTCTCGCCGTAGCCCTCGTGTACAAGGTGACAGCAGCCCTGGTGGAACCTATCGGTAATAAAGTCATCGCTGACTGCCTGAACGAAATGGGCAATACAGTCATATTGCTGGCAGTTGTAATGTTTCTTTGCGCGGTGCTCTTCATTATTTTTATCAGCATACTCATCAGTATAGGCACGGCTCTTTAAGGAGGGAGGCGCTATGAAAGACTGGGTATGGAATATTTTTATAATGACAGCTTCTCTGGCTTTTTTAGAGCTGGTTTTGCCCGAAGGAAGCATTCGGAAGTATTTAAAATTCATTCTTTCACTTATCGTTTTAGCGGTCATAATCTATCCTTTCGGAGAAAAGAAGGCAGAGGGCATAGACGCAGCTTTGATGCTTACACAGGAAGGGCAAATCGTATATAAAAACGATGAAAACAAAATGCTGGAGCAAATAATAAATACCCAGACACGCCAATTGGAAGACATCTACCGGGAGAAGGCAAAGGAGGCGGGTCTGCCCGTTGACCCGGATGAAAAACCTGTAATAAGCCTTCCTTGGACTGATATATATAGTAATGATGAGGAGGAATAAAATGAAAGAGAAACTGAAAGATGACAAGTTTGTAAAAGACCTTTTATATAAATTTCTGTCCGTACTGGTTATCGCTATCGTAGCCCTTCTCCTTCTCAATGTAATGACTCAGAATAAGGACGGAAGAACACAAATAGTAGACGAAGACGGCGGATCGGAATACTGGGAAACCGCAGCTATAGAATCCACGCCAGAAGAGCGAAAGCTTTCAAAAATCCTTAGCCAGATAAAAGGAGTCGGAGATGTTAACGTTATGTTGACTTACGAAAGCACGGAAACGACAGGTGATTTGTTTAGCGGTAAGGAGGAATCTGCCGGAGGAAAAGTAAAAGGCGCCATTATTGCAGCCGAAGGAGGAGCAGATATTGTCGTAAAGAAAAATATCCTGGAGGCTGTTACAGCCTTATTTGATATTCCGGTCCAAAATGTGAAAGTTTATGAAAAGATAGAGGAGGGAAATAAATGAGCAGGTTCTATATGAGCAAAGGATTTAGAAAAAAGACACTCATTTTATTGAGCATGCTTTTTGTAGTCTTGGCTATAGGGGTGATCAACAACAGGTTAGCTGAAAAAGATGCACTGACTGCATCTGAGGAATATGTTAATTTTGAACAACTACAGATCGATGAGCACGATGGGGAAGTATTAGTAGACAGCGTACAACTGGCGGCGGTGCCGGGCACATCTCCGGAAAACGATAACATAGAAACACCGGCAGAAGAAAGTGTTGTCGTAATCACATCCGACGACATTTCTGAACTTGAAAGCGCCGATGCATTTTTTGCGGAAATACGTGCGGCTATGGATATGGACCGCAACGAGATTTTATCCATGCTGACCTCTGTTATCGAAGAGAGTGACCCCGGTCCTGAAAAAGACAATGCGACACAGCAAAAGCTCAAGATAATTGAATATATGAACACAGAAAAAGTGATAGAAAACCTGATAGAGAATAAAGGGTTTGCGGAAGCTTTCGTGGTCATGACGGATACATCGATAAATGTTACGGTAAATAAAGAGGAGCTGACCCAAAGCGATGTGGCGAAAATCATGGACGTAGTTATCAGAGAGACGAAACGTCCTGCAGATCAGATCGTTATTCAGAACAAATTCTAATCAAATCAAAAGATAATGTGCCGAGTGTTTGATTAATTGTTTTGCATCTGCTATAATTTCACCGAGGTGGTGCAAAATGAGCACTGGCAGTGAAGAGAAACTAGGCACTGTAAAGATTTCTGATGAAGTAATTGCTGTATGCGTTCTCAACTCAACGCTGAAGACTAAGGGAGTCTATGGCCTGAGCGGAGGGCTGACCGATAGCCTGTCGAAGAATCTGCTGGGTAAAGACCCTCTCTATAAAGGCATAAAGATTAATCAAAGCGATGACGGCGTCGTCATCGACGTTTCTGTTATCGTTGAATACGGAATAAAAATACCGGATGTGGCTTGGAATATACAAGAAAATGTCAAGAAAGAAGTAGAAGAGATCATAGAGATGCAGGTGAATGCGGTAAACATACATGTAACCGGTGTTCATTTTCAAGAATCCTGATCGCGAATGCACGGAGGATAAGATGGTCAACAGGGACATCAGAAGACAAACCAGAGAATGTGCAATGCAATTGTTGTATGAAATGGAAGCGCACAAAGATTTCAGTGAAGTAAGGCGAACATCTTTTATAAAGCGCATTAATCAGCTGAGAGATTATGATGATCAGGACTCAGGAAATGAAGCATCATTAGATAACATTGATGTGAATTACTTCAATCGTCTGGTTAAAACGGTTGAAGCCAATCAATCCGAAATAGATCAGCTTCTGGAATCAGCGTCCGAAAATTGGAAAATCGATCGTATTGATAAAGTGGATCTGGCCGTTATGCGGCTTTCCATTGCAGAAATAAAGTACATGGAAGAGATCCCGAACTCCGTGTCAATCAATGAAGCAGTAGAGTTGGCTAAGAAATATGGAAGCGGAGATTCGGGGAAATTTGTAAACGGTGTACTTGGAAGGATAGTAAAGATAACAGAAGGAAAGAACACTTAGGATGAAAAATACGGCTTCCGGAGTACTTGCTCTGGACACCAGCAACTATACCACTTCCGTAGCGGTTGTAAACCGATCGGAATGTATACTGTTGGATCAACGAGAGATTTTGAAAGTTAAACAGGGCGAACGAGGATTGAGACAGTCTCACGCCCTGTTTCAGCATATGCAAAACCTGCCCATCCTGCTGGAACGATGTTTCCAAACCTTTCCCGCGTCAGAGATTGCCGCTGTGGCAGTCAGCGATAAACCCAGGCAGGTAGAGGGCTCTTATATGCCTGTTTTTACCGCGGGGCTTTCTTTCGGAAAGACACTGGCTGCTGCTCTCGAAGTGCCGTTGTTCCGCTTCTCTCATCAGGAAGGCCATTTGGCTGCAGGGGCATACGGAAGCCATATAGATATAAACAACAATTTCCTTGCTTTTCATCTTTCCGGAGGAACCACGGAGCTTCTCCACGTTAAAGCTGGTGAGATAAAAAAGCTGGGCGGCACGAAGGACCTCTCATTTGGGCAGGTCATCGACCGTATAGGCGTCTTGTCCGGCCTGGGATTTCCTGCAGGAAGTGAGATGGACATGCTTGCTTCTGCCTGTCATGATCCGGCAGAAATCATACTAAAACCCGTTCATTTTCAAGGATTGGATATCAACCTTTCCGGGCTTGAAACCCAGATTGAAAGATGGATAAATAGTCATTCACCTGAAAGGGTTAATATATGCTGCCAACTGTTTAAAACAATAGCAGAAGCTTTGATTAAATGGTCAGAAAAAGCCATGAGTCAAACAGGCTGTAGTGAGATTCTATATACAGGCGGAGTAGCTTCCAGTTCATATATACGAAGTAAAGTTGAAGAACATTTTCATGGGCGCCAATGCCGCATAGTATTTGGGAAACCATCCCTGTCTTCGGATAATGCAGTCGGCATCGGCCTTTTAGGAGTAAAAGCACTATGGCAATAAAACCTATCAGCGTATCCCAATTCAATAACTACGTGAAGCGTGTGCTCCAAACAGACCCCCTGTTGGGAAATGTATCTGTAATAGGTGAAATCTCCAACCTGAAATATCACGGTTCGGGGCATGTCTTTTTTACACTGAAAGATGAGCAGAGTAAGCTTTCCTGCTTCCTTCCTGCCGACCAGGTTCCACGACTGCGCTATGAGTTGACGGAAGGTATGTTAATTACAGCTACAGGGTATATTTCCGTATTTGAACGAGGAGGAACTTACTCTTTAAACATACGCGATATTCTTGTTGAAGGTAAGGGAAACCTCACCATTGCTTTTGAGGCGTTGAAAGCTAAACTTGAAAAAGAGGGACTCTTCGATCCTAAGTATAAAAAACCCATTCCCACATTTCCCAAAAAAGTAGTTGTGATAACTTCTGAAACAGGGGCTGCAATACGGGATATTCTGAAAATCATAAGGCAGAGAAACGATGTGGTCCACGTTATTCTGTATCCATGCCTTGTTCAGGGGCCGGATGCAGCCGCGGATATTGCCGCTGCCATTACGGAGGTCAACCGCCTGTTCCCTGACACCGATGTAATTATCGTGGGGAGGGGAGGCGGTTCCATAGAAGAGCTTTGGGCATTTAATGAAGAAGTGGTGGTAAGAAGCATCTTTTTATCTGAGATTCCCGTAATATCGGCCGTGGGGCATGAAACAGACTTTACGTTGGCAGATTACGTGGCTGACCGGCGTGCCGCCACTCCTACAGAAGCGGCGCAGATGGCAGTTCCCGATACGAAAGAATTACGGATCGCAGTGAAAAATAATGTTACGGAAATTCTACATACCATACAGCGCAGGCTTCAATATTATGAACTCAAAACGGAATCTTACAATATGGAAGCTCTGAAAAATCAGATATCCAACCGCATCCAGCTTGCACAGATGCATGTAAACGGTTTGGCGAAAGATATGTTTCACATGATTTCTGATAAGTTAACGGAAAAAATGTCCACGGTTGAACAATTGTATGCAGAACTTCAATTATCAAGTCCTTATTCAATTATGGAACGCGGATACGGTGCTCTGGTCGACGTAAATGGCAAGCTGATCACATCGGTAGAAGGGCTTAATAAGGGCGATTTGTTGACGGTTATATGTAAAGATGGTAAAATTAAATGCTCTATAGAAGAAGTGAGGAGGGCGGATTATGGAAGATAAAGACCTAAGCTTTGAACAAGCTTTAGAAGGCCTGGAAAGTTCTGCAGAAGCGCTCAAATCAGAAGATACAACATTGAAAGAGGCGTTGCTCCGCTTTGAAGAAGGAATGAAATATTACGAAAAATGCAAGGAGCACCTCGCCGCTGCCAATAAAAAAATACAGATCTGTGACAAAGTTAAGAAGGAGTTAGCAGATTACTGAAAAAGGAAAGGCAGGTCAAAATGTTCAATGAAGATTATCTCAGGTATAAGGAGTTAGTCGATTCTCATCTATTGGGATTTCTACCTGAAATTGACCAGCAAAGCGAAACCCTGTACGAAGCTATGAAATACAGCTTGTCTTCGGGAGGCAAACGTCTCCGGCCTGTACTTCTTCTCGCCGCAAATGATTTTTGCGGCGGTGATATAAACACAGCGCTTCCCTATGCCATAGCTGTAGAATACATCCATACCTATTCTCTGATTCACGATGATCTTCCGTGTATGGACGATGATGATATGCGCAGGGGAAAGCCTGCAAACCACAAAGTATTCGGAGAAGATATGGCGGTCTTGGCGGGAGACGGACTCCTGTCGGCTGCATTTGAGATAATGTTAAGAGACATGCTTCTCTATTTCGATGCGCCTGATAAATTGAAGCGAAAGGTCAGGGCAGCCAACGAAATTGCAAAAGGCGCCGGTTGCAGGGGAATGGTAGCCGGGCAAGTGGCGGATATTGAATCACAAGGCCGGCAATGTGCAAAAGAATATTTAGAGTATATACACCTGAACAAGACGGCCGCTCTCATTGTTTCATCCTTGAAGGCAGGCGCCTACTTAGGAGGAGGAACTAAAGAAAAACTGGACGCATTGACGTCATACGGTGAAGTGATAGGGCTGGGTTTTCAGATTGCAGACGACCTGCTTGATGTTTACGGAGATGCCGAAACTATGGGCAAGAACACCGGAAAAGATTATGCCCGCTCGAAATGCACCTTCCCGGGAATATTTGGTGTAGAAGCGGCTGAACAGAGGCTTGAAGACCTCACAGTGAAAGCAGTGGAGATTATGGAACCTTTCCAGGAAGAAGGAGAATTCTTCACACAAATTGCAACCCAGCTTTCCAAGAGAGACAAATAGCATAAGGGGAATGTATAAATGAAACGATTGCAGGAATATAACTTTCCTGATGATTTAAAAAGTATGTCGGAAAAGGAGCTGGAGCTCCTTTCATATGAAATAAGAGACTTTCTCATCGAAAAAGTAGCTAATACCGGTGGGCACCTGGCCTCAAACCTGGGCGTGGTGGAATTGGCAATCGCTCTTCATCGGGTGTTTAACAGCCCAAAGGACAAGATTATCTGGGATGTAGGGCATCAGGCCTATGTCCATAAGATACTGACCGGTAGAGCAGATAGATTCGACACATTGAGAACCCTGGATGGCATTTCTGGTTTTCCGAGAAGAAAAGAGAGCCTGCATGACATGCACGATTCGGGTCATGCAAGCACTTCCCTGTCCATTGCCGCCGGATATGCGGCCGCGCGGGATCTTTCCGGTGAAGAAGGCGAAGTGATCGCCGTGGTGGGAGACGGCGCTATGACGGGCGGAATCGCATTTGAAGCTCTCAACAATGTGGGCCATTCCGGTTCCAAAATAATTGTTATTCTCAACGATAACGAAATGTCCATCGAAAAGAATGGCGGTGGATTGTCACAGCACTTAAGTAAATTGAGAGCTTCTAAAGCATATCTGGATTTTAAGAAACAACTAAAGAAAACACTGAGAGGAGTTCCCCGGGTGGGGGACAGCCTTTATTCGGGGTTTGAACACATACGCGACGCTTTGAAATACGCTCTGATCCCCGGAGGTATTTTCGAAAGCTTCGGTTTTAAGTATATCGGGCCCATCGACGGACACGATGTCCATGAACTCATAGAGGTTTTGCACCTTGCCAGGGCTTTGGAAGGCCCGGTATTAATACATGTGGTTACAAAGAAAGGCAAAGGCTACAGAAATGCCGAGTGTAATCCCTCAAAATTTCATGGCATATCACCCTTCGATCCCTGCACGGGGGAGCTGCGCAGCCCATCCAAAGAGACCTACTCTTCTGCTGCCGGGACAAAGCTGGTAGAGCTGGGCAAGGAGAATCCAAAATTAATAGCCATTACAGCCGCTATGATGGAAGCTACCGGGCTTGACCCTTTCCGAAAAGCATTTCCGGAGCGCACATTTGATGTGGGAATTGCGGAGTCCTATGCTGTGGCATTCGCATCAGGGCTTGCTCTTTCAGGGTACAGGCCTGTGGTGGCCATTTATTCTACATTCTTACAAAGAGCCTACGATCAGATTATCGAGGATGTGTGTATTCCCGGTTTGCCGGTGCTCTTTCTCATCGACCGGGCGGGAAATGTGGGAAACGACGGAGAAACTCATCATGGCGTCTTTGATTTTTCCTATCTTTCACATATGCCTGGAATGACAGTGTTGGCTCCGAAAGACGGGAAAGAACTGGGCGCTATGATGGATTATGCCATGACTCTCAACGGTCCTTGTGCTATTCGCTATCCAAGGGGGAGTGTAACCGATCTTTCCTTCGTGGGAGATTATAAAATAGATGGCGGCAGTGAAATACTTAAGCAAGGAAAACATGTGAGCCTTGTGGCCATAGGGAAAATGGTAAAGTATGCATTGGAGGCGAGGGAGCAGCTTGCTTCTTATGGAATCGAAGCAGAAGTCATAAATGCCAGATTTCTGAAACCGCTTGACATGGAAAAAATAATCAGTTCCGTTGAGAAAACGGGAAATCTGGTCACCATCGAAGATAATGTTTTGACGGGAGGGCTTGCCTCTAATCTGCTCCTTCTACTGAGTGAAAAGGGGATAAACAACTTCAGGCACCTGCCCATAGGTTGGCCGGATCAATTTATAGAGCATGGCGATGTGGAACAGTTATTCAAGCGCTATGGACTGGACGCGGATTCCATAGCAGTAAAGGTGCGTGACTTCATTGAAAGAAAGGCTTGATGTCCTTTTAGTAAAGATGGGGTATTTCGAATCCCGGGAAAAAGCAAAAGCCGCAATCATGGCCGGGTCGGTCTATGTGGATAATCAGCGCTGCGATAAAGCCGGAACTCCCATCAAGGAAGATGCATTAATTGAAATCAGGCAAGATCCTTGCCCTTACGTGGGCAGGGGAGGGTTGAAGCTGGAAAAAGCCCTGGGTGAGTTCGGCATTAACTTGGAAGGATGCATTGCCGTGGATATAGGCGCTTCCACAGGCGGCTTTACGGACTGTATGCTGCAAAAAGGAGCCGCAAAAGTATACGCGGTAGATGTGGGTTACGGACAGCTTCACTATAAACTCAGAAATGACCCTCGTGTTGTCAATATAGAGAGAACGAACATTCGTTATCTGGATCCTGCCACTATAGAAGATTTGATAGATTTTATAAGCATCGATGTATCTTTTATTTCCTTGAAACTCGTTTTTCCCGTAGCGTCGGAATTATTAAAAGAAAAAGGGCAGAGCGTATGCCTCATCAAGCCTCAATTTGAAGCGGGCAGGAACCAGGTGGGAAAGCATGGGATAGTAAAAGACAGATCTGTCCATGGTGAAGTGATCCGGAAAGTCATTGAATACGGAGAAGAATACGGGCTGCAGGCGGAAGGTCTGACTTGGTCGCCCATAAAGGGAGCAAAGGGCAATATTGAATATTTGCTGTTGCTCAAAAAAGGGCCCGCTATTATCGAAAAAACTATCGAAGAACAAAAAGTAGTAAATATGGCCTTTGATTTTTTCTCAGGTACGGAAAACCCGGCTTAAATCTGTAATATATGAGGAATGCAATATGGCACTGACACCGATGATGCAGCAGTATATGGATATTAAAAAGGACTATCCGGACGCGATTCTTTTCTTTCGTCTGGGTGATTTTTACGAGATGTTTTTTGAGGATGCCATCATCGCTTCAAAAGCGATGGAAGTCACTTTGACGGGAAAGAATTGCGGCCTGGAAGAAAGGGCTCCCATGTGTGGAGTTCCTTATCACTCCGCGGATTTTTACATAGCAAAGCTAATTGAAAAAGGATATAAAGTTGCCATCTGTGAACAGATGGAAGATCCCGCAACTGCAAAAGGACTGGTAAAAAGAGAGGTTGTACGGATCGTTACTCCAGGCACGGCAATGACCCGGGCCTTGCTAGAGGAAGGAGAAAACAATTATCTCGCTGTTGCATATATGGATCAATCCGGCAGCGGGGTGGCCTATTGCGACCTTTCAACAGGCGAAATAGGTACCTCGGAGTTCAATAAAAAAGGGCATATGGAGAGCCTGCTAAATGAACTGGTGAAATTGTCCGCCAAGGAGGTTTTGATTCTCTCTTCCGAAGTGGGAAGGGATAGGGAAATACAGTCCGAATTAGAGAACCTCACCGGTGCTTATGTGACCATATTAGATCCGTCGTACTGCTCCCGTCCTTTAGCCGAAGAGCGGATACTCTCCCAATTCGGTGTAAAATCCCTTAAGGGTATCGGACTCGCTGAACGCCCCATGTCTGTAATGGCTCTCGGGGCATTGCTTACCTACCTGTTTGAAACCCAAAAGCAAAGCCTTTCACATATAAAGAAGCTGAAAATTTCCGAGCCCGGCAGCGTCATGTCTCTGGACAAGGCTACCATAAGGAATTTGGAACTTACCGAGTCTTTATTCGATAAAAAAATTCAAGGCTCCCTCCTCGGTGTTCTCGACAAGACGCGTACGGCTATGGGATCGAGAAAGATGAGACAGTGGCTGAAAGAACCTCTCAATCAGGCAAAACCTATTTGCCAACGGTTGGATGCAGTCGAATTGCTGCTGGACCATGTTCTGTTGAGAAACGACTTGAGAGAATACCTGAAGCAGGTATATGATCTGGAGCGGCTCACCGGTCGGATTGCCTGCGGAAATGCTAACGGAAGGGATCTCCTTGCCCTTCGCAATTCCATCATCGTAATACCGGAGATTAAGGCAGCACTGAAAGGGTGCGGTAACGACTTACTTGAACGGCTTGAAAGTGAAATGGATGACCTGAAAGAAGCCTGCAATCTCATCGATAGGGCCATTGTGGACGATCCTCCCCTCACTATCCGTGAAGGTGGGCTTATCCGTTCTGGTTACTCAGAGGAGCTGGACCGGCTGAAAGACTCCATCAGGGACGGGCAGCTCTGGGTCGCCGGTCTGGAAGAAGCAGAGCGCAAGAGAACCGGCATCAAAAACCTAAAGGTCGGTTTTAACAAAGTCTTTGGCTATTATATAGAAGTGACGAAAGCGAACTATAATCTCGTTCCCGATGATTATATTCGAAAGCAGACCCTGGTCAATTCAGAACGCTATATCACGCCTGAACTGAAACAGGTGGAAAGCGTGGTTCTCAATGCTGAAACAAAGATCAATCAATTGGAATATGAACTTTTCCAGGAAATAAGAGAAAAGCTGCAAAAATATATTCTGCCTATACAGACAACTTCAGAGGCCATAGCTTGCCTGGATGTGCTGCTTTCGTACGCGGAAGTAAGCAGTCAGATGGGTTATGTGAAACCTGTAGTGGATGAATCTACTGTAATTCAAATAGAAAAAGGCAGGCATCCGGTGCTTGAGCAGATGATGCGAGACGGAATCTTTGTGAGCAACGACCTTTATATGGATTGTGATGATCAGAGCTTGCTGCTCATTACCGGGCCCAATATGTCCGGAAAATCCACCTACATGCGGCAAACGGCTCTTATCGTACTCATGGCACAGGCAGGTTGTTTTGTCCCTGCGGAACGGGCAAGAATCGGCATCGTTGACCGCATCTATACGCGTATTGGAGCTTCCGACAATTTGGCTCAGGGGCAGAGCACATTCTTTGTGGAGATGAGCGAGCTTGCATATATACTCAACACGGCAACGGAAAAGAGTCTCGTAATCCTGGACGAAATCGGCAGGGGAACAAGTACATATGACGGGCTTTCCATTGCCTGGGCAGTGGTGGAGTACCTGTGTCATCCCCATTGGAAAGTAAGAACGCTGTTTGCCACTCACTATCATGAACTCACTCTTCTTGAAGAGCATATAAAAGGAGTAAAAAACCTGAACGTAGATGTGCAGGAACAGGACGGGAGCATCGTGTTTCTTCATAAAATCGTGGAAGGCAGCACCAGCAGGAGCTACGGCATTCATGTAGCCAAGCTTGCAGGAGTGCCGGAACAGGTACTGGATAGGGCGATAGAAAAACTCCATGAGTTGGAAAGCGGCACATGGGAACTTTCAATCAGTTACCGCGATGAGAATAGCGTAGCAGGAGAAGAAATCGCTACCCCAGAACAGCTCTCTCTTTTCGACTTCGTTTCAAATCCTGTGTTGGAAAAACTTAAAGCATTGGATTTAATGGAGCTTACGCCTTCTCAGGCCTTTAAAATACTGGAGGAACTGAAACATGCTGCAGAACAGTGAGATCCGCTTGCTTCCTGCGGAGATATCGGAAAAAATTGCTGCAGGCGAAGTGGTTGACAGGCCCCTCTCCGTCGCTAAAGAACTGGTGGAAAACTCCGTCGATGCGGGAGCCGACACCGTTGTGTTGGAGATCAAAAACGGCGGAAAAACATATATCCGCGTCACCGACAACGGAGTGGGAATTCCACCCGGCGATGTGGAGAAGGCTTTTCAGCGTCATGCGACGAGCAAGATCAGCAGGGCAGAAGATCTGGAAAGCATCCACACGCTGGGATTCCGTGGCGAAGCGTTGACCAGCATTGCGGCCGTATCTAAAGTTGAAATGATCACAAAGACCGCCTCAGAGAAAATGGGGGCGCGCATAGTTCTGGAAGGCGGGCAGGTTCTTGAGTGCGGTCCCGTGGGTTGTCCCGACGGTACTACCATCATCGTTACGGATCTTTTTTACAATACGCCCGCCAGGTTGAAATTCATGAAGGCAGATGGAACGGAAGCATCCCTTATCATAGATTTCCTGTCGAAAATAGCTTTGGCTTATCCCCACATCCGGTTTAGGATGATAAACAACGGTGCTGTTCTCTTCGCCACCAGGGGAACCGGTAGTATTTACAACAACATACTTACCATCTACAGCAAGCAAATAGGGGAAAAGCTTATTGAAATCGACGAGACGGAGGGAGAATATCGTCTGCAGGCATTCATATCTCCTCCGGATGTAACCCGGCCCAATCGAAGAGGCCAGGTATATTTTGTAAACGGCAGGAATGTCAGCAACAGAGTCCTTGAAACGGCAGTAGCAACCGCCTATCGGGAGCGCATGCCTGACGGAAGGAATCCGTTGGTGTATCTGTTTCTTCAGGTCCCTTCGAACCGGGTGGATGTAAATATTCATCCCAATAAAAGGGAAGTGCGTTTTGCAGATAATGAAGAAGTATCCCAATTCGTTATAAATGCTTTAAGAAAAGGACTTCAATCAAAAGAAGGTATCCCGGTCTTGCAGATGCAGGATCCTTTCAGGAAGGTGCCCGTTTCGGAAGAACAAGACGGTAAAAATACAAGCTTTAAGACATCCGACGAACAAGTTGACATAAAATCAATATTGTCAACTACGAGACTGGAAAAAGAAGATGGTCTTTCGAAAAGCGCTGAAATCGGCCGGAAAGAAGAACCTTCTTATAATGTTACCGAAGACACCTCCAATTATCCGGAAAAGATTGCTGATCGATCCAATTTGGCTTCATATACAGCTCCATATGAAAACCCGCCGGAGGTCCGGGGCGGCAAGCTTGATTTTACGAACCTGAAACCTTTAGGATCCATTTTTGCCACCTACATTATAGCTGTAGATGAAGATCATTTTTATCTGATCGACCAGCATGCGGCACACGAGCGTGTTTTCTATGAAAAGCTTCTTAAGCAATTTGAACGTGAAGAAAAGAATACGCAACTGCTTCTTTCTCCGGTGATAGTGGAAACAACTCCCGCAATTTCAAACAACGCGGAACAATGGATTGCAAAACTTGTGGAGATGGGTTTTATAATTGAGCTTTTCGGTGTAAAATCCTTCATTGTAAAGGGTGTTCCTTCTTTTATGGAGCTCCGGCAGGCGGAGAACTTTCTCGAAGGATTTTTGGGGGAAATTGAAACCACCGGATCGATTATAGATGAAAACAAGCTAAGGGATATAATAATGAAAGCATGCAAGAGCGCGATTAAAGCTAACGATGCACTGACTTTGGAGGAAATTAAACATCTGTTAAGTCAATTGTCTTTAACAGAAAATCCCTTTTCCTGTCCACATGGCAGGCCTACTTTGCGCAAGCTTTCATTACAGGATATTGAAAGGTTGTTTAAGAGAACGTAGGATATGAAAAAGAAGATTGTGGTTATTTTAGGTCCCACTGCTGTGGGGAAAACTAAATACGCAATCCATGTTGCGAAAAGCCTGGATGGGGAGATCCTGTCTGCGGATTCCATGCAGATCTACAAATATATGGATATCGGTAGTGCAAAGCCAACGAAAGAAGAATTGGCAATGGTACCTCATCATCTGGTGGGGGAAGTGGATCCGTCACAGGATTGGACAGTTGCCGATTATCAAAGGGAAGCCAAGGGTCGCATTGAACATATCTTTTCAAAGGGTAAGCTGCCTGTGGTTTCCGGCGGCACCGGCCTTTATATAAACTCCCTGGTTTACGAGATGGATTTTTCTTCGGTAAAAGAAGACGAAGAGCTTAGAAAAGAGTTACAGCAGATAGCCGAAAGAGAGGGAGGACAGGCTCTCCATGACAGGCTGAAAAAGCTGGATCCGGATGCCGCGAAGCGCACCCATCCTAACAATATCAAGAGATTGATACGAGCCATCGAGGTAGTGGAATCTACAGGGGAGGGCATACCCCCATTTAAAAATGCATTTAAAAAGAACAGGGATTATGATTGCATAATAATCGGTTTAAACAGGGACAGAAAGGTATTATATAAACGAATAAACGAAAGAGTCGATGAAATGATGAAGGCGGGATTACTTGAAGAAGTAAAATCGCTGTTGAATATGGGGCTCACGGAAAATGACATTTCCATGAAAGCTATCGGCTACAAGGAGCTAATCGGATATCTGCGCAACGAATATGACCTTTCCGAGGCGGTGCGGCTTATAAAGAAGAACACCAGAAATTATGCCAAACGGCAGATGACATGGTTCAGGCGTTACGACAGCATACAATGGTTTGATATCACGAAGGATATTGATTTTGAAGGAAGCGTGCAGCAAATCATCGACTATATCCGTAAAGAGTTGGCTTCATAAGGGATAGGTGAAAAGGATGGTTGAAAAAAAGAAAGTAATATTACACAACCAGAATCGCAAACCCGATAATATCCTGAGAAAAGAATTGGAGATCAAGAAGCAATGCGAAGATCTGGAAAAAGCACTCCCTCGTTTCATGAACGGTTTCTTCGCCTATCTTCGCGGCAATGTGCTTCCCATGACCAGGTTGGCTTACCTGCGGGATATACTTTTTTTCTGCAACTATCTAATAAAAGAGACTGACTTAGTATCTGCAGCATCCCCCAAGGAATTGAGGGAAAGCGATTTTGACAGAATCCAAGCGGTGGATGTCAATCTCTTTCTCGATTACTGCAGGAGTTATAAAATTGAAAAGGGAGACACTATTCATATTTACGAAAACGACCAGAGATCCCTTTCCAGAAAAAAATCCTCTCTTTCCGTGCTATTTAAACATTTATACAGGGAAGGTTACGTAAGCCGAAATATTACCGATGCCTTCAATCCGATTCGCGTGCCCAAGCCAGGGGAAAGAGAGATCAAAACCCTTCAGGATGACGAAGTCATGAAGATGTTGGATGCGGTAGTAACCGGCCAACATCTGACACCAAAAGAAAAGGAATACTGGGAGAAAACAAAATACAGGGATAAGGCCATCCTCTTATTATTCCTTACATACGGGCTTCGTATATCCGAGTTGCAGCAACTAAATGTTTCCTCTTTCCATTTCGGCAGAGATGAGTTCATCATCTACCGCAAGCGGGGAAAGGAATCCGTTATGCCTCTTAATCGAACGGTTCGAAAGGCCGTATTGGAGTACATAGAGCTGGAAAGACCCGAAGAGGATATGCTGGAGCCGGAGCACAAGGATGCGCTGTTCATTTCCCTTCAGAAGAGGAGAATGACAGAGCGTCAAATCAGAGAGATGGTAAAAAAATATACATCCATCGGGCTTGAAACCATCAGATCAGCCGGCTACAGTCCACATAAGTTAAGAGCCACAGCAGCTACTTCTCTAATCGGCCGGGGAAATTCGATTTATGACGTACAGGAGCTTTTGGACCATGAGAATGTGACCACAACTCAGCTGTATGCCGCTCATAGGAAGAACGCCCGCAGAGACTTGGTGAGAAGTTTCGAGTGGGGAGAGGATATGCTGGATATGGATCACAAGGACGACAACAAATAATATAATCGTCATACAGAAACAGAAATATAACAAAGAAAATAAACAGAGAATGGAGATAATCGGAGATACTATGAAGAACTACACAGAGAAATTGCTTACAGAATCTTTGGGAATCGGTAAAAAAGTGCTGGAATATGTTCAGACTGCAGAAAACCAGGTTGCTGAGCTCTTTTTAGACTTAGACGATATTGCTGCATACAATCAATATAAAGTGTTAGATGCTTTTCAAAAATGCAGAATTACAGACGTGCATTTCAGTTGGACCACCGGTTACGGTTACAACGATCCGGGAAGAGAAGCCTTGGAAAAAGTCTATGCCAAGGTCTTCGGAGCTGAGGCCGCACTTGTGCGTCCCATCATCGTGAACGGCACCCATGCGTTAACTCTGATGCTGACAGGCGTGTTAAGGCCCGGAGATGAGTTGATATATTGTACCGGAAGCCCTTACGACACCTTGTGGGAAGTAATCGGCCTGCGGGGAGAAGGCAAGGGCTCCCTAAAAGATTTCGGCATCAGCTACAAACAGGTAGAGTTAAAGCCTGACGGATCCATCGATCTGGAAGCGTTGGGCAATGCTATTTCTTCCAAGACGCGAGCTGTGGCCGTTCAGAGGGCTACGGGATACGGTTGGAGAAAGGCGATTACCATCGAAGAAATCGAAAAATGGACAGGCTATGTAAAGCGAATTAATCCGGACATAATCTGCCTGGTGGACAATTGTTACGGTGAGTTTCTGGATACCAAGGAGCCTACGGAAGTAGGCGCAGACGTGGCAGCCGGATCTCTTATAAAAAATCCGGGGGGCGGACTTGCTCTAACCGGAGGTTATATTGCCGGCCGTGAAGACTTGATTGAAATGATTTCATACCGTATGACTTCACCTGGAATCGGCGGCGAATGCGGACTTACCTTCGGCCAGTCACGCACCATGTTCCAGGGACTGTTCATTGCTCCAAAGACCGTAAACGGCGCGGTAAAAGGTGCCATACTCTGTGCAAAGGTATTTGAAAATCTGGGATACGAAGTCTGCCCCGGGCCTTTCGATAAGAGAAGCGATATCATTGAAGCGGTCAAGCTGGGAAGTCCCGAAGCGGTTATCGCTTTCTGCGAAGGCATTCAGGCCGCTGCACCAGTTGATTCCCATGTTACACCCATACCTTGCGATATGCCCGGATATGACGATCCGGTAATCATGGCGGCGGGCGCTTTTATACAGGGATCCTCGATTGAGCTTTCCGCAGATGCTCCGATTCGGGAACCTTATATCGTGTATTTTCAGGGGGGATTGACTTACGAACACTCGAAATTTGGGGTGTTGAAGGCATTACAGGCTATGGAGGACAAAGGATTGTTGTTATGACTACATTCCTATCAATCACAAAACTATTGATTTTGGTATGCATTGTCGTTGTCTTACCCATCTATATCTACTTCCAGTATCCGGAGTTCTTTATGCAATTCCGGACACTGGAAAGTATAAACGATTATCTTAGTCGTTATCACACCGCCAGTATTTTCGTGTATTTGGGACTGCAGATCGTGCAGATCGTAATATCCATAATACCGGGTCAAATTGTGCAGTTTGCCGGCGGCTATGCCTATGGCTTCTGGCTTGGCTATTTGCTGGCCATCTCGGGGATAGCCATAGGAACTTCCATTGCCTTCGGCCTCGCAAGAGTGCTTGGCAGGGATGGCGTCCACCTATTGTTTGGAGAAAAACGTATAACAAAATTCGTAAACCAATTAAATAGCAAGAGGGCTATTGCCATTCTTTTAGTTTTATTTGCCATACCGGGTTTTCCCAAAGACCTTATTACCTACGCTGCGGGAATTTCCAACTTTAAATATAAGCCTTTTCTGCTGCTCTCACTCATAGGGAGAACGCCTGCTCTTATGGGGACCATTCTTATGGGCAGCATGCTCAACAGCGAAAGCTATTTAGGGCTGGCCATCTTTGGAATAAGTGCCGTCATCCTGTGCATTTATCTATGGATCAAACGGCATGAACTCACATCTTACGTGGACAAAATGTACAATAAGTTTATAAATTACAACCAATAGGAGAAAGTGCAAAGAACCGAGTTAGGTGTGATTATAAAGGGGATAACCTTGAGATTCTACACATAACTCAACTTTTTCCACAGAAAAGATCGTTATATAACTTCTAATTCACACACAACTTCATTTATTACACAAAAGGGTGTTATGTCTTTGAATTTCTCAATGCTTACTCC
>DGEG01000028.1 GCA_002385825.1 Firmicutes bacterium UBA3932 | reverse complement strand
AGATGTGTATAAGAGACAGCTGTTCTGTTGATTGCGCTGCTCTTGTTCGGTGTGCCCATCTTTGTGGCCCTGAACCTGGCAGTCCTGGTCATAATGATGATCTTCACCGACATGTCCCCCATGATAATGATACAAAAGGCTTTTGCCGGTGTAGATAAATTTGCACTCATGTCCATGCCCTTTTTCATATTCGCGGCAAACGTAATGGTTGTGGGAGGACTTGCCGACAGGATACTCAGATTTACCAGATCCATCGTAGGCCGTGTAAGCGGCGGTCTGGCTTATACCACCGAGGCATCCTGTATGGTGTTCGGAGCTTTGTCGGGGTCCAGTCCCGCCACGGTTATAGCCATGGGCAAGGTGCTTTATCCCGAGATGGTTAGACAAAACTACCCTGAGGCCTTTTCTCTTGGCCTGATCACCAGCTCCGGTTCCGTCGCCCTGCTGATTCCGCCCAGCATAACCATGATTATTTACGCAACCACTACGGGTGTTTCCGTAGGAGAACTTTTCATGGCAGGAATAGGAGCGGGACTAGTATATGGGTTTGCCACTCTCGTATACATTTTCATATATTCGAAGCGTCATACGCTGCCGAAGGACGCAAAGGCATCCATGCGAGAAATACTGATAGCCACAAGGGACACAGCCTGGTCCTTGATGGTTCCCGTCATCATTTTAGGAGGAATCTACCTGGGAGTCATGACGCCTACGGAAGCTGCCGGCGTTTCCGCCGTCTATGCTATCTTTGTAGGAATGTTCGTGTACAAGGAGTTGAGCTTTAAAAAGCTGCTGGAGGTTTCAAGGGATTCCGCGGTGACCTGCGCTCAAGTGCTGGTGCTGGTAGCTGCGGCACAGGCTTTCGGGTGGTTTTTGACGGTGGCAAGAGTGCCTCAAACCATATCGACTGCCCTGCTGGAGAATATCAATTCTGCCTGGCTCTTCCTCGTGTTAATCAACATAATTTTGCTCATTGTGGGCATGTTCATGGAAGGCATCGCAGCCATCATCATCCTGGGTCCCCTGTTCTATCCCATAGCGGTAGACCTGGGGATCGATCCGGTGCACTTGGGAGTCATCATGGTTGCAAACTTGGCCATCGGCAACTTCACGCCTCCCTTCGGGCTGAACCTGTTCGTTGCTACGGGAATAACGGGGATGAAGATGGCGAAGCTGGTGCCTGCGGTAATGGTCTATGTGGTGGTTAATATTATCGCTTTATTGATCATTACTTATATCCCGGAGGTTTCAATGTTTATTCCGAACCTGGCGTACAAGTAAAGACAAAAATACGGTAGGAGGCCGGCTATAAACAAAGAAATAATTAGTCTTAAATAAGCTGGCCCTAAATCGGCCCTATTGGCCAAAAGTAAAAAGGTATCAATATGATGGTAAAGGACGCGGAGTACAGTTTCGAACAATTATTTGAAGACTTCAGCAAAATCGGCCTGGAAAGGGACGGGGGAATCACAAGGCTCGCCTATACCCGGGAAGAGGAGCAAGCCAAACTCCTTCTGAAAAAGTTGTCGGAGGACCTGGGGTTTACAGCTCGAAAGGATAATGCAGGAAACCTCTGGATCAGAAAAGAAGGGTTGGATCCGGATCTTCCCGCGGTGCTTGTGGGCTCCCATCTGGATACCGTGCCCCAAGGAGGCGCATACGACGGCGCTGTAGGGGTATTGGCCGGGTTTGAGTGCATGCGACAATTGGACAGGGAGGGCTTTCCCAACAGGCATTCCATTGAATTGGTGGTCTTCGCAGGGGAGGAATCCAGCAGGTTCAACATAGCCACTGCCGGCAGCAAAATCCTGGTGGGGAAGTTGGACGTGGAGGCGCTGAAAGCCGCAAAAGACAATAAAGGTATTTCCGTCTACCGGGCATTAAAGCAGCTGGGTTACGATCCCGATGATCTGCCCGGATTTGCTGCAGAAGATTATAAGGCTTTTTTGGAGCTGCATGTGGAGCAGAACGTCATATTGGAAAGGGAGAAGCTTCAGATCGGAATCGTTGAGAGGATTGCGGCTCCCACAAGAGCCCGCATTGAACTGCATGGGGTCGAGGCCCATTCAGGGGCATGCCCCATGGGAGAGCGACATGATGCCCTCGCGGCGGCTGCGGAAATAATTCTCGCCGTGGAGAAGGCGGGCTACAAAGAAAAAGATCATCATACCGTTGCAACCGTAGGCCGGTGCACAGTGCGCCCCGGTGTCATGAACGTAGTGCCTGGCTATACAGAGCTGTTGGTAGATGTTCGGGGAGTGGAAAAAGAAAGCATCTTGAGAGCATACGAGGAGATTCGATCGTCAGCCTCATCCATCGCGGAAAAGAGAGGCATAGGGCTGATTTTTGAACACTTGTCCAGTGAAAATCCGGTGGAACTGGATCCGGAGATCATTAACATAATTGAGTCAATATGTAAGGAGAAAGAAGTTCCATATAAGAGGATGAACAGCGGAGCCGGTCACGATTGCATGAACTTGGCGCCCCTCGTTCCCACGGGGCTTATATTTGTTCCCAGCAAAGGGGGCATAAGCCACAACAAAAATGAGTTCACGGACTTTGGCGATATTCACGCGGGGATTGAGGTGCTGAAAGAGGCGGTAAAAGTCCTTTCCGCTTGAAGATGAGCACAATAAAGAACATAAAAATGAGACGAAGAAGCGAGGAGGGGTAATGGATAAGATTTTAATTAAAAACGGAAGGGTCGTGGATCCTTTAAACGGAATAGACGATATACGCGACGTTATCATTGCCGGCGGAGTTATCGAAAAGGTTGGGAAAGGGCTTGAGTCCGATGACGCGAAAGTGATTGACGCAAAAGGTCTTACGGTAACTCCGGGCTTCATAGATATACATGTGCATTTCCGGGAGCCGGGTTATGAATATAAAGAGACCATAGCCACAGGGGCCAAGGCGGCGGTGGCAGGGGGCTTTACTTCCGTGGTGTGCATGCCAAACACCAAGCCTGTGCTGGACAATCCGGAGACCTTTGATCACTTCCGGCGGCTGGCTGAGAGGGCAGATTGCCGCGTCTACGGTCTGGCCAGCGCCACAAAAGGTATGGGAGGAAAAGAGCTGACGGATTTTGCCGCCCTGCGAGATAGGGGCGCTCTGGGCTTTACCGATGACGGAGGTACGGTCCAAAACGGACGGCTTGTATACGAAGGACTCATTATAGCAAAAGAGTTGGGAATTCCTGTAGTTCAGCATTGCGAGGATATGCATTTCATGAACGATAGATCCATCAACCAGGGAGAGGTGGCCCGGAAGCTGGGCTGCATAGGGGTGCCGGGCATTGCAGAGGATTTGATCGTGTTAAGAGATATTTACCTGGCGGAAAAAACCGGCGGGCACATACATATACAGCATGTCTCCTCAAAGGGAAGCGTTCAATTGATACGCGAAGCAAAGAAGAGGGGCGTGAAAGTGACCTGCGAGGTGACGCCCCATCACTTCACCTTTACAGAGGACGTGGTATTAAGAGAAGGACCTAATGCTAAAATGAGTCCTCCTTTAAGAACTCAGGAAGATTTGGACGAAATCATCATGGGGATAAAAGACGGCACCATCGATGCCATAGCGACGGACCATGCGCCCCATACGGATGAGGAAAAGACGAAAGGGCTGGTAGACGGCCCCAACGGCATCATCGGGCTTGAAACGGCTTTGGGGCTGGCGATTACGGAGCTCCACGAAAGGCATGGGGTGGGGCTGAAGAGGATATTTGAGATGCTCAGTGTCAATCCGGCATCGATTCTGAAAATAAAAGGGGGAAGCCTGACCCCGGGAGAGCCTGCGGATGTGACGATTATCGATTTGAACAGGGAATGGGTTGTCCAAAAGGATAAGTTCTTCTCCAAGGCGAGGAATATGCCCTATGAAGGCATGCGGTTAAAAGGAAAGCCGGTGGCGACTATCGTGGGTGGCAAGATCGTTTATGAAGAGAGCTGATTCCAAGGAGGATGTAAATATGCGTTCGGGTGTAGTCCTTGCTAATGAAGCTATAGGGGGCGGCTACCGTCACATGGCTGTAAATTGCCCGGAGATAGCGAAAGAAGTGAAAGACGGCCAAGTTGTCCATATAAAAGTGAAAGACGGCAATGAGCCTCTCTTGAGGAGGCCCTTCAGCGTTTATCTCTACGACAGGGAGGCCGGGACCGTGGAGTTCGTCTATGCGGTAAAAGGTGCAGGGACAAAGATCATGGCGGGTTACGAGCCGGGTGATGAAATAGATCTGCTGGGTCCCACGGGAAAGGCATATGAGCTTAAAGAGGGGGCTAAGAAAATCGCCATCCTGGGCCGGGGAGTGGGCATAGTGTCCCTGGTGTCTCTCGGCGTGAGCGCTGCGGGAAAAGGCCTTCGGGTGGAGGCGATCTTAAGCGGGAAAACTCCGGACCATGTGTTTGGCAGGAAAGTGTTGGAATCTTCCGCCGCAGTTGTTCATGAAGTATACGATGCGGACGGTAGCAGCGATGTGGAGAACGTCCGGAAGATACTTGAGCGGAGCCGGCAGGAAGGAGCTATAGACCAGATCTTTGTATGCGGCTCTAAGCGGTTGGGCAAGCTTGCCTATGACTTTTCCCAAGAACACGGCATAGACGGATATATATCGTTGGAAGAGCGCATGGCCTGCGGCATAGGCGTCTGCTATGTATGCGTATGCAAAACCACAAAAGGTTACCAGAGGGTGTGCAAGGACGGGCCTGTTTTTCCGCTGGCGGAGGTGTATGGATGATGGAGAGGATAAGTTTAAAGGTCAATATAGCCGGAGTGGAACTGCAGAATCCCGTGATGCCCGCTTCGGGAACATTTGGCATGGAATCGGCTGAATACGTGGATTGCAGCAAGCTTGGCGCCATTGTGCCAAAGAGCTTCACCCTCAAGCCCCAGCAGGGCAATCCGCCTCCCAGGGTAGCGGAAACCTCTTGCGGAATGCTTAACGCCGTAGGTATACAGAACAAGGGGCTTGAATACTTTCTCAGCGTCACGCTTCCGTTTTTTGAGAAGTACGGCGTGCCGGTGATAGCCAGCGTATCGGCCTACAGCGAAGAGGATTTCATGACCATCATAAAGGAGCTCAACAAGAAAAAAACGGCCTTGATCGAGCTGAACGTATCCTGTCCGAACCTGAAAGAAGGGGGAAAAGCCTTCGGCCAAAGCGCCGAGGAAACGTATAAGATCGTGAAAGCGGCGAAGAGCGTGTCGGAAATTCCCCTGATAACCAAGCTGTCTCCTAACGTGACGGACATAACGGAGATCGCCCTGGCAGCGGAAAGCGCCGGTACGGATGCGGTTTCGCTGGTGAATACGTTTTTGGGAATGGCCATAGATATTAATACCATGCGGCCAAAGCTTGGGAAAATAACAGGAGGGCTCTCGGGACCGGCCATTAAACCCATCGCTTTGAGGATGGTGTGGCAGGTGGCGCAAAAGGTGAAGATTCCCGTTATCGGTCTGGGCGGAATAGCCAGCGGCGCCGATGCCATAGAGTTTATCCTTGCGGGGGCTACAGCGGTGCAGGTGGGGACCGGCAATTTCGTCCGGCCGGATATAATGGAAAAGATCATTTCGGAAATAGAAGATTACCTGCGGAAGAAAAATATTTCGGATATAAATCAGATAATCGGCGGGGTGATTATTGAATAATTACACAGATCCGGGCCGATTATTGAATAATTAATGAGATGAGCCTGGGGTGATTATTGAATGACTACTGTGATGATCCTGGGATAATCATTGAATAATCGTTAGATTGATCATAAATTTGATCATAAAATAATTGTCTGTGGGCATAACCCCCTGTTTGATCTTGAGCAATAAGATGCGGCGCCAATGTTTTCCCGTGTTTGGCGCCGCGCTGTCATACCGTTCTGATACCGTCGATGGTGATCCTTTCAAGGAACAGCATCTTTTCAAGCCCTAATGTAACGATTTCCTTATCTGCTTTAATTCCCGGCTGTACATAAACTCGGAAACCGTCTACTTCATGTACATCGAAACCGTTATTAGGACTATTGCCGAATTTTGCTGAAACTTCAGCATAGGAGCCTGATCAACAAGATCGGATCTTGGTTTCCAATACGATGTTATCAAGGTTTTTTGAGATCATATGGTTTTTTAGTTCATCGGTTAACTGAAACTTCATGTTCCTTCACCTCCTCTTCTTGGCCCGGGCTATTTTGTTTTGGCTGGTTTTAGCCTCGGCCATTTTGTTTTGGCTTGTTTTGCGCCAACCATTTTTGCTTTAGCTTGTTTTGCCCCAGCCCTTTTTGCTTTTGGCAAATTTGAGCCATGGCAGTTATTAGTTTCATTTCGCTGGATCGAAAAAGTACTTGTTTTGTATTGCAAAAGGAGTGGATAATAATCTTATACCCTGCAAATATATAAGTATTCAAAAAATATATAAAAGGATAAGGCAACAATGAAAACATCAATGGCATCGGAGCGGTTCGTTCATCCGGTAGAACCACTTTTTAATGAAAACTCGCGAGTTTTAATCTTAGGGACCTTTCCGTCCCCCAAATCGAGAGAAGGAAAATTCTTTTACCACCATCCGCAAAATCGCTTCTGGAAGGTGATGGCCGCATTGACCGGTCCCCCCGCTCCCGAGACCATCGAGGAGAAGAAGGAACTGATCCTCAGCAACGGTTTCGCGGTCTGGGATGTGGTTAAGAGCTGCAGGGTTACAGGCGCCAGTGACAGCAGCATCAAAGATGTGGTGCCGACGGATCTCAGTATTATTCTTGATCATGCACCTATAGAAAAAATCTATGCAAACGGTGGAACTGCATACAAACTCTATATGAAGTATTCCTATCCGAAAACGGGACGCCCCATTGAAAAGCTGCCGTCTACAAGCCCTGCAAACGCTGCATGGAGCCTGGAAAGGCTCATCGAAGCATGGAGCGTAATTCTGGAATCCCGTAGATAATTCATGTCATAAACATATCTTTGATAAAAAACACTTTCAATAATCTGAAAAATCTGTATAATCATCTTTATATGGCAAAAAGTCCTTTGCCGAATTTGAGAAAGACAAATGGTTGTTCTTTTCTCCCGACAATTGCAGATGTGCAAAAAATCAATTAATGCATGGCAGGATTGTATAGTAATAACATATTTTAACAAATAATCATGCACTACTTGAAATTTTGCACAGTTGGGGGCTGTCTCTTATACACATCT
>DGEG01000070.1 GCA_002385825.1 Firmicutes bacterium UBA3932 | reverse complement strand
AACTTGTTATTGCAATTCAGGACTAAAAAAATCAGCTAATTTTTTTGATTTCTTCTATTATAGTTGATAAAGCCCCTTTCGAGGGCTGAAATTCCCATAATATGGAACAAAAATCAGCTGAAAAACAATACTTGCTTCAAAATTAGTTGATTTTCCCTAAAGACCCGTCTCAGTTTATACGTTATTCACTGTACATCCGGTAAAGGTGAGCATAGGTTCCGCCTTTGGCCAACAGTTCTTCGTGAGTGCCCTGCTCTTCGATGCCGTTCTCTGTAAGCACCAAAATTACGGACGCATTCTTTATTGTTGTTAGACGATGAGCTATGATAAACGTGGTTCTTCCCGCTGCAAGCCGCTGCAAAGATTGCTTTACGATTCGCTCGCTCTCGGTGTCCAGGGCCGAGGTTGCCTCGTCCAAAATCAGGATCGGCGGATTTTTCAGAAACACTCGCGCGATGCTGATCCGCTGCTTCTGACCGCCGGAAAGCTTAACGCCTCGTTCGCCCACGTAGGTATCATAGCCATCGAGCAATTCCATGATGAAATCATGGGCACCCGCATCCTTGGCCGCCTGGATAACCTCTTCCTTCGTTGCTCCGGGTTTTCCGTAAGCGATATTATCATATATGGAACCGGCAAATAGATAGACATCCTGCTGGACCATGCCGATCTGAGACCTCAGGGATTTTATGGTCACGTTCTTAATATCATGGCCGTCGATCAAAATCTTTCCCGATGTCACATCGTAAAACCGCGGAATCAGGTTGCACAGGGTGGTTTTCCCGCTGCCCGACGGCCCCACTAGAGCCACGTGTTCTCCTGCCGCCACAGTAAGATCAATATTGGATAATACATTCTTATTGTTGTCCGAATAGCGGAAACTCACTTTGTCGAACCGGATTTCCCCTTTTACCGGCGGAAGAGGCACCGCATCCTCTGCATCCTCCACTTCGATGGGCGAATCCATAATTTCAAGGAACCGCTCTATTCCGGTCATGCCCCGCTGGAACTGCTCCGTGAACTCCACAATCCGGCGGACAGAAGCAAGAAGCATGGAAACGTAGAGCAGGTAGGCCACCAGATCCGGAGCTCCTATGCGGCCGTAGACCATAAATATAGCTCCGATGACCACCACGGCTATGTACATGACCCCGTCAAAAAACCGTATGGTGCTGTGGAACCCGGCCATATAGCGGTATGCTTCCCTCTTTATTTTGAGGAATCCTTCGTTTCCCTTGCGGAACTTTTCCCTCTCCACGCCCTCATTGGCAAAGGATTTCACAACCCGAACCCCCAGCAGACTGTCCTCCACCTGGGCGTTCAACTCCCCGATCTGGTTTCTCGACCTCTTGAAAGCCTGTCTCATCTTATCGTTGAAAGACATGGCGCAGATCAGCATGACCGGTATGAGCGAGAATATGATCAGCGTCAGCGTAAGATCCGTTTGGGCCAATATGGCAAAAGCTATGCTGATTTTCAATGCGGCGATGAAATACTCTTCCGGGCAGTGATGGGCAAATTCAGTGATATCGAAGAGATCGCTGGTAATGCGGGCCATTATCTGACCGATCTTTGTGTTGTCGAAATAGGAATAGGACTGCTCCTGCAAATGATCAAAGAGGTCCTTTCTCATATCCGTCTCGATCTTTGCGCCCATTACGTGCCCCACGTAGGCCATAAAATAGTTGGCTGCCAAATCCACAAGCCGCAATGCGATATAAATGGCTCCTATGGACAGGATCAACCTTATGGTCAAAGCCTCCAGATTATTCATGCCCATATCGGTCAGATATCGGACTATAAGCGGGAGCACGAGCTCGCAGACCGTAGTCAATGCGGCGCAAAACAGATCCAGCACCAGTATCCATCGATATTTCTTAAAATATGGTAAAAACCTCTTAATGAGGTATGAAGTTTTCATTGCCCTTTTTTCTTTTTCTTCCACCTTATCAACTCTCCTTAAAATCTATCAAGCTTACTTTGACAATAACACTCGTATCATAAATCTGGGCAGGGCTGCCATCCTTTTATACCGGGACGGCTGTTGCACGAGCCGATACAACCATTCCAGCCCGTGCTTTCTATAAAACTCAGGCGCCCGCTTCACCTCGCCTGCCCATACATCCAGACTTCCGCCCACACCGATAGCCGCTTTCACCTTCAACCCTTTCCGGTGCCGGGCCATAAATTTCTCCTGCTTTGGCGACCCTAAAGCGACGCAAAGGAAGTCCGCCCCGCATTCGTTTATATCATCAACAATTTCTTGCTCCTCATCCTTACTGAAATACCCGTGGTGGGTACCCGCTATTTTAAGCCCGGGAAAGGCTTCCTTCATCTTGATTGCCGCCATTTCCGCCACGCCCGGAACGCTTTCGCTTCCCGGTCGGCTCCCGAGCAAGTAAATGGATTTCCCTTCTCTTTCCAAGAAATCCAGAGCCCAGCTCAGAAAATCGATCCCGGTCACTCTCTCTTTCAGAGGCGATCCCAGCAATTTGGAAGCATACACCAGGCCGATCCCGTCGGGAATAACCAGATCCGCCGATCTGATGATTTCCATCAATTCCGAATCTTGCCCCGCATTAACAACGATCTCGGAATTTGGCGTGACAATGAGACTGCAACCTTCCGATCTCATAAGCTCCTCAAGCCTTTCGGCGGCCTGGGCCATGTTTACCATGTCCACCGGCACGCCCAGAATTTCCAGTTTTTTTATCTCACTCATCGCCATCCGCCTCCTCAGAATTCTCCCCGGCTGCCGCACCGGGTTCTTTCTTATCCTTCCCGGCAGTTGCCCCAAGATCCCCGCCACTCGGATACAACTCCGCTATGGAATCCTCCTCCAGGCATTTTTCCGAAGCGGCGATAAGGGCAATGGACCTTTCGGCAAGACTCTGAAGCCCATCCAACGGCACTTCCTCTCCGGTATCGATGGCCCATGCCCTGCTGTTTTCAAAGACCATATCAAAGGACATCATAAAGACAATGTCATCCGTAATAAAGGATCCACGGGGCGCATAGCGGGTCTGGGCCACAAAGCCCTTCTCCGCAGTAAGCAAATTCTGCCCGAAATAAACGGTGTCAAGCTCTTCAAAACCCATGAGATAAGCCATCGTAGGCAAGAAATCTATCTGCCCGCCGGCTATGCTATAAGTACTATTGATATCTTCGCCGGGAATGTGAATTATCAGTGGCACATTGGCCATGGCGTCGAATCGATAGGGTTTCCCTAAAAATTCCGTCATCAGTTCTTCGTTGTTCTCGTCTCTTTGAGCCAGTCCAAAATGATCCCCGTAGATGGCGATCACCGAATTTTCGTAGAGACCGGCCTCTTTAAGGGCATCCAGCAGAACTCCTATGGCATAGTCGGAATAAGCCGTGCTGTTCAGATAGTTGCCAAACCGTGTCCCTTCATGTTTTGAGGATAATTGCAGCCTGCAATACTTTTTGTCCATGGCAAAGGGAGTATGGTTAGTCAAAGAGACCATGAAGCAGTAAAAAGGCCGGGGCTGCACTTTTAAATACTCTACCGATTGTACGAAAAACTCTTCGTCAAGAATCCCCCAACCGTGGATTACCGAAGGCTTATAACCCTTATCATCGATGAAGCGATCGAAACCCTGAGCCGGATACATGGCCTTGCGGCTCCAAAAATCCCCGTCGTACCCGTGCATAGCTATAGTGGAGTAGCCCCTCTCTTTCAGGAGAACAGGCAACCCTCGAAACGTATTTTCCTTATACAGCTCGTATGTGTAACTCTTCTCCGATCCATAAATGGAATTGTTAGTGGCAAATTCCGCATCGGAAGTATTGCCCGCCGCAATCTGCATATAGTAACGGTCAAAATATATCGTTCCTTCCTGGCGGATCAGACGGTTCAGATTGGGAGTGATCTCCTGCCCTTCATATTCCCTGTTGATAACGAAGTTCTGGAGAGCCTCCATTTGAATAACTATGAGGTTTCTCCCCTCTGCAATTCCAAAAAGGCTGTCCTCCTGGTCTTCCTCCACAAGGTATACGGATTCTTCATCCAGTTCCGCCTGCTGGGACCCAAAGCTGGTAGTTGTCTCAAGCAGGTCTTTTACACGCACGGAAAAGAATTCCAAATTACCCACGGAACGCAGGGTGCTGCTTGCGCTGACGCTGCCGAAAACCAGGAAAAAGACCGCAGCCAAAAGGAGTACCCCTGAAAACCATTCTTTTCTAATGGAAGAAAGCCATTCTCCTCTTCTTATTTTCACTATGCTTAAAGCCACCAGGGGAAGGTCGAGGAACAGCAGCCAAAACTCGGGCCGAATCACGGCTATCACTGCGTCCCCCGCATCTCCCAGGAACTTTGCCGAACCGATAAGCTTCAAGGATATATAGCCGCTGAAATAGGCATTATGCGTCACATCGCAGAACATCAGTATAGTGAGCAGTACGTAGAGTCCGAAGGAAATCCACATATTCTTAAAGCTGCCAAACATAAGGCTGAGCATAAAGGCCGTGGCAATCCATAGGAACAGCACGTTAACCTGAATATCCATCAACCTGTAAAACATCAGGGGCTTTATGATCAAACATGCCCCGATCAATAATTTCCAAGGATCAATTGTAATATTTCTCATAAGGATCCTGCGCTCCTGTTTAGTTAATTGTTATATGTTCCGGAGCGAGGGAAGTGATCTCCCGCTCGACGAAGCGACGCGCTGCGTGCCGTACGATCTAGACGGCCCGTCCTGCCTGGTTGGCACTTGCTTGTACTCGCCGGAGCCCACTTCCCTCGCTCCGAAACCACTATTATATACAAATATATACAAAACCGTAGTATGCTGCTTCTTTATATAGTTAATTATGAACTATTATGAACTTTCTTCAGTTCTTCAAACAGCCCAATTTCTTTACACAAGGGCAAATATATGCTATCATTTATCTGCTTTGAATTGTAGACTTATTTGAAAAATTTTTGCAGATCGGCGATTTCATCGCCTCGTGATAATGAGGGCGGATTTGAATCCGCCTGTTTTAGTTACAGATGGACAAAGGGAGAGAATCAATGAAGATTTGCGTTATCGGTTTAGGCTATATCGGGCTTCCCACAGCCGCAATGTTCGCCTCCGCAGGCGTCTCAGTCGTCGGAGTTGACCTCAACCCGAAGATCATAGAAGCGCTGAACCGGGGAGCGATCATCATCGAGGAAAAAGGTCTCGGAGAGCTTGTCAGCCGGGTGGTGAAGGAGGGTACCCTTCGTGGCTCATTAACGCCGGAAGAAGCGGACGTTTTCATCATCGCCGTCCCCACTCCCATCATCTTATACACATCT
>DGEG01000050.1 GCA_002385825.1 Firmicutes bacterium UBA3932 | reverse complement strand
CAAAAATATCAAGTTTAGAAATAGACATCATTCATTTTCCAGTTTTTATTTTTGTCTACTCCGAAACAAAAAGTAGATAGACAGTAATTTGTATTTAATCTAATTTTTGTCTACTTTAAAGATCAAAAATAGACAATAAAATCTCTGCAACTTTAATACTTGTCTACTTAGAAGTTGAAAATAGCCAGTATTCGATTTCTGATTTTGATTATTGTATACATTCGAATTGACGGTAAGTGTCTCGTGTTAAATTATAATGTGACCTTAATAAACGGCATCCCATAATACATGGTGAACCCTATTACTTGACATCAAATACAATGACACTAAATACAACATGTGGTACAATAAAAGCCAAAATAGAAAAGGTGTCCATCGGATGAATAGAGAAATAGCAAAGGAGAGCCAGATGATACCTATAAAACTGATAACACAACCGGGAAAAAATCCTATAGATATTGAAGTGGAAGAATGCACCACAATAGAAGAAATCGTTAAACAATACCAGGGCAAACTGCCTTACAGGGTGTTGGCAGCTAAAGTGAACCATCGCGTTCGCGAGCTTACACGGGAAATAACGGAACCCTGCACCATTACATTTCTGGATATGCGAAATGCCACTGCTTCGAGGATATACCAGAACAGCGTGTCCTTTGTATATTTAAAGGCTATAAATGAGGTGCTAGGGAATGTGAGGGTGGAAATTCAAAATTCGCTAAACAAGGGAATTTACACCGAAATCAAAACTCGGAGGCCTCTGACGCCGGATGATGTTGCGAAGATCGAGGAGAAAATGAGAGAGCTGGTCAAGGCCGACATTCCCTTTGAACGCAAAATACTGACCAGAGAAGAGGCTTTCAGACTTTTTTCCGATCATAATCATGAGGAGAAGCGAAGGATCTTAAAAAGCATGCCTCATGTGGAAAAAGTACCTGTCTATTCCTGCGACGGTTTTCTGAATTTCTTTTACGGGCAGATGGTGCCATCAACGGGTTATGTTGAATATTTCGAACTGAGGAAGTATAGAAATGGCGTAATTGTTCGCTTTCCTGAACCGGCGGCGCCCGATAAGATTCCCGAATTCAGGAATGAATCAAAGTTGTACCGGGCTTTCGGAGAGGCAAAGAGATGGGGAAATCTCATGGGGATTTCCTATGTTGAGGATCTCAATAAAGCCATCGGAACAGGCGAGTATAAAGAGATCATTCAGATATCCGAAGCCCTTCATGAGAAGAAGATCGCCTATATAGCAGATGATATTGTGCGGAAGAGGAAAAGGATCATACTCATTTGCGGGCCCTCTTCTTCCGGAAAGACCTCTTTTGCAAAGCGACTCATCATACAGCTGAGAGTCCACGGAGAAAGACCTCTTTACATCGGCACCGACGATTATTTTGTCGAAAGGCACGAGACACCGCTGCTGCCTGACGGTACGCCCAATTTTGAAGATATTGAAGCCCTGGACCTGGAACTGTTCAACCGGAACATGAATGACCTGCTGGCAGGTAAAGAAGTGGATCTTCCGGTTTTCGATTTCTATACGGGTCGAAAGACATTCGGGACCAGGATCACCAAAATAAGCAAAGATCAGCCTATAATAATCGAAGGCATCCATGTACTGAACAGAAAGCTTACAGAGAAAATCGACGATGAATCCAAGTATAAAATATATATCAGCCCGCTGACGCAGCTGAATATTGACAACCACAATCGTATTCCCACTACGGATGCCAGACTGCTTCGCCGCATCGTTCGCGACCATCAGTTCCGCGGCTATGATGCGAGCAAGACCCTTGAACAATGGCCAAAGGTCCGGGCAGGAGAAGACAAGAACATTTTCCCCTACAACGGAGAAGCCGACATGCTTTTCAATTCAGCTCATATTTACGAGCTTGGAGTATTAAAAAAGTATGCGGAACCTATGCTTGAAGCCATCGGACCCGAGGAGGAAACCTACAGTGAGGCTGTTAGGCTGCTGCGCTTCTTACGATATTTTCGTACGATTGAGGATGATTCCGTCATCCCGAACAACTCCATCCTTCGCGAGTTTATAGGCGGCAGTATTCTCTTTTAATATGGACTCTATCGAGAACTGTTGACATGCTTTGGGTCGAAGCGGCTCCACCAATTTTCTCCTAATATTGTCCATACGGTAAAAGGTGTGTCTTTCTACTGAAAATTTAAATAAAAAGAAAAGGATGAACACATTATGAGCGAAGCAAAGAATAAAGTAGTTATAATAGGCGGCATCACTGTAGATATCGAGGGTCATCCGTACGGCCGGCTGATTTACGCAGATTCCAATCCGGGAAAAATCTCCGTGGCATATGGCGGAGTGGGTAGAAATATCGCCGAAAACCTGGGCAGAATGGGCATCCCTGTGAGCTTTTTTTCCGTGGCCGGCGATGATTTGATGGGGAGAACGGCTATAAGAGAACTGTCAGATCTGGGAGTGGATGTATCGGGGGTACGATTGCTTTCTGATGAAAATACCGCCATGTATATATCCATACTCAACCTGGTAGGCGACATGGAAATCGGATTGAGCAATATGGATGCGCTTGAACGCATATCCCGCGAAGTTATCGACGATGCGGCACAGGCGGCCGCTGATGCAAAAATGGTCGTATTGGACACCAATCTGACGGAAGATACCCTTGCATATACTATCGAACGATTTAAGGGTAAACCTCTTTTCCTGGATCCCGTGTCCACAACCAAAGCGAAACGGGCGAAAGACTATATCGGAGAATTCCATACGATAAAGCCTAACCGTATGGAAGCAGAGGTATTGTTGGATATGGAAATACGTGACCCGAAGGCTTTGGAAGAAGCGGGAAAGAGGTTCATCGAAAAAGGCGTTAAACAGGTGTTTGTCAGCCTGTCGGCAGGGGGTGTCTATTTTACAGACGGAGTGCATTCGGAGCTTTTGAGGCCTTTGCGAGAGCTGAAGAGCGAGGGCTCGGCTACGGGAGCCGGCGATGCTTTTTCGGCTGCTGTGATTTACAGTTTCATTCATGGGTATGATATGGTAAAGACCGCTCGTTTCTCTTTAGCGGCGGCCTCGTTGGCAATGGAATCAAAGACGGCGGTCAATCCCGATCTAACCGTCGAAGAAATCGAAAGGAGATCCAGATGAAAAAGTATATGGATATCGATCCGGGAGTAAAATACGCCCTGGAACAGGGGGAAATTGTAATTGCTCTGGAATCCACCATAATTGCCCACGGCATGCCATTTCCCCAAAATGTCGAAACGGCCATGGCGGTGGAGGAGACCGTTCGAAGCAAAGGAGCGGTGCCGGCTACCATCGGTATCATAAAGGGCAGGATCAAAGTGGGGTTAACAGCCGAGGAAATCGAGTATCTTGCCAAAGCGGAAAATGTGGTAAAGGTGAGCCGGAGGGACTTCCCCTTTGTTATTGCCAAAAAGCTCGACGGGGCAACTACGGTGGCAGGAACCATGATGGTAGCCCATCAAGCGGGCGTCCCTCTGTTTGTTACCGGAGGTATAGGCGGTGTTCACCGGGGAGCGGCAGAAGACTTCGATATTTCCGCGGACCTGGAAGAGCTGAAACAGACCGATGTGGTTGTAATATGCGCAGGAGTGAAATCCGTGCTCGATATCGGCAGTACGCTGGAGTATTTGGAAACGGGAGGCGTTCCTGTAATTACTTACGGCAGCGACGAATTCCCGGCATTTTACAGCAGGCGGAGCGGTTTCCCTGCAGAATGCCGGATGGACAGCCCTGCAGAGATAGCGGAATTGATCCGCACAAAGGCCGAAATGGGTCTTAGAGGAGGCATGTTAGTAGCTTGTCCTATTCCTGCCGAACATGAGATCGATTTTGAAACCATAGACAAGACGATTCAAAAAGCCCTCGTAGAGTGTAAGGAAAAAGGTATAACAGGTAAGAGGGTCACACCTTTTCTCCTGGATAGGATTAAAGAGTTAACCGGAGGGCGCAGCCTTGAAGCAAACATACGCCTGGTCATAAACAATGCAGAAGTCGGAGGGGAAATTGCAGCCGCACTTGTGAATATTTAGGTTTAAGCAGGCGGTAAAGGTGGTATAAGTGAACAGGTATAATCTTTGATGCATTTTAGTCATCTAAAGTGCATCAAGTTAACATGCCTAACAGGAAGAACAGGAGGAAATAAAAAATGAAAGATCTCAAGGGTACAAAGACATTGGAAAACTTGTTGACCGCCTTTGCAGGCGAATCAGAGGCGAGAAACAAGTACACCTTCTATGCGGAAAAAGCCAAGAAAGATGGTTACGAGCAAATTGCGAACATCTTCTTGGAAACTGCGGCAAATGAAAAGGAACACGCGGAGCTTTGGTTTAAGCTTGCTCACGGCATCGGAACAACGGAAGAAAACCTGCTTGATGCAGCCGCAGGCGAGCACTATGAGTGGTCGCAGATGTACAAAGAGATGGCTGAGGTTGCAAGAGAAGAAGGGTTTAATGACATCGCATTTCTTATGGAAGGCGTGGCCAAAATCGAGAAGGAGCACGAAGAGAGATACAGGATATTGGTTGAAAATGTCAAGAACGGTAAAGTGTTCGAGAAGGATGAAGAAGTTGTTTGGCAGTGCGCCAATTGCGGCCACCAGTTCGTAGGAAAGAAAGCTCCGGAACTCTGTCCTGTTTGCAAGCACTCCAAGGCTTATTTCCAGGTGAAGCCCGAGAACTATAAATAAGAAACAATAACAGCAATTAATTATACATTACATTATGACTTACATTATGACAACATTATGACAACATTATGACGACAAAAACGACTGCGGAAATCAACCCACCGCAGTCGTTTTCATTTACTTTAAATGTAAAGTTATGAATAGTAGGTTTTTAATGCTTTCTTTGTACGGCTGTGCCGGATTTTATCCTGTGAAAGCTTGCGGCGCGTGATGATAACGAGCGCAGAGTTTTCTATCACTTTTGCCAATTCTTTGGCATACTCTTTGATCGGGATATAAATATTAAATGAAATAGAAATCAGAGCGAGCTTATCGTATATTTTAGAAATATCTTCAAAAAGTTGCTTCTTAATAGTCAGTGCTTCAATGAGTTCCTGCTGGCTTTCATCAAGGTATGTCAAAGTTCCGGTCCCCTCAGGGTCTGCCGGAGGCAAATAAAGGTAATGCCTGTCTTTGCCGAACCCGGTTATAGTGCGCAGGTATCCTTCTGAAAGCGCGTCTCTGATCGCTTCCAGTTTCTTAGGACAAGATTTGCAATACTCGTAGTCAATTTGCATTACGGACACCCTATCTATCATATCGGGGATTTCATTTATTAGATCGTCTGCAAATCCTTTAATCATTTCCATTACCTCTTTTCTATATTTTGTATGATATGATTAGCGTATCCCTTTAATCATTGCATTTCAATCTGCAACTTAATCATCACATTTCTGCAATCTGTGAGCATTGCTGCACCATGACCCGCGGGATTTGATCGTCAACTCGCAACCTGACCGGCCCATCTCTGCAACTGGGTCGCAATATTTCTGAATCCGCTTGTTGTATCTTTGTGACTTGATTGATGCATTTCTGCAATCTGTTACTTAACCGTCATGTTTCTGCAACATGACTGGCGTATCTTTGTGACTTGATTGCGTATTTTGAACCCTGACTGGCATATTTAAGCGACTTGATTGCTATCGGGCAGCAGAAAGGCTTTGATTATCCTGCGAACATTTTGAGCGCTTAGCGGGTGTGCTCTTGTTTCATATGTTGCAATGAGGTTTTTCCCTTGCAGAATCCCACGCTTTCTGTATTCTGCCAGTTTGTTATCCATTTGCCTTGCGTATTCCGGGTCGTCCACCATGCCGAAGTGTTCCCAATAAATAACTTGATTATCCTGGGGGTTAAGGATTGTGAAGTCGGGATAGTAAATCTGATCTTCTAATTGGAGCAATGCCTCATATCGAAATGGAATGTTGTATCTTTCCAACTGGCTGGCTATGATTGATTCGGATTTTGATCTAACAGATAAACCATATTCGGATCTGCATGTCAGTCCTTCCGGATTTATCGGATTTTTTTCATATGGCTCGCCTGCCCATTTGGAAGGGTTTCTTGCTTCCAAAAGACCAAATGCAGTGCTGCAGTTTGTTCCTTTATAAGGTTTGGGGAGTTACAAAATGATTGCTTCCGGGTCGTAGGTTGTGTATTCATCCAACAGCGCTTTGAGGATTTTAATATTTTTCTCCAATAACCGGAGGCTCTTTTCTATAAATTTTCTGCGTGCCAGAGCTTCTACCAGATGTTCCTGGCTTTTGTTAATATAGGCTTCTCGAGCGGGAACTCCCGGAGCGGGAGACGGTATGTAGTGGTAGTAACGAGTTTTACCTTTGTTAACCCTGGAATGCAAGGTGCCGATTGGTAGCGTTGCAAGCTCCCCTCTGAATTGTTCAATAAGTTGCAAATGTTGTTCATAATCATCTTCGATGGCCGCAATTACACTGTTTCTAATCATGGCGCTGTCCTTTCTCATTAAATTACAATTTATGGATATATTTACATTATAAACAAAATATTATTTCCGTCAAGCATATTTAATATATTGTAAAAATTTGAATATAATTGATGACTATATTCAGGCTTGGTAAACACTTTTACTATGGATCCTATTTTAAATAGCAACAGAAAAATAACATATGCCAACGCCGCCAAAGTGAAAGCAATTACGCCGCAATTTTAAATAGCAACAGAAAAATAACAGCTTCTTAGTCGGAACATTGGACAGATCTCTATGTCAGAATCGGGAGGTAGACAGGTATTGTTTGCGATTCTGAAAAGTTGTCCATTTCAGGGCGGAAAAGTAGACAACAATTTCATGAAATCATTTATGTTGTCTATCTTCAAGTTGAATGGTAGACAAGAACCTGTGCCAGTTCTTGATTGTTGTCTACATTAGGGCCATAAAATAGACAAGAATTTGTAGCGGTCCTTGATTGTTGTCTACATTAGGGTTTGGAAATAGACAGGAATCTGTGGAGGCTTCGGATTATTGTCTATCGCAGCGAAAAAAGGCAGATAAGATCCGGCCGGTGGTGGAATCTTGTCTATTTATTGTGATACATGAATATCCGGAATAAGGCGGTAAGGGGTAGCTTGCCTTGGAGGCCGCCACAGGTGGGATAGTGTAAAATAGTTGTGGAGTTTT
>DGEG01000052.1:515-13021 GCA_002385825.1 Firmicutes bacterium UBA3932 | reverse complement strand
ACAGGCGCCGAACGGGCCACCAACATTCTCTCCGAACGATTAGAAGATAGAAGCCCGGAATGGCAGAAAGAGCATGAAAATGCTTTTGAACGAGCACAGAATGAAGCCTACCGTCATTTTCACCGTTGTCACTCCTGCCATCAGTACGTGTGTGATGCCTGTTTCAACGAGGACGAAGGCTTGTGCGTTGAATGCGCGCCGAGACAGGAGGTGTATGTTGCAAAAGTTCGCGCGGAGGCCATGCAGCGCAATATTGAAGAAACAGGGGAGTCTGCCATGGTCTGGCAGGGTAAAATCGAGAGCAAAACCACCGCTTGCCCCAACTGCGGAAAACCTGCAGGCACGGGAAAATTCTGCAGCAATTGCGGTGCTTCTTTGGAAATGAAAGAGTGCCCCAGGTGCGGCGCCAAAAACGCGCTGACCGTTCGGTTCTGCAACAACTGCGGGCAGAATCTCTCCGAACCGCAGTCTGTCCGGTGTGAGGCATGTCAGGAGGAGAACCCGCCCGATGCAAAATTCTGTTCAAACTGTGGTGCAAACTTAAAATAAGTGCGCCGGGGGTTAGGGAAGGAGCAAGCCATGTCCACGGTAGAAAAGGATAACCTTGCCATTGAATATATAGCCCAGTTGGATTCTCCGATGATAGAGGGAGAGGTAAAGGCGAATGTGGGGGAAAACGGCCTTGTTTTGAAGGTTATGTTTGAAGCGACGGAAATCCCCTATGCAGCGATCCGATCCTTTGAGCTGCGGGATTATGTCCTGACGGTGGAAACGGATTTCGGTGCGTTTCGCTTCTCCAAGATGGGCAACTGGTGCCAGCCGTTTTACGATGAACTTTCCTCCTCTTACAACGGCAAGGTGCGTAAAGCGCTGTTTGTGGATGGTTCTCCAGTGATAAAGGTGCGTGGAAAATACCATTTGGATGAACATGGTTATGTGGCGCAGGGAGATGCAGAAATCCAGGTCTATGAAGACTGCGTTCTGATTCTGCCTCCCAACGACGGGGCAAGACGAATACCTTTGTGCTTTGTAACATCCGTGGAGAAGGGTGATTTTACACAGAGTTTGCAGTTGGATACGGAGGAGCGTTATACTTTCGAAAAACTTGGTTACGATACTGAACCTTTTGCAGACGCAATAGCCGAACAACTTCATCTCCTGCGTGAAAAGACGCTGCGAGCGATAAAAGCGATAGATCCTTCCCTCACACCGCAGCAAGCCTTTGTAATCGCAAAAAAAATGCCCAAAGGAGTGGCTGCACCGGTAGGTTCGCTTGCCGCCGTTGCTCCTTCCTTCGCCAGTGCTCTTGAGAAACGAATTCATTCGAGCCGTTCCAGGAAAGAATATGAAATCTTTAAAACTATATGTGATCCTGCTCGGATTTGGGTAGGGTTTCGCGCCTTTGACGAAAAAAAAGATACGGAAAATGGGACGGAAGAAGAGCTTCAAAGTGAAGGTATGCTGTGGCTCATCGTTCCGGGGCAAAGGGGAGATACTGCAGCGGTAGAGTTTATAGTGGCTGAAGAAGAATCCGCTGCTACGTTTATCTATAAATTCCGTGGAGATTTCGATGGCTTTGCCCGCAGCTTCAATCGTGCGCTTGAAGCCATCTCTTTCAGACGCGAAGTAATTCGTTTGTCGGATGGTGCGTTGCAAAAGCCTGAGTATGCGACCTACGCCATGGCAGTAAGTCGCAATCCCGCTTTACAATTCGTGCGCGGTAGTTTCGCCGGCAGGGTAATTCACGCATCCATTAAAAGTTGGCAAAAAGGGGTTTTAACATATCTAAAGGATTAGGATTCCCAGCCGCTCTCGCAATCATGGAAGGGCGGCTGGAAATCCGAACATCCGTGTCCCCTGATAGAACCGTGCGAAAATCCGGCCGCACGGCGAATTGATGAGTTATCTGCCTTCCGAATAGAAATATAAAAAATCCAGTTGTACGTCTAAATGATGAATCATCTGCCTCTTCATGTGTACCTTCTATTGAGGGGAAAACCCTATAATTCGTGGTATAATTAATTTATCAGTTTATAAGTCGAAAAGATATCGATGCAAAATATTTGAAGAGATAGAAATGGTTGAAGGAGATAATTCATGTTCAAAATAGGATGCCACCTGTCTTCATCCAAGGGCTACCTTGCCATGGGCAAACAGGCAGTAGAAATCGGAGCCAATACCTTTCAGTTTTTCACCCGCAATCCCCGTGGCGGCGACGCCAAACCGCTTGACGAGAAGGATATTGCAAATTACCTGGACTTTTCAAAAGAAAATGGATTCCATCCTATCTTGGCCCATGCCCCCTACACCCTTAACGCATGTTCTCCCAAGGGCAATTTGCGTGCCTTTGCAAAAGCCACAATGGCCGATGATCTGCGCCGGTTGGAATATATTCCCGGCTCTTATTACAACTTTCACCCGGGCAGCCATGTGGGGCAGGGGGTGGAAACGGGCATAAAATACATCGTGGAAATGCTTAACGAAGTGATAAAGCCGGAACAGTCCACGACGGTGCTCCTGGAAACCATGGGCGGAAAAGGCAGTGAGATCGGCAGCAGCTTTGAGGAGCTTCGGATTATCATAGAAATGGTAGAACATCAGGACCGTCTGGGCGTCTGCCTGGATACTTGCCATGTATTTGACGCAGGTTACGATATTGTGAACGATCTGGATGGTGTCTTGGCGGAGTTCGATAAGATTATCGGGATTGACCGGCTCAAAGCAATTCATATCAACGACAGTAAGAATCCTCTGGGAAGCCGTAAGGACCGGCATGCGAAGATCGGCGAAGGCCAAATCGGAATGGAGGCCTTCGTGCGCATCATCAACCACTCCTTACTTAGAGAACTTCCTTTTTACCTTGAGACTCCCAATGATGTGGAAGGTTATGGGAGAGAGATAGCCTTATTGAAAGAGGAATACCTTTAATTCTCGGAAATAGTTGTATTTAAACATGGGAGAAAAGTAAGAGCCTGTTGCGATGTTGGACGACAACAGGCTCATGGCGGAGGCGGTGAGATTCGAACTCACGTGTCCCGGAGGACAACCTGATTTCGAGTCAGGCTCGTTATGACCACTTCGATACGCCTCCATATTTTATTTTGATAACCGCAGCGCTGTTGATTATAGCATAAGCAGTTATTTATTTCAATCAAAATATCCCTTCTCGCCAGTGTATTTGGTGTCTGCCACTTTTTACAACTTTGTCTGCATTATAATTTAGTATTCAGCAAAGTTCCGTTTTCGATCTTTATTTTTGTTTGTTGCTGAAGCCGAAGGTAGACATCAAAACGCCTTCGGTTAAAATTGTTGTCTATATCACAGTGTGAAAATAGCCAAGATTCTAATTCGAGCCTTAATTGTTGTTGATAATTCAGACAAAAAGTAGACAAAAAATAGTTTGTGCCCATAATTGTTGTTCACTTTGCAGGGCAACTGTAGACACAATCTGGATCTGAGTAAAATTCTTGTCTACATTAGCGATAGAAAGTAGACATGAAAAGGCATTGGTTATTTAGTTTTGTCTACATTGAAGATTAAAAATAGCCAAGATTTTAATGCAAGCCTTAATTGTTGTCTATAACACAGTGTGAAAATAGCCAAGATTTTAATTCACGCTTTATTTTTGTCTATAACTTAGGGTGAATGTAGACACAAAATAGCTTCTGTTCATAATTATTGTTTACTTTATAAGGTAAATGTAGACAGGATTCGGTTCTGAGTTTAAGTTCTTGTTTACAACATGATATCTTTGCAACAGCGTGCACGGCTTTCATTTTTGGCGAATATCTTAATAGATAGGTAATCAAAGAAAGGATGTGGAAAATGGACCGCTCAAATCGCAATGAAAGCCCTGTCTGGGCCAACATACCTGCACGTAATCCAAATTCTCAGAGACAATGGGAAGGAATGAAAGATTATGGAGCCGAACCTTTTGTAGTGGACATAGAAGAAGCGACTCAACAAAACAGGAATTTCCGCACAGCCTTATGGACAGGAAACCATTTGCAGCTTACCCTCATGAGCATCGGCGTAGGGGATGATATCGGTTTAGAGATGCACCCTGACGTGGATCAGTTTATCCGTGTCGAGCAAGGAGAGGGAGTTGTTCTTATGGGAGACAGCATGGAGAATTTATCCTACCGGCAAAACGTTTCAGATGATGATGCCGTATTGATCCCTGCAGGTACATGGCACAACATAATAAATACAGGAAACGAGCCCATGCAGGTATATTCCATTTACGCGCCGCCGGAACATCCCCACGGTACGGTACACGTTACTAAAGCAGAGGCGGAGCATCATCACTAAAACGGAGGCGGAACATCATCTATAGAGAGGAGGCAGAGCACCATCATTGACTAAAAAAGATGGTTGCTTTAAGGAGGTTTTCGCAACGATTTTCTTTTAGAAATAAAATATGTAAGAAATATTTATAAAAATCGCATATTTCGCTTTACACGGTGGAAAAGATGTGATACTGTGTACTTGGTATTTTTAGATGTACGAAGTTGATTCACAAGTATTTGTAAATCACGGTTCGTCGCGATGATTTAAAAATACTTGTGAATTTCTTTTCGGCACGGGTACCGAGGTAAGGAGGATCTTAGATGAATAAAGGTACAGTAAAATGGTTTAACGAGAGCAAAGGTTATGGTTTTATTTCCAACGATGACGGTGGGGAAGATGTGTTCGTTCACTACTCCAGCATCGTAGCCGATGGTTTTAAAACCCTCACAGAAGGGCAAAAAGTAACCTTTGATGTGGAGCAGGACCCCAAGAACAGCGGCAAGTTTCGCGCTGTAAACGTCAGAGGCGTATAACTGCACGATAGCTGATTACACCTGCAAACGGAAGGTCTTTCTGTTGAAATCCAGAAGGCCTTCCTTTTTCATGCGCCCAAGCTCCCGGCTCATTGCGCTCCGGTCGACGCAAAGATAATAGGCCAACTCGTTCCGATTGAAAGGAATCTCAAAAATATTTGACTTGGCTCTTTCCGCCTGATCCTCAAGAAATGCAAGCAACCTGCCGCGAATGGTCTTGTGGGTAATATATGACATTTTTCTATTGAGCATCATATTTTTTGTCGCAATGATTTTAAGCAAATTTGATATGAGTCTTTGATGGAACTGGCAGGCATTGTCGCAGGTTCTAAGCATTAGATTGATATCCAGAAGAAGCACGATACAATCCTCTACCGCCTCTACGGACACCGGAATTTTAGGCAGCCCCATGCATGCATATGTCTCGCCGAAAAGACTACCGAGCTTGAGAGTCCCTATAATCATCTTATCTCCGTAGATATTTTCTTTTATTACCTGAGCCCTGCCTGACAACAGAATTCCCAGCTTGGGATAGGACTCGTCTGCGAGAAAGATAAAGCTTCCTTTGGAAAATTTCTGCTGGCGGCTGTCCATGCATGAAAGAATGTGGTCGATTTCATGTTCGCTTATTTGAGCGAAAAGGGGATGATTTAATAAAATTTTGTTCATAAATTTCCTCCTTTGTTGCAACTACAACAGACCATAGGGTTGAGCTTAATTATAGTATTTATAGAAAACAATTTCAAGACTAAGGTTTCAACCATAAACTTTCAATGAAATTTGAGAAATTAAGCGTAAATAATGGAGGAGAAAAACATGATAAGAAAGATTATTAAAATTGATGAGGACCTTTGCAACGGATGCGGACTTTGCGCGGATGCATGCCATGAAGGAGCCATTGCCATGATAGAAGGTAAAGCGAAGCTGATCCGTGACGATTATTGTGACGGATTGGGCGATTGCCTGCCTGTTTGTCCCACCGGCGCCATTTCCTTTGAGGAGAGAGAAGCTGCACCCTACGATGAGGAAGCGGTGAAGGCAAGAATGGAAGCGAAGAAGCAGGAGGCTCAGCCTTTGGCTTGCGGCTGTCCCGGCACCCATGCGAGAAGCCTTGCGAGCAAGCGGGAAGCATCCACCGTCGAGGCTCCTGTGCAGACGGCAGAAACGGAAAGCCAGCTGATGCAGTGGCCTGTACAGATTAAGTTAGTGCCGGTTAATACACCCTACTTTGACAATGCAAATCTGTTGATTGCAGCAGACTGCGCAGCCTATGCATATGGCAATTTCCATAATGAATTCATGAAAAACAAAATAACGATCATCGGCTGTCCCAAGTTGGATGCTGGAGATTACACCGAAAAACTTACCGCTATCCTTAGCGAGAACAACGTTAAAAGCGTTACTGTAGCCCGCATGGAAGTTCCCTGTTGTGGGGGAATTGAACATGCAGTGAAGCAGGCTCTCATGAACTGCGGTAAAATGATTCCCTGGCAGGTTGTAACCATTTCCACTGACGGGAAAATCCTTGAATAAACTGAAATATGTAAGTTGCTGAAGAGAGAACCTCCTGTCTCTCCTGTCGGCAAAAGGCGCCTATGCGAAAGCGAGGCGTCTTTTTTATGGAATTCTTTCATTGCATGCCCAAAACAATAATGGTAAAATTCAGATAACTACAGATGGATTATTTTGTATAAAACTACCAATTAACGGAATAATACGGTGCCGGATTAAAGCACTAATGGAAAGATGTATTGAAAGAAGGCGAAGCGAATGAAAAGCATTTCAATAGGCGGAGCAAAGCTTACTGTTGAAGAACTGATTGCAGTGGCTAGAAAAGGGGCGAAAGTTCGGTTGTCGGAAGAAGCGATAGCGGCGATTGACAGGTCCCGGCAAGTGGTGGAAAAGTGCGTTGAAGAGAAGAGAGTCGTTTACGGGCTTACAACAGGTTTCGGAAAGTTCAGCGACGTAACTATCTCCGATCAGGATACGCTGCTTCTACAGGAGAACCTGATTATGAGCCATGCATGCGGCGTAGGAGAGCCTCTGCCTGATGAGGTGGTCAGAGCCATGATGTTGCTCAGAATTAACGCGCTGGCAATCGGTTATTCCGGAATACGTGTTTCTACGGTCCAGACTTTGGTTGAAATGCTTAATAAAGATGTGATACCGGTCATTCCTTCCAAGGGATCACTCGGGGCAAGCGGCGACCTTGTTCCTTTGGCCCACATGTCCCTCGTGCTTCTCGGCATGGGAGAAGCGAAATATAGAGGTGAGTTAATGAGCGGCGAACAGGCAATGAAGTTGGCTGGTATTACACCGGTGAAGCTGACTTCAAAGGAAGGCCTGGCTTTGATAAACGGTACACCTGCCATGTGCGCTGTGGGAGCTCTGGCCCTGGCCGACGCAGAGATGCTTATGAAGAGCGCAGACGTGATTGCGGCTATGAGCATGGAGGCTGAATGCGGTATTGCCGATGCCATGGACGAACGGCTTCACAGGGTGAGACGTCAGCCTGGACAGATGGCGGTGGCCGAAAACATGAGAAGGTTGTTTGAGGGTAGCCGGTATATAAGCAGGCAGGGAGAGTTGAGAGTACAGGATGCCTATTCATTCCGCTGTATTCCCCAAATTCACGGCGCCAGCCGGGATGCCATTGCATATGTACGCAACATCATTGATAATGAACTTAACGCAGTAACGGATAATCCCCTCATATTTTCTGACACTGAAGAAGCTTTGTCCGGCGGCAACTTCCACGGTCAATACCTGGCCATAAGCTTAGATGTTTTGGGTATTGCCCTGGCAGAGCTTGCCAATGTATCGGAAAGAAGGATAGAGCGGCTTGTGAATCCGGCTTTGAGCGGCCTGCCCGCTTTTTTGATCAAGAACGGCGGTCTGAATTCCGGAATGATGATCGCCCAGTATACTGCCGCTTCCCTGGTGTCGGAAAACAAGGTCCTTGCCCACCCGGCGTCCGCAGATTCCATACCTTCCTCCGCAAACCAGGAGGACCACGTGAGCATGGGAATGACGGCTGCAAGAAAGGCCAGGGAAATCCTCAACAATGTCACGGAAGTTTTGGCCATTGAAGCCATGTGTGCGGCCCAGGCAGTGGAATTTCAGGGACAGGAGGGGCTGTCCCCGGCAGGAAAAGCTGTTTACCGTCTGATACGCCGGCATGTTCCGCCCCTTGAAAGGGACAGGATCCTGTATGTTGATATGCAAAAATGTGCCGAACTTCTTAGAAGCGGGGCAATCTTGCAGGCAGCGGAGTCTGTTGTGGGACCGCTGCAGTAAAGAGGAGGTGAAGCAATTGCTGGATAATGCGCGCATTGCAAACTCGATGAAAATCCGTCTCGGAGGGGAGCTGCCTCCGAAGAAACCTTTTGTTGAAGGGATAAGGCGGGCCCCGGTCAGGGAGTTTACCCTGAGCGAAGAAGACACCGTATTGGCGCTTAAGAACGCTCTCAGATATGTACCGCCGGAATGGCACGAAGAATTGATTCCGGAATTTCTCGAAGAGCTGCTTACAAGGGGCAGAATATACGGCTATCGCTTTCGCCCTTACGGACAGATCAAGGCAAAACCCATCGATGAGTATAAAGGGAAATGCATTGAAGGGAAAGCCTTCCAGGTCATGATCGACAACAACCTGGATTTCGACGTGGCCCTTTATCCTTATGAACTGGTAACTTACGGTGAAACCGGACAGGTATGCCAGAACTGGATGCAGTATCTTTTGATCAAGAAATACCTGGAGGAGCTGACGGAAAACCAGACTCTTGTGGTGGCGTCGGGACATCCTCTGGGCCTGTTTCAATCTCACAAAACATCGCCGAGAGTGATTATAACAAACGGTTTGATGGTGGGGCTATTTGATGATCAGGAAAACTGGCACAGAGCGGCGGCCCTGGGCGTGGCCAACTATGGGCAGATGACGGCAGGAGGATGGATGTATATCGGGCCCCAGGGAATCGTACACGGAACATTCAATACCCTGCTCAATGCGGGCAGGCTGAAACTCGGCATTCCCGACGACGGAAATTTGGCAGGAATACTTTTTGTGAGCTCCGGGCTCGGCGGGATGAGCGGCGCTCAGGGTAAAGCCGCTGAGATTGCCGGAGGAGTGGCCGTCATCGCGGAAGTGGATTATTCGCGCATAAAAACGCGCTTTGAACAGGGCTGGATCCACGAAATCGCAGAGACGCCGGCCGAATCCTTTGAGAGAGCGGAAAAGTATAAAAAAGAAAAGAAGGCTATCGCCATCGCTTATTACGGCAATATAGTAGATCTGCTGGAATATGCAGAAAGTGAGAATATACACATCGATCTGATGTCCGACCAGACCTCATGTCACGTTGTATATGACGGCGGATATTGTCCTCAAGGTCTAAGTTTCGAAGAGAGGACCCGGTTACTGGCCAAAGATAAAGAGAAGTTCAAGCAGTTGGTTAATGAGTCCCTGGCTCGTCACTTCCGGGTGATAAAGAGGCTTACTGACAAGGGAACATATTTCTTCGATTACGGAAACAGCTTCATGAAAGCGATCTACGACTCGGGGATTAAGGAAATCTGCAAAAACGGCAAGGACGAAATGGACGGCTTCATATTCCCATCTTATGTGGAAGATATTCTTGGACCGCGGCTTTTTGACTACGGATACGGACCTTTCCGTTGGGTATGCCTTTCGGGGAAACCGGAAGATCTGAGGCGAACGGACTTGGCTGCAATGGAATGCATCGACCCCAACCGCAGGTATCAGGACCGGGACAATTACAGCTGGATCAGGGATGCGGAGAAGAACCGGCTGGTGGTAGGCACCCAGGCCCGCATCCTCTATCAGGATGCCATGGGCAGAACGAAGATCGCCCTGCGTTTCAACAAGTTGGTTCGCGACGGCGAATGCGGCCCAATCATGCTGGGCAGAGACCATCATGATACGGGAGGCACAGATTCACCTTTCAGAGAAACCTCCAACATCAAAGACGGGAGCAACATCATGGCGGATATGGCTACACATGTCTTTGGCGGTAACTGCGCCAGGGGCATGAGCCTGGTTGCCCTGCATAACGGCGGAGGAGTAGGGATAGGTAAGGCAATAAACGGGGGGTTCGGTCTGGTCCTCGACGGAAGTGAAAGAGTGGACGAGATAATTAAGAGCGCCATGCCCTGGGATGTGATGGGCGGCGTGGCGAGAAGAGGCTGGGCACGTAATGAGAATGCGGTGGAGGTATGTATGGAATACAACCGGATGGGAGATGTAAACCACATCACCCTGCCCTTCATTGCGGAAAATGAAGATAAACTCAGGGACTATGTCCACCAACAGTACAGAGCAAGGAAAAGGAGTGACTGATATGGCAATCAAAAGAATCATGGAATGTGTACCCAACTTCAGTGAAGGGAGAGACCTTTCAAAGGTGGAGAAAATCGCTGATGCCTTCAGGGGAAAGGATGGCGTTAAACTGCTCGATTATTCTTCCGATGAGGACCACAACCGCAGTGTCATAACGGTGATTGGAGAGCCCGAAGCCCTTGGAAAAGCTATAGTAGAGGCAATCGGCATCGCAAAGGATCTCATCGATATGAATCAGCATGAAGGCCAGCATCCCAGGATGGGGGCGGCTGACGTGGTACCATTCATACCCATTAAGAATGTCACCATGGAGGATGCCATAGAGCTGTCTAAAGTCGTAGGTAAAGAAGTGGGTGAGAAGTATGACATCCCCGTATTTCTCTACGAAAAATCGGCGACCGCGCCCCATAGAGAGAATCTTGCCGATGTGCGCAGGGGTCAATACGAAGGCCTTGCCGAAAAGATGAAGGACAAATCGCTATGGACACCGGATTACGGCCCGGCGGCTCCTCATCCCACCTTCGGTGCCGTTGCTATAGGAGCCAGGATGCCCCTTTGCGCTTACAATGTGAATCTGGGCACCGACAATCTGGAGATTGCCACTGCAATTGCGAAAAAAGTGCGGTTTCTTGGCGGCGGGCTTCGCTATTGCAAGGCCATGGGGGTAGAGCTTAAAGAACGGAAGCAGACCCAAGTGTCCATGAACCTGACGGATTACACCAAGACAACGATTTACAGCGCTTTTGAAATGGTCAAAATGGAAGCTGCCAGATACGGAGTTCCGGTAGTAGGCAGCGAGGTTATCGGATTAGTTCCCCAGCAGGCGCTCATAGACTGTGCGGAATACTATTTGGGAATTGAGAATTTCTCGGCGGATCAAATCATCGAGAATCGGATAATGGAATAAAGGCAATTCGGAAGGCAGGATATAAATGTCGAAGAAGATTTTAGTACACGCCAGCCAATTGGTCACCTGCAGCGGGTTTGCCCCTAAGCGTGGCAAGGAGATGCAGGAACTGAACGTTATTGAAGACGGAGCTGTCTTGATGGAAGACGGCATAATCGCTGCTGTGGGGACTACGGAAGAACTGCTTCCCCATGCGGCGGGTGCAGAGGTCATTGACTGCAGCGGTAAAGCCGTTTTACCGGGCTTTGTGGATTCCCACACCCATTTGATCTTTACCGGCTACCGGGCGGAGGAATTCTCATGGCGGCTTTCCGGCATAAGCTATATGGACATCATGCGGCGAGGAGGCGGCATCAACGCAACTACAATTTCCACAAGGGAAGCCACTTTGGAAGAGTTGAAACGAGAGGGGAGGAAGCGTCTCTCCTCCATGCTGGCCTTCGGTGTGACCACCGTGGAGGGAAAGAGCGGTTACGGCCTGGACCGGGATACGGAGATCAAGCAGCTTGAGGCCATGAAAGCACTTAACGAAGAACAGCCCGTGGATATTGTAAACACTTTTATGGGAGCTCATGCTGTTCCTGAAGAGTTTAAAGGCAGAACCGGCGATTATGTGGACTTCATCATAAAGGAAGTGCTTCCTGAAGTGGCAAATCGAGGACTTGCCGAATTCTGCGATGTTTTTTGTGAAGAAGGTGTTTTTGACATTGAACAGTCCCGAAGCCTGCTTCTTGCGGCGAGAGAATACGGAATGGAAATCAAGCTTCATGCGGATGAGATTGTTCCCCTGGGAGGCGCCGAACTGGCCGCAGAGTTAGGGGCAGTTTCTGCGGATCATCTGCTTCAGGCGTCGGATGAGGGCATATCAAAGCTGGCAGAAAGAGGCGTCATTGCCACTCTCCTTCCGGCCACGGCTTTCAGCCTGAAAGAACCCTATGCAAAGGCAAGAAAAATGATAGACAGCGGTTGCGCCGTAGCTTTGGCCACGGACTTCAATCCCGGGAGCTGCTTTACAAACTCCATTCCGCTGCTTTTTGCCCTGGCAACCATATACATGGGCATGACCATAGAGGAAGCGGTTACCGCAATGACTATCAACGGAGCCGCTGCGTTAAAGCGAGAGAAACAAATCGGCAGCATAGATGTGGGAAAGAAGGCGGACCTGGTCATATTGGAGTTTCCCGGCTATCAATTCCTGCACTATCACTTTGGAGTGAACATCGTTGAAAAGGTCATTAAAAACGGCGAGCTGGTATTTGATAAGTACAGATGTTTGTCATAGCATAATATATAATATATAAAGCATAGTGTAAAAAGAAGCAAGATGCTATTACGAAGTATTATTTTTTGGAGCGTAGGGTTGCGCTCCGGCGAGTACAAGCAAGTGCCAACCGGGCAGGACGGGCCGTCTAGATCGTAC
>DGEG01000052.1:0-277 GCA_002385825.1 Firmicutes bacterium UBA3932 | reverse complement strand
CAGGACGGGCCGTCTAGATCGTACGGCACGCAGCGCGTAGCCGTCGAGCAGGAGAGTAACCCTACGTCCAAAAAATATTTAAATATTTGAAGTGCCAGGCGATTTTACAATTTTACAACCTCGGGTGCGCAAAAAATCAGATTGTACGTGATTGTACGCAGGTTTCTCCGAAAATTCGCTTTTCCGTGTGCAAAAATACGGATTGTACGTATGCAAGATAGAAAAATATCCGTATAATCTACGTACAATCTAAAAATTTGCACAAAAGGGGGTGCGG
>DGEG01000109.1 GCA_002385825.1 Firmicutes bacterium UBA3932 | reverse complement strand
CAACTTCATTTTACAATTCGCCTGTAACATTGTTTTATTAATTTACTATATTAATTAATATGCAGGTTTACTGCTGTCTTTCTTCTAAGTGCTCTTTTACCGCTTCTACCGCTTCGTCAATATATGCGGACAAGTTCATGGGCTTCAATCCCACCACCTGTATGCCGCAGCGATTGACAGGAATCAATATTTTTTTCGCCTTGCTGCTGCCTATGGCAGCGGCCATTTTGGGAGTAAGCTCTCCCAGCATGGAATTTGCATTTAGTATAGCTATTACTCCCATTACTATATCCACCTGATCCATATTATAAACGATGGCGTTTTCTCCCGTTGCGCCTTCATGGGCACCTGCTTTTTTCATCTGCATGGTAGCGGCAGAATTTGTTCCGAGAGCCAGTATCGTTACCCCCGGAAGATCGGAAGCCCTGAGTTTTTCTACAATGGCCTTGCCGATTCCGCCGCCTTGCCCGTCGATTACTGCGATTCGCATTTTCTCATTCCTATCCTTATCTTCCCGAGATATTTTACTGCATATAACATTACTATTTATATTTTACTATAGCAGATGAAATCCATGGTGAAAAGATATGACAAAAGAACATGACGGAAGAATAAGAGTTTAGCCGGGAAATGAGAAATCACAATTTTCTTCTATATTGAACTCGGCAAAATAGCGGTTTTCCATGGGAATCCATTCTTCCATATAGCGCTTATGCAACTCGGCTCCGTTTCGTGCAAGGATGCGGCGGCTCTGTTCCTCCTCGTCGACCCACAGAAACAGCTTTAGGTCATAATAATCGATTAATTCCGGATGCAGGCTGTAAACGCCTTCTACCAGGTTTAATTTCTTTGGGTTGACCTCCGCCGGGGGATGAAAGCTCTGTATCTTGCAATCATATTTTCGGTAACAAAATTTATTCCCGCGGCGGATATTTTCCAGGACTTCCTCACGGAAGCGTTCCCAATCCACATTTCCGCCTGTTTGGATAAGCCGGGCTTCTGTCTTCGTTTCAGGCGGAAGAAAAAAGTCGTCCATATGGAAGATATTGCAGTCATATTTTTCAGCAATGCGGGAAGCAAGAACACTTTTGCCGGCGGCGGCGTTTCCGTCAATGGCAATAATTTTTGTTCCGGGATGCTTCAACAAATCATCTATGAGCGAAAAGACTTTATCAAGATGCTCTTTGTACTTCATGTCCTTTGGTTTGATACCTTTCCGCAGCAAATACGATAAAGGGGATAATAACCAGTTGCAAAATAATTCCGGGAACTGCATTTATAAATGCACCGGCTGTGAACATCCTCCAGATAAATGGGGTGCCGCTTATGCCAAACAGTATATAACATACTGCTCCCCATATCAATCTCCCGCATAACATGCTCACTATAAGGGTTACATAGACAGAGGATTTCCTGCGGGGAAGCAGGCTATAAAGGATTCCTGCGATGGCTCCATATGCAGCCAGCTCGAAGGCCATGGATACAGCCATGGGGAACATGACCGGCATGCTGAATAAAACGCTTCTCAGCAAGGGAGTTATGAAACCGACCGCGAGACCGTAACGGGTACCGCATATAAAGCCGCAGAGCAATACGGGTATATGCATGGGAAGCAATCTGCTGCCCAGTTCCGGAATTTGTACGGTGAGAAAGGGAAGGATGAGGCCCAAAGCGAGGAACATACCTGCGAGCACAAGATTTGTTGTCGATGTCTTCATAATGTCATATCTCCTTTCAAGACAAAAAAATACCACGTAAGCATCGCCTTTCGTAGGAAGCGAATACCTTCGTGGTATTCTTATATTCTCGCATATATTCTGGCTTATTCGGACCGATTATAGCCGGTAATCTCTCCGGCTTCGGCCGGACTTTAAGCAGACATGGGTAAATAAACGGGTTTATTGCTCTTCTTGCGCCGGCGCGGCCACTTCTGTTGCCGCTTCTTCTCCCGCTTCTTCCGCAGCTTTCTGGTGGATCTTTGCTTCGCTGATAGAGACCACAAGCTGTGTTTCCTCTAATTCGGGCGTAATTCCTTCGGGGAATTTGATGTCCTTAACAAAGATTGTATCGCCCGCATCAAGATCCTTAACGTCTATTTCTATGAAATTCGGTATGTCCTGCGGAAGACCCTTAACGGGAATAAAGTCACGCTGCAGCTGCAGCACGAGCCTCCTTTGTTCGTAAAGCTCGTCCCCGACAACCTTTACCGGGACATTGGCTTTTGTTTCCTCGGAGAGGGAGATCCTGTGGAAATCCACATGCATGAACTCGCGATTTAAATGGGTGAGCTGGATATCCTTAATCATTACGTCGTAATTTTTGTTTCCATCCAAAACAAGTTTAAATACGGCAGCCCGCCCATATTGTGTGATATTTCTACGAAGCTCGTCTTGTCTTACTTTGACGGCTATCGATTCCATATCCTTTCCGAAAATATTGCCGGGTATATAACCTTCCCTGCGCAGGCGTTTGTTTGCCCGACTGCTGGTGTTTGATCGGGTTTCAACGTTTAAAGTACCCGTAGCGCTCATACTACCAACCTCCTTATAGATATTCGTCGCTAGCTTATTTATCAGCAGCATTTCCTTATATCCTAAAATTAATACGAACATATATATTTTATCAGAAAAAAACCTATAAGACAAGGCGAAGGGATTTTTGGGTTGGTATCTGAGTTTATCGGCGAAGGAAAACTTGATTAATTATATAAAACGCGCGCGAGAACTGAGCCCCGCGCGCGTCTTGAAGTGCCGTCACAGCAATGTTATTTTATCATGTTGTCGATGGAATCCATGACCTTATCCAGCATCTGCAATGCTTCCTTGAGCTCCTGCTCAGTGATGATGAGCGGCGGAGAAACGTGGATCATATTCTCGTGGGCATAAGTATAGAAGCCTTCCGCTCTCAGCATACCCAGGATCTTCGGCATGATTCCTTCGGGATCCTTACCAAAGGGTACGAGGGGTTCTCTTGTTTCTTTGTCTTTTACGAACTCGACGATGGAGAACAGTCCGATATAACGAACATCTCCAACGCAGGGGTGCTTGGCCTTCAGAGCTTCGAGGCCTTCGCCGAGAACCTTGCCGACCTTCAGTACGTTTTCGAAGACCTTGTCCTCTTTATAAGCGTCGATGGCAGCTATTGCAGCGGCACATCCCATGGGATGTGCACTGTAGGTCAGACCGCAGAACATCTTGTTGTCGTCGAAGAAGTCTGCAATCTTCTTGGAAGCGATTACGCCGCCAAGGGGAACATAACCGCAGGTAACGCCTTTAGCAAAGGTTACCAGGTCGGGTTTCACATCCCAGTTCTGGAATGCGAACCATTTGCCTGTTCTTCCGAAGCCTGCCATTACCTCGTCGCAGACCATGCAGATGTCATATTTGTCGCAGAGCGCTCTTACGCCTTCCAGATAGCCTTTGGGAGGAATGAGAACGCCGTTGGAGCCGACAACGGTTTCCATGAAAATAGCTGCGATGTGTTGCGGACCTTCATACAGAATCTGATTCTCTAAGAGCTCGAGATAGAATTCGGTGATGTCTTCTTCTTTTTCAAATTTGCAAGCTTTGGGAGCTCTGTAGGGATATGGTCCGTCAAACTTGATAAATCCGGGGATACCGGGCTCATTGATGAATCTTCTCGGTTCACCGGTCAAGTTAGCTGCACCATAGGTAGCACCGTGATAGGAGCGATACATGGAGAAAATCTTCCACTTTCCGGTGTAGGCTTTCGCCATTTTGATAGCGTTTTCGTTAGCTTCCGCACCGGCGTTGGTGAAGAATATCTTAGCTCCTTCGAGACCGGAAACTTCTACAATCTTCCGTGCGGCTTCCGTACGGACATCGCAGGAGAAGGAGGGAGCCAGGAACGCCATCTTTTCAGCCTGATCCTTGATTGCCTGGATCAGCTTCTTGTTGCCATGACCCAAGTTCATGTTAACTAACTGGGCAGACATATCGTAATACTTTTTGCCGTCTTCGTCCCAGAAGTAAATGCCTTCTGCCTTTACAACGTTGATAGGATTAAGATTTCTTTGGGCTGACCAGGAATATAGGTTATATTTCTTGCCCATTTCAACTACGTTTGACATCTTATTTCCTCCTCATTACCTTTAATTATTCAGGAATAACGGATCAGACTAATAATTAGTAGCTCTTTCCGTCAAACAGCTCTTCGTCTGTGGGCTGTGTGGACGGAATCGGGGTTGCGAGGTAGGTGAAGTTCAACAGATCTTTCCAGTTTGCGTTGTGGGAGATGCTGTTGCCGCCCCAGGTACCACAACCCAATGTCATGGACATGGGATAACCGCAGGTCCAAGCTCCGCTGTTTACCAGGGATTGTGCTTGGTTTACAACAACCTTGGTAACCTTGATTCTCTGGGCCATGATATGGGGTTTTTCCATGTCTGATGTGTGGATTCCGCAGCTGTGTCCGAGTCCCATGTAGTTCAGGATGTTTTCCATCTGCTGCAGAGCATCTTCGAAGTCCTTTGCTTTTCTCAGTTCGGCAATGGGGGAGAGCTTCTCGCCGGTAAGCGGGAATTCGTTTCCGTAACCGCCGTTTTCTTCCACCATGATGATCTTTGTATCTTCGGGAACTTCGATTCCGGCCAGCTTGGCAATTTCTACAGCGGGTCTGGCTACGATGTGGCGGTTGAGTACATGGTCATTCGGTGTGTTGGGCCACAATGTCTTAACGATTTTCGCTTTTTCCTCAGAACCGTCTTTAATCGTATAACCGCCCTTCTTTGCCATGGCTTCTACAAATGCGTCATAGCAGCTCTCGAAGACGATGATGTTGTTTTCCGTTGAGCAGCTTGTGGCGTTATCGAAGGATTTAGAAGCGATGATGAGATCGGCAACCTTGTCGAGATCTGTGGTGCCATCAACGATGGTAACAACGTTTCCGGTTCCTACGCCGATGGTGGGGGTTCCGGAGCTATATGCGGCACGGACCATGGGTGTTCCGCCGGTTGCAAGAACGAAGTCAACTTGCTTCATCAGTTCAGCGGATGTTTCAATGCTTACGTATTCCGGCTCGATGGGAATAACGAGATCTTCGGGAGCACCGTAGTCCTTCAGAGTTTCACGAATCTTTTGGGCAACAAACATATTGGTCTTTGCTGCTTTCGGATGGGGTGCAAGGATGATGGCGTTTCTGCCCTTGATAGCGGAAATGGATTTGAAAATCGGAGTAGCTTCGCCGTTTGTAACAGGCATGATGGCTCCGATGACGCCCATGGGTCTGGCATAAACTTTTACGCCGGTTTCTTTGTTCTCTTCGACGAGTCCGACGGATTTCTTGCCCTTCATGTCGCGGTATCCGCCCTTAACTTTCGTGTAGATCTTTGCTACCTTGTGCTCGACGATACCCATACCGGATTCGGCGACCAGCATTTCTGCAGCCTGCTGTGCCCATTCGGGGCGGGTAGTTCTATAGGCGATGGCGGCACAGAGTTCATCAACTCTTTCCTGTGTGTAACCGTCTGCAATTGCCTGTGCGGCCTTTGCCCTTGCTACGAGCTCACTAACGTACTTTGCATAATCGATCGACATAGCATCTTCCTCCTTAGAATATTTCTACCTATAGTTAGTGTTGTAGAGGTTTTAGGACAAAGAGAACCCTTGTCCTGAAGGACAACCTACTAACACTAATATTAACGCAAAAACCATACCATAAACAAGATATATTTATTAAACAGTCGAAAAAGCAGCTACATATGGGTACAAGTCTCTATTTGCAATGGGTTTGGCCTCTGTATAGTTTCGCCGTTGGCGAAAGCGCCGAACCCGTTCTTGATTATCGAGGAAACAAGTGATACAATAATGAATCAAACGAAGTTTGTTAATTTATTACTTTGGCTAAAGTGTTGAAAAAAGCCGAACAGGTCGATTGATTCAAACATGAATCGAACGATTCATTGACTAATCAAACATTTTTCTCCTTGATTCGGCTGTTCCGGTATTGCCAATAACTGCGCACACATCATATTATAGCTCTTATCGAGCGGAAAGGCAAATCAATATGAACAAAGAGATGGATGCAAGAAAATACGGATTGGATATAGGAGATATTCTACCTATTTTAAACAGTATCAGTCAGGCCATTTTTATCGACGACGCAGAAGGCTATGCTCTCTGGATCAATAAAGCCTGCGAGGAAATATACCGTATTAAAAAGGAAGATATTATCGGGAAGCATTGTACGTACCTGGAACATATGGGGATCTTTGAACCCTCCGTTGCAAGGCGTGTGCTTGAAGAAAAAAAGGAAGTCACCATCCTTCATAAGAATAAAGATGGAAAACAATTGCTGAGTACGGGCATACCTATTTGGAATGAGAAGGGTCAGCTCTCGAAAATTGTATCAACTTCCCATGACGTAACAGAACTGATGGAACTTCAGAATAAACTTGAAAGCATACAGAGCGCTTTGCAAGACATGTGGGTGGGGGAGGCTCACAAATACGAAAGGATAATAGCTAACAGCCCTGCCATGTTAGGCGTGATTCAGATGGCGGAGCGGCTGGCTTCCCTTGATACCACCGTTCTGATTACCGGTGAGTCCGGATCGGGAAAGGGGGTTATCGCCAGACTCATCCACGATATCGGGGATAGAAGCGACCAACCTTTTATACAGATCAACTGCGGCGCCATCCCCGAGAACCTACTTGAAACGGAGCTCTTCGGCTATGAAAGAGGCGCGTTTACAGGTTCCAGAAAAGAAGGTAAAAAAGGTCTTTTCGAAGCGGCAAACAACGGAACGGTGTTTCTGGACGAGATATCCGAGCTGCCGCTCAACCTGCAGGTAAAGATCCTTCAGGTCATCCAGGAAAAAGCCATCCAGAGGGTAGGCGGCCTGGAAAGGATACCAGTGGATGTGCGAATCATATCTGCTACCAACCGGAACCTGGAGGAAATGGTCAAGAGAGGGCGCTTCAGAGAGGATCTTTTTTACAGGCTTAACGTGGTGCCGATTGCGATTCCGGCTCTCAGGGACCGGCCGGAGGATATAGTTCCCATGATCCGCTCTTTCTTGCACAAAAACAACAAGAAATTCAATGAAAACAAGACTATGAACACTGCGGCCATGTCAGTATTGCTTAAATACAGGTGGCCGGGAAACGTAAGGGAACTTGAAAATCTCATCGAACGGCTTGTCATCACCACCAGGGGAAGCATAATAGGGCCGGAAAATCTGCCCGGCTATATTTTTGAAAATGCCAGAAGCCCGGGAGAAATCAACATTTCACAATGCACAAACCTGCAGGATGCATTGGATGCAGTGGAAAAGCAGATCCTTTCCGATGCGCTGGAAAAGTACAAGACTACTCGGGAAATCGCCAAGGCCCTTGGCATCAGCCAGCC
>DGEG01000130.1:17479-17991 GCA_002385825.1 Firmicutes bacterium UBA3932 | reverse complement strand
ATGTATACCAGGATAGTTTGATCGGCGATTCCTTGCGCATAAAGCAGATACTTACCAATCTGTTGACAAATTCCATCAAGTATACCGGTGAAGGCGGAAAAATAACCTTGGAGTTCATTCAACATTCCAAATCAGATAATTCCTTGATTCTTGAAATGCGAGTCAGTGACACAGGCATCGGCATGAGCGAAGAATTTATGAAAAGAATGTTTGAGCCCTTTGCCCATGCCGGAGATGATAATGAAGTTTCTACGGGATTAGGGCTATGTATAACTAAGCATTTAGTCGATTTGATGAACGGTGAAATACAAGCCGCCAGCAAACCGGATAAAGGAACTACTTTCACTGTACGAATCCCTTTAGATCTGCCTCCGTATCAGCAAGACCTCTCTAATAATTCCGATTCCAATTCTCAAAGTAATAAAACAGTTGCTGAACACTTAAAAGAATACGATTTCAGAGGGAAGTGTGTTCTCATAGCAGAGGATAACAAAGACATGCTTGAGATTACG
>DGEG01000130.1:15968-17211 GCA_002385825.1 Firmicutes bacterium UBA3932 | reverse complement strand
AACTCTGCCCCGGGTTCCATTGATATGATCCTTGTGGATGTTTATATGCCTGTTATGAATGGGCTTGAAACGGCTGCGGAAATTCGCAATTCCGATCATCCGGATGCACATCAGGTGGCAATCTTCGCGGTTACAGCAAGTGACAACGAAGAGGATGAAGCCAATGCACTTCGTTGCGGAATCAATGAGTATATCAAAAAACCCATTGATAATTATCATCTGTTCAACCTAATGAACCGCTATTTGACAAAAGAAAACTAATAAGATTTTATAGCACGTATATGCTGCCGGTCTATCGCATAGAAATATACGATAGATTTATTTTGCCTGCAATTATAGGTTATGAATAATATTGAATTGGTGGGTCATGGATACGAAGGATATCATCCGGATCATTCGCAATGCGAAAAAGGTAACGCCTGTGAAAGTATATTTAAAGGAGCGGCAACCTATCGATTTTGAGAATTGCCGCTCATTTGGCTGTGGAGATAGAATAATTTTCGGAGATTGGTCCGATATCGAGCCAGTGCTCAGGCAGCAAGCAGAGAATATCATAGATTATGTAGTGGAATGCGACAGAAGGCATTCGATACTTCCGTTGGCAGATATATGTTCTTTCAATGCAAGAGTGGAACCGGGAGCAATAATACGGAGTCCAGTAACTATTGGAGATCATGCGGTTATCATGATGGGAGCGGTCATCAATATCGGCGCTTCGATAGGCAGAAACACCATGATCGACATGAATGCGGTCTTAGGTGCGAGAGCTATAGTGGGAGAAAATTGTCACATCGGTGCCGGTGCGGTTCTTGCAGGTGTTCTGGAACCCGTGAGTCAGAATCCCGTCATAATCGAAGATGATGTGTTGATTGGGGCTAATGCGGTAATATTAGAAGGCCTGCGCGTCGGAAAAGGCGCAGTTGTCGCTGCAGGAGCGGTAGTAATTTCCGATGTACCTGCGGGGACTATGGTTGCAGGGGTACCAGCTAAAGTTATAAAAAAAGTGGAGGAAATCAGTGCCGTCAAGCGAGAAATATTGCATGTACTGCGTGAGATCGAGTAGGCCATATTTGTTCTGTGGGGCTATCTAACGCAACAAACGTAGAATTTATTGCGGAAAGAATAAATTCATAACTTGTGCTACGAGGAAACAGACGGTAAGTCCACATATGGTGGGTATAAAGAAGGCTGCAGCGGTCCATTTCCAGCTTGCTGTCTCTTTTCTTACGGTTAGGCATGTAGT
>DGEG01000130.1:13091-15713 GCA_002385825.1 Firmicutes bacterium UBA3932 | reverse complement strand
CAAGGTTTTCAATTGGAAAATATCGAGTTCAGATATGCTTCCCGCAGCCAAATAGGTCATAATAATGATTGGGACTACTATTTCATTGGCCGGGAACCCCAGTATGAAGGCCATCAGAATTACTCCGTCGAGACCAAATAGCCTTGCGAAGGGGTCGAGAGCTCCGGTAAGTGTATGTAAGAGTGTTGAATCGCCAGTATTTGTATTGGCAAGAAACCATATTATAATTCCGGCGGGGGCAGCGACGACTACCGCTCTTCCCAATACAAATATAGTTCTGTCCAATAATGAACGAACAATTACTTTGCCGATCTGTGGACGGCGATAGGGTGGTAGTTCTAATACAAAGGAAGAAGGAAATCCTTTTAATATGGTCATAGACAGAATCTGTGAAAGCAGAAGTGTAAAGAAAACGCCCAGCAAAATGATAACCAGGAGAAGGCTTATAGCGAGGACGTCCTTTTCTGGTCCCATGGTATGGCTTACAAAAAACATACTTATTAGAGCGATGAGCGTCGGAAATCTCCCGTTACAGGGCACAAAATTGTTAGTCAGAATGGCTATCAATCGCTCTCTGGGGGAATCGATGATCCGGCAGTTCATTACCGCGCAGGCATTGCAACCGAATCCCATACACATGGTAAGAACCTGTTTTCCGTGAGCCCCCACTCGTCGGAAGCAGCGATCCATGTTAAATGCTACCCTGGGCAAGTAACCCGAATCTTCCAGAAGGGTAAAGAGCGGAAAGAAAATAGCCATGGGCGGCAGCATTACGGAGACGACCCATGCTACAGTCTGATAGATTCCGAAAACCACCAGATCGACAATTTGAGCCGGCGCATTTAAGTCTGTTAACAGTAGAAACAGCCGATCTTGCATTTCAAACAAAAAATAATGTAAAAAATCTGAAATATAGTTTGCACCTCGTAACGTAATCCAAAAAACAAGCGCAAGCAAAAGTAGCATAATAGTATAACCAAATGATTTGGATGTGACGATGTTATCCAATGTCCGGTCGGGGGCGTTGTAATCCCTTCGCTTCAATCGCACGCATGCTCTATAAAGCTCGCTGGCTCGATTCAGGTAGTCCATTATCTTTTCTTCTGAAAGCTCTTTGGTTATAGGAGGTATAGGCGAGGAGCTCATAGGTTTTTTTGTTAACGCCAAAATCTGGTCTTTCAGTTTATCCAGATTCTTCTTGGATCTGGCCACCACGCCGACAACAGGAATGTTCATGCGCCGGGACAGGGAATCCAAATCTATTTCAATGCCCTTTTTATTCGCTTCGTCTAACAAATTGACGCATAAAACAACATTTTTATAGGTTTCTGCCACTTGTAATGCCAAATTTAGATTTCGTTCCATACAGGTAGCATCCACAACTACTACCACTGCGTCCGGGCTTTTATTATTCAAGTACTCGATAGCCACCTCTTCTTCGGGGGAATTTGCCGTGAGAGAATAGATACCCGGCAAATCTATAAGAGAGAAGGCCTGGCCTCTATGTACATATGTTCCAGAGGCCAGAGAAACAGTCTTACCGGGCCAGTTGCCGGTATGCTGAGAAAGTCCTGTAAGGCCGTTAAAGACCGTGCTCTTGCCTACGTTGGGGTTGCCTATCAAAGCGATATTTTTGACCGTCATACTTATACTCCGAACCGCAAATTTTCACATAAGACTTGATACCAATACTTTTTCCGCATCGCAATTGCGCAGGGCGATTACTGCCCCCATGATAAAGTAGGCGATTGGGTCACCGGCAGGACTTTTATGCAACGCTTCTACAAGAGTGCCTTGTATCAGTCCGAGATCCAGCAGTCTACGCCGTTCCGCTCCTTCTGCAGCCAGATTGACGACAATGGCCTTTTTTCCGATAAGTAATTGATCCAACGAATGTACGTCTCCCTCCATGACCTTTTCTCCGTTTCAATGATTTTAATTAAATTTTGCTAGGATATTGTATGAAGAAGCAAATTGGAATGTGAGTCGGCAACGTTGGAAATGATTATTAGAGCAGACAGAGTATTAGGCAAGTGAAACAATTGAAATTTTGATGACACTTCCGACTAAAAAATAGTCAGAAATACCTATAAGGGAAAATCAAAAACAAAAACAAGCACTCTCAAAGTGTTGAAAATGCTTGTTTTCTCTTGGAGGCGACACCCGGATTTGAACCGGGGGTAAAGGTTTTGCAGACCTCTGCCTTACCACTTGGCTATGTCGCCATATGCTTGTTAAAATTCCGTATAGCTATATCTCATCTTCGTTCGTAATCGGTTACGTATATCAGTATACGCGCCCTCACACTCACTTGATTCGCCTACGCTATCCGAAATTTTTCCTGCGCATAGCATTTTGCTGTGCGGGGCCTCGGAACAAAATGTCCGAGGCCTGCCGAAAATTTTGTTGGCTAGGGTAGCAGGATTCGAACCTGCGAATGACGGAGTCAGAGTCCGTTGCCTTACCACTTGGCGATACCCCAACGATAAAATTTAGTGGGGTGGGTAGTGGGATTCGAACCCACGCATACAGGAACCACAATCCTGGGTCTTAACCACTTGACGATACCCACCGTAATAAATGGCGATCCGGATCGGGCTCGAACCGACGACCTCCAGCGTG
>DGEG01000130.1:2407-12993 GCA_002385825.1 Firmicutes bacterium UBA3932 | reverse complement strand
GTGACAGGCTGGCATTCTAACCAACTGAACTACCGGACCGCATGGTAGCGGCGAGTGGAGTCGAACCACCGACCTTCCGGGTATGAACCGGACGCTCTGACCAACTAAGCTACACCGCCATATTTTGCGACATAGGCATGTCGCAACAAAGATATTACCATCGTAAAGGTTGCGTGTCAAGGGATATTGGATATTTCTAGAGTAATATTATCATAAGATCTAAAACGAATTATATTTCCTGAAACTGATGCTGAAACTGATGGAAAAATGTATTTTTTGTAGCTGCGTGGCAAAGGAAAATAATTGTTAATAATACTTGCAAACCTTGAAATTTTGTGCTAATATGAAACCCAGAGTTTATTGTAATTATTAGCCGTTGCTAAGAGTGGGCATTCCCACTCTTCATTTTTTCGCCTTAAAGCAAAAATGCAAGAGAGGAAATTAGAAGGACGAATGTCAAAGAAAAAAGTGATAGATTTGGTGACAGAGGAGCTGGCACCTTATTTACAAAAAGAAGGATATACATTATATCATACGGAGTTCGTTAAAGAGGGCAGGGACTGGTTTTTAAGAGTTTTCATTGAAAAGGCGCCGGAACATCCGGACGAATGGCCCGGTAACGTCAGTGCCGATGATTGCGAAAAGGTGAGCCATTTCTTAAGCGACAGATTGGATCAGCTTGATCCTATTGAACAGAATTATTACCTGGAGGTTTCGTCGCCCGGAATGGATCGTCCCTTGCTGAAAGACGAAGATTTTATTCGCTATAAAGATCGTCTGGTAGATGTTAAACTCTATGAGAGCATAGACGGCAAGAAGAAGCTCACAGGAAAGTTGATTGGCCGTTCTGACGGCTATCTCCATATAGAAGATAAAAAGGGGAAAGTTCTGGATCTGCCCCGGGAAAAAGTATCGAAAATAAATCTCACCATAGTATTTTAAGGAGGAAAGAGTTCGGCATGAACAAAGAATTGATTCTCGCCATGGATGATCTGGAGAAAGAGAGGGACATATCGAAAGATTTGCTTATTGAAGCCATCGAATCCGCTTTGGTTTCTGCATATAAGAAAAACTATGGCACAGCTCAGAATGTAAGGGTCAGCATAGATCGTGAACGGGGCGATGTTGATGTCTTTATGAGGAAAGACGTGGTTGATGTAGTCACGAATCCTCTCGTAGAGGTGGCTCTTGAAGAGGCGAGAGCCATCGACCCGGAATATGAACTGGGTGATGTTATTGAATATAAGGTTACGCCAAAGGACTTCGGACGGATTGCTGCGCAGACAGCAAAACAAGTCGTGGTGCAGCGCATCCGCGAAGCGGAAAGAGGTATTATTTACGAGGACTATGTGAACCGCCAAAGCGAGATCGTTACCGGCATCATTCATAGGATCAGCAATGAGACTGTCTTCGTCAATCTTGGGAGGACCGAAGGCATTCTTCCCGTGAATGAGCAGGTAAAAGGAGAGCGATACGAAGTTAACAGCCGTATTAAAGTATATATAATGGATGTGAAGAAGACCACCAAGGGTCCCCAAGTCTTTTTATCCAGATCCCATCCGGGATTGGTCAAACGGCTTTTTGAACTGGAAGTTCCGGAAATCCAGGACGGAATAGTAGAGATTAAAAGCATTGCAAGAGAAGCAGGCTCACGAACCAAGATTGCGGTGTATTCGGATGATGAGAATGTGGATCCGGTAGGCGCTTGCGTAGGCACAAGGGGGATCCGTGTTCAGGCGGTTGTAAATGAACTCTTTGACGAAAAGATCGATATCATAAATTGGAGCGACGACCCGGCGGGAATGATCAGCAATGCTCTTGCTCCGGCCAAGGTAGAAAAAGTCATCATCAATGAAGATGAGAAGTCTGCTACGGTAATCGTTCCCGATTATCAGCTTTCGTTGGCCATCGGAAAAGAAGGACAAAATGTCCGATTGGCGGCGAAGCTTACTGGCTGGAAAATCGATATCAAGAGCAGTTCACAGTATTCCGAATCAGCGGATGACTATATCGAAGACGAAGATCTGCCGGTTGACTATAATGATAATATAGAAGAAGTTGAACTCACAGACGGTGAGGAAATGATTCCTTCGGAAGAAGATACTGCAGAAAAGGATGCTGCATCGGAAGAAGTCGTTGAAATTGACGAATAGGAGGGCTTTCAATGAAGGTCAGAAAAGTTCCCATGCGGCGTTGCGTCGGTTGTATGGAATCTAAACCAAAAAAAGAGCTGGTACGTATAGTGTACGACCCGCTAGGCAACTTGGTGTTGGACCCTACCGGAAAAGCAAACGGCAGAGGTGTGTATCTTTGTCCTAATTCGGAGTGCATTGAGAAAGCCAAGAAAAAGCGGACCATAAACCGCGGCCTGAAAAGAGATATCGATCAGCAGCAGCTGGAAAAAGTATTTGAAGAGCTATCTGCTTATGAGAGAAAAGATTCATAGTTACCTGGGATTTGCCAAGAGATCGAGGAATCTGATCTCAGGCTATAATTCCTGTATATACGCTATCAAGCGTAGGAAAATACATCTTCTGATTCTAACTGCTGATCTAAGCGAAAACACGAAGAAAAAATTTCTGGCTGTGGCTGAATCGGGAAATGTTCAACTGCGTATTTACGGCACGATGGAAAAGATGCAGGAAATGACGGGAGAAACAGGCCGGGGCATATACGGCATAACCGACAAGAATTTGGCGGAAGCAATCAAGAGAGAGATAGATAAAATAGATCAGTACGAGCGGAACGGCAAGAAAGAAGAGTGAGGTGTGTTTATGTCAAAGAAAGTGTATGAGATTGCAAGAGAATTAGAAATGGATTCCAAGGAGTTGCTGGAAAAAATCAACGCTATGGGGATAGAGGCAAAGAGCCATAATAGCGTCATATCGGATATTGATGTAAAGGCAATCACCAACATGATCCTGCATAGCAGAACGAAAACCACCGAGACAAAGATAGTAAAAGCACCTCCGAAGAGCACAACAGAACCAAAGAGTAAGGAGGTTAAGGTTGCGGTAAAACCTGCTACGGTGGCTGCGAAAGTATTGCGAGAAAAGGCTGAACAAAAAGCGAAAGCAGAAGCGAGAGCGGCACAAAGAACAATAGACTCGGCCAGAGACGCAATGCAGGCTAAGGCATCTGCCGCAATACAACCACCTACCGGTGTTCCCTTGCCAAAATCCGCATCGGTCCAAGCTCCCGTCGGTGTTCCCTTGCCAAAATCCGCGTCGGTCCAGGCGCCTGTGGGCGTCCCACTGCCAAAGTCGGCTTCCGTGCAAGACATTAAAGAGAAAGAAGATCCTGCAAAGACTGAGACAGAAGCTAAAATAGCTGAACCGGTTAAAGAGGAGAAAGCCGCTCCCAAAAAAGAAACAGTGAAAGAACCAGTACAAGAAGAGGCACCTAAAACAGAAGAAAAGCCTGCTGTTCCTAGAGGAGTGGTAATAAAGAAAAAAGCAGCGGAAATTGAAGCCGAGAAAGCAGCCAAAGAGAAGGCGGCGAAAGAGGCTGAGGAGAAAGCGGCGAAGGAAAAAGCAGCTAAAGAAAAGACAGCGAAAGAGAAGGCAGCAAAAGAAGTTACAGCGAAACCTGCCAAGGAGAAAACTGCAAAACAAACCGCTGGGGCCAAAGCCGAGAAGAAGGTTGCTGCAAAAGCTGAGAAAGCTGATACAGCAAAGGTCGCAGTCCCAAGAGAAGACATCGTTCCACCGAAGAGCGATAAAGTTGCAGAAAGACATACAAGACAGAAAAAAACCTCAATTATAGATGATGAACCCGTAGGGAAAAAAGAGAAAGACAAAAAACCACGTGGGAAAGTGGACAAAGAAAAGGCCGGTAAAAGAGATTTTAAGAAGGCTGATGACTGGCAAACTCTCTCCATGGAAAAACCCACACCAAAAAAATCCAAGAAAAAGGCAGAAAAACAAGTGGAACCAGAAAGTACTATCGATTTAGAAGCTTTAACGCCCGGCACAAAAGTTATAAATGTACCGATTACTGTTAAAGGACTATCAGAACAAATTGATAAATCCGTTTCAGAAATCATAATGGCGTTGATGAAACTTGGCATCATGGCCAATATCAACCAAAATCTTGATGAGGATACGGTAATATTGGTCGGTGCCGAATTAGGCGTAAATATAGTTGTAGATAAGGTGGAAGAGGAGACCGTTGAAGAAGGTATTGAAACCTTTGAAGACAAACCTTCCGATCTGGTGAGCCGTCCCCCGATTATCACAGTTATGGGTCATGTTGACCATGGTAAAACCTCCCTTCTTGATGCTATAAGAAAAACTAACGTTACTTCTACGGAATCGGGAGGAATAACGCAGCATATTGGTGCTTCGGAAGTTACGGTTAACGGGCAAAGGATAGTTTTCCTCGATACCCCCGGCCATGAAGCATTTACAGCGATGCGAGCCAGGGGAGCTCATGTAACGGATATAGCTATATTGGTTGTGGCGGCAGACGACAGTGTAAAACCTCAAACTATTGAGTCTATCAGCCATGCCAAAGCTGCGGGAGTTCCCATAATTGTGGCGATAAATAAGGTCGACAAGCCTGAAGCAGATCCTGACCGTGTTAAGCAAGACCTGGCCGGACTTCCTGCAGATCAGAGAGTGCTGGTGGAAGAATGGGGAGGAGATACCATCTGTGTACCTGTCTCTGCTAAAACAGGCGACGGGATTCACAATTTGCTGGAGATGATTTTGCTTCAGGCAGAGGTTATGGAGTTAAAAGCAAACCCCAATAGATTGGCTATGGGTACCGTTTTGGAGGCCCGTTTGGATAAATCTAAAGGACCGGTGGCCACTCTGTTGGTCCTTAACGGCACTTTGGAAACAGGCATGCCCGTAGTCGCAGGCATCTGCAGCGGAAAAGTCAGGGCGATGACTAATTTTAAAGGCGAAAGAATCAATAAAGCGGGACCTGCCACGGCTGTAGAGATCATTGGTCTTGATGATGTCCCCGAGGCCGGCGACCAGTTTCATGCGGTAAGGGAAGATCGGATCGCCAGAGAAATTGCGGAGAAGAGACGGTTGAAGCTCAGAGAAGAAGTGATGGTTAAAACCTCCAGAACAACGCTGGAACAGCTGTTCAGCCAGATAAAAGAAGGGGAAGTCAAGGAACTTAATTTAATAATTAAGGCGGATGTTCAGGGTTCAGTTGGAGCTTTGATTTCCTCCCTTGAACGTTTGCATACCGAAAATGTAAGAGTGAAGATTATCCACTCCGGAGTAGGCACAGTAACAGAATCCGATGTAATGTTGGCATCTACATCCGATGCGGTAATAATCGGATTCAACGTACGCCCAAGTTCAACCGTTACTGCCATGGCAGAACGTGAAGATGTAGAAATTCGTACTTACCGCGTCATTTATGATGTAATAGATGATGTAGAGGCTGCCATAAAAGGAATGTTGGATCCTGAATATAAAGAAGTCATTCTCGGCAAAGTCGAGATTCGTAATACTTTCAAGGTTCCAGGCGTTGGAATAGTCGGAGGCGCATACGTTCTGGAAGGTAAAATCCAAAGAAATGCAGAAATTCGGCTGATCAGAGACGGCATTGTCATCCACGAAGGAAAGATCTACTCATTGAAGAGATATAAAGATGACGTGAGAGAAGTGAACCAGGGATACGAATGCGGTATCGGTATAGAAAATTATAACGACATCAAAGAAGGAGACATAATTGAAGCCTTCAAGATGGAGGAAATAGCGAGGTAAGAAAAATGGGTAAGGGGTATCGAGCCGGTAGACTCGGAGAAGAGATCAGAAAGGTGGTCAGCGAGCTTTTGCTCAAGGAGATTAAAGATCCCCGCCTTTCTGGTATCGTGAGTATTTCAGCGGTTGAAGTAACTGCAGATTACAGTTATGCGACGCTCTATATTTCTATATTGGACGACACGAATGAGGACGGACCAACGGATAGCAGGAAGCAGGAAGTGCTGGATGCCTTTCAGAGTGCAAAAGGGCTCATCAGAAGAGAAGTCGCCCGCCAAATTAAGCTTAGATCGGTGCCGGACTTATTGTTTCGAATTGACACATCGATGGAATACGGTCGCCGTATAACCAAGGTTTTAAATCAACTTGGTATAGGCGACGATCGGAAGGAAGAAGATGGAGAAAAGGACAAGCAATAAAAGTAGCCTTGCCCAAATCGCAGCTTTACTGAATGACGCCGGTTCCGTGCTGATATTTCCGCACTTGCAAATGGACGGGGATACTCTGGGATCGGCGGTGGCGCTCTGCAGTGCCCTGCGGAAGCAAGGAAAAATTGCATATGTTCTGATTGAAGATGAAATCCCAGGGAATCTGAGGTTTTTAGATAATGGATATTGTACCTCAGATTATTCCGGCATGGAAGCGGACGTGTGTATTGCTTTAGACTGCAGCGATTGGATGAGGCTTGAAAAAAGGCAAGAAGTGTTCAATAATGGAAAACAGACTGTCCTTTTGGACCATCATGCCACATCTCAACCTTCCTTTGCGGAATATTGGTATGTAGATAAAGAAGCTTCATCCACGGGTGAGATTTTGTTTATGCTGTTGAAAGAAATGGGAGTGGTTTTGGATGCGGAAATTGCCGAGGCGATTTATACGGCTATTTTAACCGACACAGGCAGCTTTATATATTCCAACACTTCCGCTTCTACTCATATGACAGTTGCTGAGCTATACAAAACCGGAATGGATCATAACAAAATAGCAGTTGAAGTATACCAGAGAAAAAGATTAGAGAAGGTAAAACTGTTCATTGCGATTTTAAACACTATGGAGATGATATGTGGAGGTAAAGCCAATTTAGCTGTCATGACGCAGCAAATGCTGACGGAGACGGGTGCTTTGCCCGCGGAGACGGATGGACTTGTGGAAGAGCTTCGCAGTATTGACGGAGTTGAGATCTCCGCCTTTTTAAGAGAGGAAGAAGGAAAGGTCCGGGTGACAATGCGCTCAAAAACAAAAGCTGACGTTTCAAAGATCGCATTGAAGTTTGCGGGAGGGGGGCACACGAAAGCTGCCGGCTGTACAATTCCGGGGACCATAGAGGAAGTTAAGCCGTTTATAATAGAAGCAATATGCGAAGAATTGGACAGTATAGAAGGTTGATAGGATGGAATTGAAAAGTAATAACGGATTAATTAACCTTCTCAAACCTGCCGGAATGACTTCCCACGATTGTGTGCATTATCTCAGAAAGTTAACAGGAATCAAGCGTATTGGACATACAGGGACCTTGGATCCCATGGCGGCGGGAGTCTTGCCATTATGTATCGGCAATGCCACTCGCATTGTAGAATATCTGGATTTGGATCACAAAGTATATCGCTGTCAAATGATCCTGGGTATCATCACGGATACATGGGATATCTGGGGCAACGTATTGCATGACAACAGAGAAAAGTTCGAAAACCCGGATCCAGAGACTATAGAAAAAGTTTTTCAGACTTTCACCGGAGAAATCTATCAAACGCCTCCTTCTTATTCTTCTGTTCGCATCGGAGGAAAGCGTCTCTATGAGTATGCGCGGGAAGGAAAGCAAGTAGAGGCAGCAAAACGACCTGCCATCATCCATGAACTGCGTATTGTGGAATATGACAGGGCTGCCGGGAGAATTACTTTTGACATGAGATGTTCAAAAGGAACTTATGTGAGAAGCGTTTGTCATGAAGCGGGCAAACTTCTTGGATTCGGGGGAGCCATGAGTTTTTTACTGCGCACTGCCAGCGGAGAGTTTCGGTTGGCGGAAGCGGTGCCCCTTGAGCGATTAAAACAAGGCTGGCGGAATTATTTACTTCCTGTGGATTACCCGCTGACTCATTTCGGCAAGATAAACATCCCTGAGAATAGGGCAGAATGGTTTAGCAACGGGGGTTTTATTAGAGATGACGAAGCGGAGATAATACGGCAGCCTAAGGCTGGATATGCAACAAAACATATAAGGGCTCGTGAAGGGCTTGATCGCTCCTATTGCGTCTATTCAAAAGAAAGATTTCTGGGAGTTGCTCTTTACGACGATAAAAAAAGAATATATACTGCGGATAAGGTGTTATGCAGATGAGGCTGTTTACAAGTTTAGAAGAAATTGACAAAATAGAGGAGACCGTAGTCGCTTTGGGTAATTTCGATGGCGTTCATAAAGGTCATCAGGAATTAATTCGCAGGACTGTTAACAGTGCTATAGGCACCAATTTAAAGAGCGCTGTATTCACCTTCAGCAATCATCCGAAGAACCTTCTTGCCGGAAAGCAAGTGGTGAAAAATATCCTCTATTGTGACGAAAAAGTGAAAATACTCGGCGATCTTGGCGTAGATTATGTTGTATCGATTCCATTCGATGAAACCATACGAGATATGGAGCCTGAAAGGTTCATAATGGAACTGCTGGTAAAAAAATTGCGCATGAAAGAAGCTTACTGTGGCTTTAACTATCGCTTCGGGCGCAACGGAGAAGGCACACCGGAGACTCTTATGAAGGTGGGCCTTGCTAACGGTTTTGGTATACATGTACTGGAACCGTACATGGTGCGGGGACAAATTGTCAGCAGCACGATTATCAGGAATTTCATATCAAGCGGTCAAGTGGATCAATGCCTGGCTTTTATGGGTCACTATTACAGCTTGCGGGGAAAGGTGATCATGGGAAACAGATTTGGAAGGACTTTGGGTTTCCCCACTTTGAATATTTCCATTGATGAAGATATGGTCTGTCCCGCCGACGGCGTCTATGTGACTTATTGCAACTATGACGGAATCAGATATCCGAGCGTTACCAATGTAGGAGTACGGCCGACGGTGTGCAATACAAGGGCAAGGAATATGGAAACGCATATTTTTAATTTTAATAAAGAAATTTATGGAGAGGAAGTCCGGGTAGAATTTCTTGAAATGCTTCGCCCGGAAATCATGTTCAGGAACGTGGAGGAGTTGGCTGTACAGATCAAGAAGGACTGCTTGACAGCAGCGGCCTATCATGGTATCATAAAGTGTTAATTCAATTTCCTATTGCTGAGTTTTGCGATTCTCCGACGCAGGACACGGCATAGGTGTATAAAAAGAAAAGGAGAAGAATTATGATTGACAAGGAAAAAAAAGCACAGATTATCGAAGAGTTCAAAAGACATGAAGGTGACACGGGTTCACCGGAAGTACAGATCGCTATCCTAACCTATAGGATTAACGATCTGAACGAGCACCTGAAACAACACAAAAAAGATCATCATTCCAGGAGGGGCCTCTTAAAGATGGTAGGACAGAGGCGTAACATGCTGAACTACTTGAAAAATAAGGATGTTGAGAGGTACAGGGCCCTCATTGCCCGTTTAGGGTTGAGAAAATAAGGTAATTCGAAGGCGGAGGATAATCCTCCGCCTTCGATGCATAAACTATTCATAGACAATAATCGGGTACGGGTCTGGCTTGAGAATTTAGCTTACTCATTGCTAAGAGTAGGTTAACTTGTCAAGCCGACCCGATTACAGAAAAAGTGAAATTGGGAGGTATTACACACATGAGATTCACAGACTATAAGACCTACCGCACGGCTTTAGGAGGAAGGCTGCTTCAAGTAGAGATTGGAAAGGTTGCTCAGATGGCCAATGGCGCGGTAACCGTGCGCTATGGCGATACGGTGGTAAATGTAACGGCCACCGCTTCTGCAGAACCGCGGGAGGATATCGATTTTTTCCCGCTTTCATGCGAGTTTGAAGAAAAGATGTATGCAGCGGGAAAGATCCCAGGTGGATTTATTAAAAGAGAAGGAAGACCTTCAGAAAAAGCAGTTCTCAGCGCAAGACTGATGGACAGGCCATTGAGGCCTCTTTTCCCAAAAGGTTACTTTAACGATGTGCAGGTCATCGCTACTGTTTTGTGCGTGGACCCTGATTGCACACCGGACGTGGTTGCAATGATAGGTTCTTCTATTGCTCTATCTATTTCGGACATCCCCTTTGAAGGGCCGATAGGCGCTGTCTCAGTAGGATTGGTAGACGGAGAGTTCGTCATTAATCCCACATTGGATAAGAGGGAGGTCAGCGACCTTAATCTGGTAGTTGCAGGTACCAGGGACGCCATCATGATGGTCGAAGCAGGAGCAAATGAAGTCCCCGAAGAGACTATTTTAGATGCCATATTATTTGGCCACGAAGAGATTAAGCCTCTGATTGACTTTATTGACAATATAGTAAAAGAAGTCGGAAAACCCAAGCAAGAGGTTGTTTTATACCAGGTCCCCAAGGAGATTGAAACTGCCGTAAGAGAATTTGCCACAGTAAAAATGAGAAGTGCCATCCAGACTCCCGACAAACAGGAAAGGGAGGAAAAAATGGATGCAGTGGAGGCAGAGACGCTGGAGCATTTCAGTGAAATCTACCCGGATAATTTAAAGGATATTGAAAATGTCCTGTATGACGTTAAAAAGGAACTTGTAAGAAGTATGATCCTTGATGAGGGCATCCGGCCGGACAACAGAACCCACGACGAAATAAGGCCTATTTGGTGCGAGACTCACTTCCTGCCAAGAACTCACGGATCCGGGCTTTTCACCAGAGGGCAGACGCAGGTTCTTTCTGTTGCGACGCTGGC
>DGEG01000130.1:0-2179 GCA_002385825.1 Firmicutes bacterium UBA3932 | reverse complement strand
AACTTCCCGCCTTACAGCGTGGGAGAAGCAAGACCTCTGAGAAGTCCCGGCAGACGTGAAATCGGACACGGCGCTCTGGCTGAAAGAGCTTTGCTTCCGGTGCTTCCTCCGGAGGAAGAATTCCCTTATGCGATACGTGTGGTCTCGGAAGTGCTTTCCTCTAACGGAAGCACGAGCCAGGCATCCGTTTGCGGCAGTACTTTAGCTCTTATGGATGCAGGCGTGCCCATTAAAGCCCCGGTAGCTGGTATTGCCATGGGCCTGATCAAATCGGAAGATAAAGTGGCTATACTCAGCGATATTCAAGGAATTGAAGACTTCCTGGGAGATATGGATTTCAAGGTTGCCGGCACTAAAAAAGGCGTAACGGCAATCCAAATGGATATTAAGATCCACGGTCTTTCCAAGGACATACTGCATGCGGCTCTGGTTCAGGCGCGAGAAGGCAGAATGCATATTCTGGAGAAAATGTTGGAGGAGATCTCAGAACCGAGACCGGACATTTCTCCTTATGCGCCGAGGATAATCTCCATGTCAATTGACCCCGAAAAAATCCGTATCATCATCGGTAAAGGCGGCAGCACCATCAACCGCATTATCTGCGAGACAGGTGTCAAAATCGATATCGATGACGACGGCATTATTGCCATAGCATCACCGGATATGGAGAGCGCTTTGGCTGCTCAGAAGCAGATAGAGCTCCTTTTAAGAGACGTTGAGGTTGGCGGCATCTACGAAGGCAAAGTGACGAGGATCATGGCATTCGGCGCCTTTGTGGAGATTCTTCCGGGGAAAGAAGGGCTTCTCCATATTTCCAAATTAGCGAAGCACAGAGTGAACAGAGTGGAAGACGTTCTGTCAGTAGGGGACGTGATAAGGGTGAAAGTAACGGAAATTGACAGCCAGAATCGCATCAATCTCGCTCGCGTATAAAGATCTTCCATTATGAAGTAAAACATATTAAACAAATGTAATTTCACAAGCGGGGATGGATCCGGTTACGAAAACCCTAAACGGACCTATCCTCGATTGTTTTTTGAATGCAACCCTCGAATCACGCATAGCTATATTTATGGTGATAATTACAAATTCATATGGGTCGGGGGCGGTATTATGCTTCGAAAAATCATCCTTTGCATTGTAATATCAGGAACATTTGCGTTCCTATGTTTTCAGCTATACGCAATGTACGACATGATGTTTCACACGCAAACCGTGTCCGTTGAAGGAGAAGAGGGTATTGTAATACGTCAAGGGAGTACGGAGGATGATCGTATAGCTTTTACCTGCAATGTGGATTGGGGAGAAGATGTTTTACCGGATATGCTGGATATTTTTGAACAGAAGGATCTCAAGATCACCTTTTTTGTAAGCGGAAGATGGGCAGAGAACAACCCTTGGTTGTTGAGAAAAATCTATATACTTGGACATGAGATCCAGAACCACGGTTATGGCCATCGGATGTGCTCACAGATTTCCGAAAAGGAAGTAATTGAAGAGATTAAAAAAACAGAAGATATCATAAAAAATCTTACCGGTGTTGTGACGGATACCTTTGCGCCGCCAGCTGGCGATTATGACAAAAAAACAGTGGAAATCTGCAAGGAAAAGGGATATTTACTGAGCTTATGGTCGGTGGATACCATTGATTGGCGACCTGATTCTACGGCAAAGGTTATTGAAAACAGGGTGTTAAATAAAGATTTAACCGGGGCCATTCTGCTGATGCATCCCAAAAAAGAGACAATTAAAGCACTTCCGAGTATTATTGAAAAGATACAAAATCGCGGCATTGCTATCGTGCCTCTTTCTGAACTGCTGAATTGAGTAAAAATATTATAAATAATACTGAGAATTTTATGATATAATTGCCACGTTGAAAAGAAGAATGAATAATAATTGAAGGAGTAATCACCCTATGATAGTGAACAGGACATTGAGTAACGGAATTTGGATGGTCATGGAAAAGCTTCCTGCCGTACAATCCGTTTCTATAGGAATATGGGTTAAAGCCGGTTCTGTCGATGAGAAACCGGCTAATTCCGGGATTTCCCATCTCATTGAGCACATGATGTTTAAGGGAACGGAGAAGAGAAGCGCAAAAAAAATTGCCGAAGATGTGGATCGCATCGGCGGTCATATGAACGCTTTAACGGGTAAAGAAGCTACCTGTTATTAT
>DGEG01000098.1:5052-7211 GCA_002385825.1 Firmicutes bacterium UBA3932 | reverse complement strand
AAAGTAGCAAATGACTTTTGCATCTGCTACTTTGTCTACAGTCTGAATCAAAAGGGACAGGCCCTTTTGATTTTTTGTTTACAATTTGGAGAATCGGGTATATTAAAGCCAAGACAACAAAGACGTAAGGAGGATTGCAATATGAAGAACTACGATAAGTTGAATGTATACCTGTCAAATTTGGCAGTATTAAATGCAAATCTGCACAATCTGCATTGGAACGTGGTTGGAAAACAGTTTGTACAGGTACACGAATTTACAGAAGCTTTGTATGATGACTTCTTTGAAAAATACGATGCGGTCGCCGAAATGCTGAAAATGAAAGGCAAAAAGCCTTTGGTCAAGCTTTCCGAATACCTGAACACCGCATCCATCAAAGAGTTGGACGGCGATAGATTCACAGTCGAAGAAACTCTCAAAATCGTGAAAGATTACCTGGTCGAAATGAAGAAACTGGCCACGGAGATCCGGAATGAGGCTGACGAAGACGGTGACTTCGAAGTGGTGGCCGAATTCGAAGGCCATGTAGCAGGATATAGTAAAAACATATGGTTCATCGAGGCAATGCTTGCCTAATGAAAATAGTATTAACGCCAATCGCAATGCGATTGGCGTTTTTTTATCTTTATTATGATGAATTTTATACCCAATAAGGCGTTTATGCATTATCCTTAGCCGCATGAACTCCCGGAGGTTTCCCTAAGCCGTCTGAGGTCATGTCCTGAAGGGTTCTGGAAAAGTCTGAGATCAAATTCGGGAACCACCGCCAGTATATGGTCGAAGATATCCGACTGAATTGACTCATATGCCGCCCAGGCCGTATCGTTGGTAAAAGCGTAAATCTCTATGGGCAACCCCTTTTCCGTCGGCTCAAGCTGCCTCACGATCTGAGTCATTCCTTTGTGAATACGAGGATGGTTCTTTAAATATTGCACGATATATGCCCTGAAAGTGCCGATGTTTGTCAAATGTCTTCCGTTGACCAGACTGTCTGTATCGATGCCAAGCCTTTTATTGTATTCTTCAATTTCTTCTGTCTTATCATTAATATATTGCTGAATATAGCGGATCTTTTTGAACCTTTCCAGCATCTCCTCGTCGCAGAACTTGATGCTCGTCATATCGATGTATATAGATCGCTTTATTCTCCTGCCGCCGGCCTCGCTCATACCCTTCCAGTTTTTAAAGGAATCGGCTATCAGCGCATGGGTCGGAATAGTGGTGATCGTTTTGTCCCAGTTCTGTACCTTCACTGTATGCAAGCTGATATCTATCACATCGCCGTCAGCCCCATACTTGGGCATTTCGATCCAGTCCCCGATCTGCACCATATTGTTCGATGCAAGCTGAATACTTGCCACCAGGCCAAGTATCGAATTCTGAAAGATTAGCATCAGCACCGCCGTAGCAGCTCCGATACCGCTTAGGAGGAGCAACGGCGAACGATCGATCAGCACCGCTATGATCACGATAGTTCCGATGACGTAAGCAATAATTTTCAATACCTGCAAATAACCTTTAATAGGCCTGGACTTTGATACCTCAAAACTCCTGTAAACATCGTCAGCCGCATCCAAAAGCTTGCTCAGCGCCGCCAATAACACCAACACCATGTAAGAAAACGCTATGCGCTGAATCCAAACCTGGAAAGAAGGGAAAACCGGTGCAAAGAAATGAATCAAAAAGGCAGGAATGATGTAAATAATGCGTTCGAACACTTTGTTCTTTAACAAGGCCTCGCCTAATTTTGTCCTGCTCTTTTCAATAAATGCGCGAAGAATCCGCAGCAATATGTTCTTTGCCAGTAAGTAGACCAATGCGCTGATGAAAATTATTAACATCCCAGCTATAATAACTGAGGTGTATGAAACCATTGATTGACTTAGCCCATATGACACCAATAGATTTTCAATATACTCAATCATATTTACAGCTCCTGTTAAATAATCTCATCCCCGCCGGAAACTACCGCCGGAGATAAGGTTAAAGCTTTAAAAAAACGGGGCAAACAGCTTGTTGAATATGGGCAGGCTTAACACTGACTCTGCAAACACCGGGTTATTCCTGCCCAAAAAGATAGTGATAAGGAAAAGACCGGCAGCGAGAATCAGAATGCCCAAAGGCTTGCGGACCTTGTTCTTTTCATATTTCTCCATGAA
>DGEG01000098.1:0-4827 GCA_002385825.1 Firmicutes bacterium UBA3932 | reverse complement strand
TCTGCCGATTCATATATATCCACCAACTCCTTGAGCTTGGCCTCTGATTCTTCATCCATCGAGCTGTCTATTTTCAATTCGCCGCATACGTATGCCAGCTTTTTGCTCACTTCTTTTTGGCTCATGTTGAGCACATCCCCGACCTCTTCCTCGCTTAAACCCTCAAAATATAAGAGCTTAAACGCATTGACCGCCGAGGGCTCCAAAGTTTCCATAAACGCATAAAGTTGAGAGTTCTTCGTGAAATCCCTTGGATAGATGTTGCGGATCATGGTGCGCATTCCGTCTTTTATCACAAGTTGTAGAAACCATATGTGGGCCGGGGGCAGATCCTGTAGTTTCCTTGCATTATATAGACTGAAATACACAGCGTTGGACACTACATTTTTTGCCCCGTCCTGATTTTTCACGAGACTGTATGCGAAATAATAATAACGTTTATAGTGTTTCAGAACATGTTCCTTCAGATGTTTATGAATGTCTTCCGCCAGGGTAAAATCGATTTTCGCCATGTTTATCCATCCTTTCCTTCCAGTTGATGCCTGCAGTTAAAGCTTTCCTTATGGGCTGCGATTATGACCCCCGCCCTCGGATCCGAGGGCAAAACCAAACTTAATCCCACAAATACCAAAGCGTTCACCAACAGGGCAAATACCCCCGCATAGGGGACAAATATATGGCAGGCAAAGCTGAGAAAACACAAAAGGGTAATGCCGGAAAGAAGTCCGGCTACCATAGCAGTGCTGTTGGATCTCTCCCAAAATAATGCCGCCAAAGTAGGCACTATAACCTGAGCCGTACCACCCATTCCTAATGTCCCTATATCGATAATCATACCCGGATTCCTGAGCATCAACACGTAGGCAAAGGCAGCGAGTATCACAATTGCGTACTTACTTATGCTGACCAGCTGTCGCTCTTGAATTTCTTTTCCCATATAGCGTTTGTGTACATCCACCGTATAAAGAGCCGCCAGGGAGTGAATCTGAGAGTTGGCCGTCGAAAGCGCAGCTGCCGCAATCCCGCACAAAAGAATTGTGGATATGATGATCGGTACGTGATTCATCAACATATAGGGCATCAGCTTGTCCGTCTCCTCCAAACCCGGATGCAGCACCTTTGCCGCAGCCGCAGCCAAGAGCGGTCCGAGATACATTATGGTAGCTGCCACAAGAAGCATAGGCATGGCTTTAAAGATCTTTTCTTCTTTTACTGCGTAAGCGCGAATCCACATGGGAGGGCCCATGAGAGCCCCTAGAGGAATTACGATAAACATGCAAAGCCAAGCCCAAGGGGAATTCTCGGAAAAACCCGAGCCCAGGATCACGTCATTTGGATAGTTCTCGGCAATGTATGCAAAGGTACTGTTAATGCCTCCTGTCTTTTCAATCAGAATAAAACCCGAAGCCAGCATGGTAATAAAAATAAGCAGGCCGTAAAATACATCGGTTAAGGCAATGGCGCGGATGCCACCGGCCCATAGATAGATTATGATTACCAAATAAAAAACCAGCCCTGCCGTCCTCCAGGGGATAATCGCCCCGCTGGCCGCCTCTATGATATAAGCGCCGGCATATAGCTGGATCATTAAATACGGAAGTGTAAAGACCGTTAAAATCAGAGTAACTACAAGATTTAGAGCGTCCGAATGAAAAACATCATCAAAAAAATCCGCAGGAGTCAGGTAGCCTCGAGTCTTGCCGAGAAACCAAAGCCTGCGGCCCAACCACATATACAAAAAAGCAAACAGCGCATTCCATGCAAAACAAGTCATGTAAAGAGGACCGTCTGCATAAAAAGCCGCAGTTGACCCCATAAAGGCAAACGAACTGACCCAAGTGGCGTATACGGTGAAAAACACCATAACCAGAGGCATCTTTCGGCCTTGCAGGAAAAAATCCTCCAATTCCGGTACGGAGTCTCTTCTGGCGAATTCTGCTAAAAGCAGCGGGATAAACGTAAATACAAATATAATCAGCAGCACAACCGTCGTCGTATCCATGAATCAATAATAACATATTTATTCGAACAAAGTATGGCCTTTTTAGAAACTTTTAAGCTGGAATCCCCATATTACATAGTATATAATCAAAGCATGATTACCCTGCCAATTATTTTACTTGCTTTTGGAGGCATTTCCCTCGGTGTTGCAAGCGTATATTTTTATATTTTTGCACGGAGCAAGGAGCGTTTTATCCAATTTTGGGGTCTGTGCTGGGTATGCTATTCCTGCAGCCTGCTGCTCTTAATCTTGGGAGAGGGATACCAGGCTTTATTGATTCTGCGCAAAGTATTCGATATGTATAACATTCTCTTTCTTTTATTCGGCGTGTACCGTTTCCAGAACCTTCGAATCCCGGGATTTTGGACCAGATTTTCCCTCTATCTTTTAATATGGGCTTTTTTGGCTGCCCTTTATCAATTCGACCTCATGCCCTTTTACCTCCCCGCCTCCGTTTTCCAGATAAGCGCTACAATAGTTATCTGCTATTTGATAGGGCGCTTTCGGCAGGTGTCTCCCTTAGCGAGAATTGCTTCCGGCTTTATTTTTGGCATATGGGGTATCGGCAAGGCTGCTATATCCATTATAGAAATCCTTTATCCTGAATACATCGCCTCCTTGCATCTGGCGGAAGTCATTTTCTCCAATATATTGAACTTCATGGTGGTTCTCATATATCTGCAGCGGGCTGAAGAAAAACTGCACGTTGCGGAAAAACAGTTTAAGCTCATTGCAGAGAACGTATCGGATATCATATTTCTACACCAGGTACAGCCTGCTTCTTTCATGTACATTACTCCTTCCGTTGAAAGATTATTAGGTTATCTTCCCCGTGACTTCTACGAAGACCCCAATTTTTTCCTGCAGTTGGTGGACCAGAAGGATATACCTGAAATAAACCGGCTTTTCGATTACCCGTCTCCGGAACAGGAGAAACATGCGGTGCTCCGCATATTTCGCAAGAACCTGCAACCCATCTGGACAGAGATAACCACTGCTCCCGTTTATGAAGGAGAAAAGCCTATCGCTTTGGCTGGAGTCATCCGCGACATCACAACCATAAAAGAAGCTGAAGAGCAAATGCTGATGTCCAAAAAAGCCAAAGAAGTCTTTCTCTCCTATATTTCCCATGAGTTAAAAACGCCGATAACTTCTCTTCTGGCCTATGTTATGGCTTTGAAGGACAACACTTTTGAAACCAAAGAAAAAAAAGACGAAGCCATAGAAGTCATCTATAAAAAGGTTCTGACCCTGGAACGGCTGATCTATGATCTGTTCCAACTTTCCAAACTGGAGACAGGGCAATTCTCCTTTGACTTCATGGTCATGGACGGACAGGATCTGGCCGAAGCCCTGATACGGGAAAATTCCTTGTATTTAAAGGACGCAGATATTACAATGGTTTTGAACATCGATAAGGAAGCTCTAAAAGGAGTTTCGGTTATTATAGATGAGGCCAGGATTCAACAGGTCTTTTCCAATATTTTAGCCAACGCCGTACGCTTTTCCGAAAAAGGCGGAACAATAAAAATTTGCTTTGGGTTGGACTCAAAAAAGAAAAACCTGGAGTTCTCCGTCACAGACTACGGTCCTGGAATTGCTCCAAAGGATCTGCCCTATATATTCGATCGATTCTACAGGGTGGATAAAGGTGAAGAGTCCGCAAGAGAAGATACGAGCGGCCTTGGAATGATCATTGCAAAAGAGATTGTAGAAGCACATAACGGAACGATTTCCGTGGAAAGCCGTCTGCAGTACGGCTCCACTTTTACTGTCCGTCTCCCTCTTTATTGCGAATGAAGATTGGACAAGCAGCGAAAAGGCCATGAATATCCGTCAAATACTATAGGAGGATTGATCGATTATCATAGGAGGATTGTCGATAGTATGGACGCAAAGAAAATCCTCGTCGTAGACGACGAAAAAAATATCAACGATATAATCGTCTCATTTCTGGAAAAAGAAGGCTTTAAAACATTCTCCGCCTACAACGGAGAACAGGCGCTGAAGCTTCTGGAAGCAGAAAAGCCGGACCTTATCCTATTGGACGTCTTGTTGCCGGACATCAACGGAGTGGCACTCTGCGTGGAAATTCGCAACAGGAGTAACAAGACACCGATTCTGTTTCTAAGCTGCAAGGATCAGGAAGCAGATAAGGTTATCGCCTTGTCCGTAGGCGGTGATGACTATATTACCAAACCCTTTTTGCCCGGAGAGCTGATAGCGAGGGTAAAGGCACACTTGAGACGGTTGGAGGTCATGCAGTCCGACGCATTAGAGGAAGAAGAGGAAATATACAGCGCCCCAGGTCTCCTGTTGAATGCCAGCACCCGAGAGGTTTACGTAGACGGTGAACCCGTCAGCCTCACCGCCAAAGAATTTGACCTCCTTCACCTGTTTATTAAAAATCCACGCCGCATTTACAGTCCTGCTCAAATTTTTGAATACGCCTGGAAGACCAACAGCATTGAAGGAGACGAAAGGACCGTGATGGTCTATGTGAGCACCCTCCGTAAAAAGATTGAAAACAACAATAACTCATATAAATACATAATAAATGTCCGCGGTTTCGGCTACAAATTCAACCATCAACTGCTTGAGGAAACCGACAAGTGAAAGGAGACAAAGAGAAATAAAATGATAAAACTGACACCTAAGATCATCATAACGAGAATATTGCTTATCGGCCTTGTGGTAGCTGTTTTTGCCGCTGTGGCCATCTACTATAAAAACACAGTATTTGCTTAAAATATTTTTGGTCTGCTGATACTAAAAACAGTGCTGCCCATAGGAGGGCGGCACTGTTCAGACTGTAGACAAATCCC
>DGEG01000097.1 GCA_002385825.1 Firmicutes bacterium UBA3932 | reverse complement strand
GGTATAATAGTCATGAGACCTAAACGCTCCTTTCTGGGAGGTAATGGTTTGTGGCAATTTCCATTATACCAGAAGCGTTTCAGGTCTCATTTTTATTATAAGTTAACAGAACAGTATTGGCATACAGGAGGTTAATTATGGACAAGTCTTCACAGGCTGTGGAAAAGCAAAAAAAAGCGGAACAGAAGCAGCAGGCAAAGGCTTATGAAAAATATGTAAAACAATTTACTCCCAGGCCAAAGTATTTTTCCAACAGTTTAAAAGCTTTTATTGTGGGTGGACTGATATGCGTGGCGGCGGCATATGTTCAGGATGTGTTGGTGGCCAGGGGCATGGATAAAATGGAGGCGGGTTCCGTGGTAACGGTGTTCCTCATATGCACCGCTCAACTTCTAACCGGTTTCGGATGGTTCGATACCATTGCCAAATTTGCCGGTGCCGGAGTCATCGTGCCCATAACGGGATTTGCCAATTCCATGGTTTCTCCGGCTATGGAATTCAAGAAAGAAGGTCCCGTATTAGGGGCGGGAGCTAAGCTTTTTACCCTTGCGGGACCGGTGCTTGTGTGCGGAATCTCCGCGTCAGTGATCATCGGAATAATTTCATTGCTATTGAGAGGGAAGTGATATGGCGAACAACAAACTTGGGCAACAGACATTCATCTTTCAAACCCGACCGGAAATATTGGGCACAGGATCAGTGGTCGGCGTAAAAGAGGGGAAGGGGCCGTTGAGCAAAACCTTTGATGTGGTGCTGGAAGATGATATGTTCGGCGAAAAGACCTGGGAGATGGCGGAAAGCAAAATGCTGTCCGAGTCAATAAATATAGCAATGCGAAAAGCGGGCAAAAATCAGGATCAAATCGACGCTATCCTTTCCGGCGATCTGTTAAACCAACTCATGTCCTCCAGCTTCTCTGTAAAGGACTTCTCAGTTCCTTTCCTGGGAATATACGGTGCCTGCTCCACGATGGCGGAATCGATTCTGCTGGGATGTGTGCTGGTTGACGGCGGATATGCGGATGCGGTGGTAGCTGCATCCTCCAGCCATTACAGCACCGCCGAACGCCAATTCCGCATGCCTTTGGAACATGGAAACCAACGCCCGCCTTCCGCCCAGTGGACGGCTACGGCCTCGGGGAGCGTGGTCATCGGAAGGTCGCAAAATCCGCATTTCTGCTGTACTTACGGCACGGTAGGCAAGATTGTGGATACGGGCATGACTGATGCCAATCAGATGGGAGCGGCCATGGCACCGGCGGCTTTGGACACCATTTACAGGCATCTTCTCGACACCGGCAGGGAGTGGAGCTATTATGACCTGATTTTGACAGGAGATCTGGGTCATATAGGCAAACGGATCCTTATCGATATGGCAAAGAACCTGGGGATAGATTTCAGCCCTGCATATGATGACTGCGGAGTTCTTCTCTATGATGAGGAGCAGGATGTGCATAGCGGAGGAAGCGGTTGCGGATGTTCCGCTTCGGTGTTTGCAGGCCACATATACAAGTCAATGCTGGGAGGAGCCCTGAAAAAGGTGCTGCTGGTCTCAACAGGAGCTCTTTTATCGACGACAAGCTCCCAGCAAGGTGAATCCATTCCCGGAATCGCCCATGCAGTAGCGATTGAGGCTATGCAGTAACTGTGCGGAAAATGAATTTCGGAGGAATATGCCATGGATTATTTGTGGACATTTCTTATAGGCGGGGGCATATGCGTAGTAGGTCAGCTTTTAATGGACGGCACAAAGCTGACCGCCCCGAGAATACTGGTGTTGTTTGTGGTTTTGGGAGCCGTACTGACCGGTTTAGGGTTATATCAGCCACTTGTTGAATTGGCGGGAAGCGGTGCAACGGTACCGCTTCCCGGTTTCGGTTATACTCTTACTAAGGGAACCATGGAAGCCGCTTCTAAAGAGGGCTTGATGGGAGCGCTTACAGGAGGTATAAAAGATACCGCCGCAGGGGTAGCGGCGGCGGTGGTATTCGGTTATATCGTTGCACTTATCTTCAGTCCGAAGTCCATACGTTAACTTTGTCAGTTCAACCATTCAGGTTTTTCTGAATCGTCGGGGCTTACAACGGGATTCGGATTGCTGTCGGTAATAGGAGGAGTCTGCCCTCCGGTTCCGTTATTGTCGTTATTGCCGTTATTTCCGTTATTATCGTTGTTCCCGTTATTACCGTTGTTTCTGTTGTTGTTGCCGTTGTCCGGCCCGTGCCAGGGCGGCATACCGTTTTGGCCTCCGCTCCAGGGATCGGGCTGCAGTTCTGTGTTGGGATCGATGGGGTAGGTGGCTGTATCGAAATTATGACGGTTGCAATAGTAAGACGGAGCTTCGTATTCGATGTCGGCTACGGTAAATCCTCCGTATGACAATACGGAACCCGGCGGCCGCCTTACCATAACTTTGCTTGTCGTACTGTGGCAATAAGGCGTGGCCAAATAACCCGAATCGTTACAGAGTGTCACGGCAACATGAGCGTTGTCCGTAGCGGTGGGCACTGTGCCGGTTACGAAATACTCGCTTCTAACGGTTCCCCTGGGGTCCAGTTCGGATAACTCCGAAGGAAGCAGACCCGACATTGTGTCGATGGTTGCGGTGACCACATTATCCGGTTTCGGGAAACTGGCGGAGGGAAGACCGGAATGGACCTGTTTCATAATTTTGCCCCAGAGTCTGGCTGCGGCAACGCTTCCTTGAGAAAGCTCGATGTTGATGTCGTTGCCTATCCAGAGCGCTCCTACATAGTGAGGTGTCATACCTACAAACCAGGCGTCGTAGTTATCCGAGGTGGTACCCGTTTTCCCGGCAACGGGATGGGAACCGATGGCAGCGGAACCGGCAATGCCGTTTGTAACCGTAGTCCTCAGAATATCGGTCATAATGAAGGCCACTCCGCGGTCCATCACCTGTTCTTTGTCCGGATTGCTTTCCAGCAGAATTTCTCCCCGTTTATTGGTAACCTTGGTATAGGATACGGGTTCAACATAGAGCCCCTGGTTGGCAAATGCACCGTAGCCGGCAGCCATTTCCAGGGGGGAGATGCCCTTGGTCATTCCTCCCAAGGCCAGAGCGGCGGGGTTCATATCGTTTACGTTTCCGGATTCGACCACAGAAGTGACTCCCAGTTTTTTAAGGAAAGAAAGTGAAGTGGGAGCACCGATTTCAAGGAAGACTTTCACTGCATTCACGTTGACTGACTGTTCCACGGATCGCCTCAGGGTGTGCAGACCGCGATAGCCGGAATACCAGTTCTTGGGCCATAGCTTACCGTCCAGGACCAAAGGCGCGTCATCGATCACTGTGGCTGCGGTCCATAATTTGGTGTTTTCATCTACCACATTATTTTTCACCATATCGACGGTCAATTGCAAGGCAGGAGCGTAAACAGCCATAGGCTTGATGGCAGAACCGGGTTGTCTTGTACTCGTTGTCCGATTGAACAGGAGCTTTCCGCTGAGACCTCTACCGCCGGCCATTGCTTTGATGGCTCCGGTCTTGTAATCCATTATGACCATTGAGGACTGAGGTTGGATTACCTTGTCTTTGAGCTGGTAATGCCCTTTCGGTATGGTCATGCCCTCTTCCGTTAAAGTAAAGGGGCAGTCCTCACCGAAAAAGTCTTTATGAATGATAAGATTGCCTTCGTCATCCCTGCTTTTGAACTTTGAGGGAATCAATATATAGCCGGTTGGGATAGTATAGAAAGTCCCGTCTTCCACCGTATATATGCTCTTGAATTCAACGCTGTACTCCACGTTGCCTTGAACTTCGGTCCTGTAGATATTGAGGCGATTTCCTTTGAAAACGGTCATGGAGCCGTCGGCGTTAATCCGGTATTCATCCGGTTTAAGGGTGAAATTCCCTTCTTCATCGAACATATTGCTGTAATGATAAAGCAGGATGTTTCCGCTAGAGTCTCTTGCATTTCCGTTCTTGTCCTTGTTCAGTCCTGTAACCTTGGGGAAATTATCGTTCTTGTCGAATTCGGATTCTACGATTTTTTGCATGGAAACGTTGAGGGTGCTGTAGATGCGCAGTCCCCCGTTGTAAATCATGTTCTTGGCTTCCGACTCATTCAGATTGTATTCGAGCATAAGATCTTCAACTACTTCATTGATCAGATAATCGGCGAAGTAAGAGCTGATTTCCGAAGAAACCTCTATATTGGGATTGATGGAAGCCCTTATGTCCTGGTTTATCGCTTCCTGGTAGCGGTCTTCGTCTATAAGGCCTTGATCCTTCATAAAGGCCAAAACCAATCTCTGCCGTTCCAGAAATTCATCCTGGTAAAATATGCTAAAGGTATCTCCGCGATATACGAAATCCAGGGACTCAGGATCGGTAATATCCTCGTTGTACAATCGCCTGAGAGGCGAGTATTTGCTGGGGCTCTTGGGAATGCTGGCCAAAACGGCGCACTCTGCAAGAGTAAGCTCATCAACATTTTTAGAAAAGTAAGTTTGGGCGGCAGCCTGAACACCGTAGGCCCCGCTTCCTAAGTTAATTGTATTCAAATAGGCTTCTATTATCTGCTCTTTAGAAAGCTGGCGTTCCAGCTGTATGGCGTAATACGCTTCCTGTACCTTCCTTTTCAAGGACCTCTCGGTCATGGTGTCTTCCAGGTAGAGGTTCCTGGCCAGCTGCTGGGTAATGGTACTGGTCCCTCTGATGGAATCTCCTGAGGTAAGACTATCCCAGATTGCCCCGAGAATACGCACAATATTAAAACCTCCGTGCTCCCAGAAGGTCTTGTCCTCAATGGCGATGAAGGCGTTGATCAAATCCTCAGGCATTTCAGTGAAGTTAAGATTGGTCCTGAGGCCGGCTCCGCTGGCAAACAGGTTTTCTATTTCGTTTCCTGCGTCATCGTAAATGACCGAGTTCTCTGAAAGCATGGAATAAATATTGTCCGCATCGATGGGCGGCGTCTTGCTTATAACCGTCAAAGCCCAGACTCCCACGGCTCCGCAGGCGAGAACAGCGATACAGATTAATGCGATTATCAGCCGCTTTAAATTTAAACGATATCTTTTCTTTCTTTTTTTCTTAGCCATATCATTAGCTGCAAATCCTTCCGTTTCCTCGCTCTCTTTATATTTCGCCCGCTCTCTCTTCGGTCTTTTGTCAAGAGAGCTATTAAATAATTCGTCTAACTTGTTGTCCAACTCGTTGCGAGTTCTGTTCGATCTTTCGTCATCAGCTATGTTCAATCTCTCGTCGAGAGGGCTGCCGGGAGGTCTGCTTAATCTTTCGTCATAATTCCTGTCCAACCCCTCATCGCTGGTTCTATTCAGCCTTTTTCCCCGGCGCGAAAAGACCATGGTATCCGTTCCCGCTGAATTATTATCACTCCTTGCGGGAACTCCAGGATCTTTCGCTTCGCCATCGGCGGCTACGAAGTTTTTCTTGATTTCATCGAACTGTTTCAAAAACTCGTCGATTTCATTGCTATTATCAAAGCCATTGCCTTTATTATCGAATTTATCACTCAAAGGAAACACCTACTTTCGGGATTTCATTCGACTGTGAGGGCACAAATAAAGCGGAACAAATATCAAATATAAATCATTATTATAGTTATCATTTGTTCAGCAGGGTTTAATTATAGCATATACACATATTGTTTGACAGCAATCAGCCTTGTTTTGTTTCACTTTGTCATAAAATTGAAAAATAAGAATTGACATTACAGTTAAAATATGGTAATAATAACAAAGGGAACACGGAAGCTGTAAACAATGCAGTGAGAAGACCTATAGCTTTTATTTTTGCCGCTTTTGCCGGCGGTATTTGGACTGGATATTATCTCGGTTTTTGGTGGACGGTCTCTTTGTTCGGGACTCTTGCTCTGCCTTCCTTATTGCTGAGAAAACAACACCTGTGCATCTTTTTGACCATGGCGCTTATGGGGGCATGTTATTTTCACCTGCATGACAGCCGCCCCGAGCCTTTAGCCAATTATGAGGATCACGTCATATCTGTTACGGGAACGGTCTTGAATGTTGAAGACAGGGGGAACTACCTGCGGCTTTTGCTCAAACCGGATTCATGGCAATGCGGGAATGTTGCAGGTACCGTTCAAGATAAACTCATCGTCAACCTGGCCTTTTCGACGAAAGAACGAGGGATGAGTGCAGATGAAGGCGGGGATGTGAGTGTGGCCCACGAGACGATATCTGATCTGTTCGGAAATAAGGTGCAGGTGAAAGGTAAGCTAAGCCTTCCGTCAGGATCGAGGAATCCGGGTCTGTTCGACTATAAACTTTATTTAAAGACGAGAAGGATAGCGGGAATTATAACCGCCAGCGACTCTCATCTGGAGATTGCCGAACGGGGGAATAGGGCAATTGCTGCAATGGGCAAACTGAAATACAGTTTTTCCGATTCCCTTGACAGGTTCATGGACCGGGATGCCAAAGCTCTGCTTTTCGGCATCCTTTTTGGAGACAAGCTTCACATAGACGACGAGATCTATGAGGATTTTCAACGAAACGGCTGCGCTCATATCCTTTCAGTTTCAGGTATCCACGTAAGCATCATCTATGTCTACATATGCAGACTCTTCCGAAACCGCAGAAATCCCATCGTATCCGCCTGTGCTTCAGGAATTCTGTTCTTTTATGCAGCTCTGGCCAATTTCTCCGATACAGTGGTAAGGGCTTTTCTGATGATTATCGTTCATATTCTTTCCAAATTCCTGCACAGAAGGTACGACCTGCTCTGTTGCACCAGTTTCTCTGCCTTTCTCATGCTGCTTTACAATCCCTTCTATCTTTTCAGTCTGGGATTTCAACTCTCCTATTTGGCGGTGTTCACTTTAGCCTTTGCCCTTCCCTTGGCGGTGAGCAAAATTGAGAAATTGAATGAAAACAAACGTTATGAACGGATTGCGGCTTTGCTGCACGCTGCCGCACCTCTATTCATAATACAAGCGGGTATGGCCCCTGCGTCCGCATATCACTTCCAGTACTTTTCATTTTCGGCATTTTTGATCAACTTTCCTGTAATTATGCTGGCCGGGTTGATTCTGCCCCTGGGAATGGGGCTTATAGCGCTGAGTTTTAATCAAGGTTTTTTATTCGGCTTTGGGGCAACGGCAGCAGAACTCTTGATTGAAATCATGATTCAGCTGAATCGCTTTGCGGGAGAGGTTGGGTTTTCTTCCATGACCGTTAAATCGCCCTCCGTGTGGATGTTGGTAATATATTACGGTTTGTTTTTCTTTTTCACGTCGGAGAGTTTCTGGATCTTGTACCGTAACAGAAACAAGGTCTTGATTGTCAGCATCTGCATCTTCATACTCTGCATTTCCGTCGTGTCACCTTATATTATGGGCGAAAATGAGAGGAGGGCGGATATTGTATTTGTGGATGTGGGGCAGGGCGACTGCATACACCTGCGAACTCCATCGGGGAAGAACATTCTTATCGACGGAGGGGGGAGTACAGATTACGATACGGGCAAAAAAGTATTGCTGCCATATCTGCTTAAAAACGGTGTGGACAGAGTGGATTTGGCTGTCGTCACCCATCTTCACCAGGACCATTACGGCGGAATTGCATCTCTTTGCAGGCTCATGCCAGTGAGGAAGCTGGCAGTTTACCATGCAAACCGCATTAAGGAAGAAGAAATCCTCTATGACACCGGTCTTGATGAGACGCAAATGATTTACGTGGCAGCCGGGAACAGGCTTCATATAGAAGATGACATCTATATCGATATTCTTTATCCGAACATCCATGACGAAGAAACATCATGGCAGCTCATTTCGGAAGAAGCGGACGAAAATCTTTGCAGCCTGGTGCTGCGAGTGAGTTACAAGGGAATTTCACTGCTGGTGACAGGGGACATGGGCTTTGAAGGCGAAAGGTTGCTCATGGATTCTTACAAAAAGGCTTCTCATGAAATGCTCAGGGCGGATATTTTAAAGGTGGGCCACCACGGTTCCAGGTTTTCAACAGGGGATCAGTTCCTCGATGCAGTGTCTCCTCAAGCGGCGGTGATACAGGTGGGGAAGAATAATTTCGGGCATCCGCATCCGGATGTAATTGAAAAATTGGAGAAAAAGGGTATAATCGTCTTTAGAAATGATCGCCACGGCGCCGTACTCCTTGACGTAAGAAAGACCGGCGTCCGTTTTCGCACCATGATATAATCCCTTTTTCCGAGAGGTCTCAAATTGGCAACAAGGACTCAGAAAACGAAAGAACATGCATTCAAGAGGATCCAGAAGGATTTAAAGGAAGGTTTGGGAAACCCTCTCTTTTTTTATGGAGAGGAACAATATCTGGTTCGTTGGGCAGCGGATCTCATTGTGGAGCACTATGTGGAGCCCACCCTGAGACAGTTGAACTGCTCCAGGCTGGAGAGAGAAGCGGCCACGGTAGAAGCCATAATAGAGCAGTGTGAAACCTTGCCCATGCTATCGGAAAAGAGGGTCGTAATAGTCGAGGATTTTCCCGCAGGCGGGGAGAGCATCAAAGAAAGCTATACCGAAGCTGAAGAAAAAGCTTTAATAGAGTATCTGAAAGAACTGCCCGACAGCTGTCTGTTGATTCTGACTGCGGATTCGGTGGATAAACGGAGGAAGCTGTATAAAGCTATCTCAGCTGCCGGAGCTTGTTACGAGTTCGGCCGGCTTTCGGAAAGCGAAATCCGAAGCTTTATCCAGAAACGGTTGAAGCAATGGGGAAAGACAGCAGCCGCAGGGGTTATCAGTCATATGATTGCTATGTCTGGATATATGGACAGGCAGTCCGACTATACGCTTTACAATCTGGATAACGACATAAAAAAACTGATAGCCCACTGTGACGATGATGTAATCCGGTTGAGCGATGTGGCGGCGGCGCTGTCGGGTAATACGGAGACCTATGTCTTTGATATGATCAACTCCATATCCAATAACCGGAAGGACGAAGCCCTTTTGCTTCTGCATAATCTTCTGGCCTCGGGAGAGAACGTGTACAGGCTTTTGGCCCTAATCTGCTCCCATTATGAATTGATTCTCATGGTTAAGGAGATGCGGGAGGAGGGCTTAAGCTTAGGAGAAATAAAGACTGCCACAGGAGCTCACGAATACCGGGTTAAGATTGCCGGTGAGAATTCAAGGCTTTATTCGGTAGACCAGCTTCGTCGGATTCTCAGCTGCTGCTTTGATGTGGAAAAAAACATCAAAACGGGGCTTTTGGATGAAAGGCTTGCCCTGGAAATGCTTATTGCCAATCTATAAAAAATATTGTAAAACATTTGTTGTGTTCGCCCGTTAACAGTTGTGCAAAAATCCACTTTCACAACACTCACAAAAGGATATTTTTTCGAAAAAAGAAAGGATAGTAGAACATATATGAAATCGCAGGTAAAAGCCGATTTGACACTGCTTTTGGTCACCATGCTTTGGGGGATATCCTATCTGTTGACAGATTTTGTCCTGGAAGAGCTGGATCCGTTTAACATCAATGCTTTACGCTTTATTATCGCATTTCTTGTGGCGGTGCTTTTGACAGGAAAAAGATTAAGGCCAACCAACGTTATTACTCTTAAATATGCTGCGTTGCTGGGAGCCATTCTCATGGTGGTATACTTGGGTTCTACCTTCGGTGTGAAGTATACGAGCCTCTCAAATGCAGGTTTTCTCTGTGCTCTCACCGTAGTAATAACTCCGGTCATGGGGTTCTTTTTCAAAGGTCAGCGGGCCGAAAAAAAGTTAATAATATCTGTTGTGTTTGCCCTTGCGGGCATCGCATTTCTTACCCTCAACGAGAGTTTAAGGCCTGCTCTAGGTGATATCCTCTGCATTCTCTGCGCTGTGGCATATGCAGTGCATTTGCTTGTTACGGAGAGCGCGGTGATGAAGGAAGGAGTAATTGTCTACCAGCTTGGTGTTTACCAGTTGGGATTCTGCGGAATCTACCAGCTGTTTCTCTCCGCAGTTTTTGAAAGCCCGGCGCTTCCCTCATCGGGCAAAGTATGGGTTTCAATTTTAGTTTTAGCGGTTTTCTGCACCGGATTCTCTTTCGTTGCCCAGACCATCGCCCAACAATATACCAGCGCTTCCCACGTAGGAGTGATATTTTCTCTGGAACCGGTATTTGCTGCACTGGTGGCTTTTTTTGTCGCGGGAGAGGTACTCTCTCCCAGGGCGTATTTGGGAGCGGCTTTGCTTCTTGTGAGCCTGTTCATAATGGAGCTGGATATAAAAAAATTTGCAGGAGTACTGTGGTGGAAAATTAGAAAGCGCCGTATTAATTTGAAAGAACCGCTGTAAAATTGTAGTAATTTGCCAAAGTCCTTCGAATAAGGTTGATTATTTACTAGTTTGATTTATAATAATAGTGTTGACTTCTGAACGAATTTTTTGCAAAGCGAAAGACATATTCAGGCATGTTTTTGACTCATATTTGCCTATAAAGGAGGAAAGAAAATGACGTTGGAGAACGGCGGGTGCTACTGTAACGGTGGTTGCGACAAACCCGATTTCAGTGAATTGGAACCGGTGCTTGACGAATATGCCAAAATACCCGGCAGCCTGATCACAATCTTGCAGAGGGCTCAGGATATTTATGGATATTTATCAATGGATGCAATTAATTATATATCCGAAAGAACAGGTTTAAAACCGGCGCAGATATATGGAGTGGCCACGTTCTATACCCAGTTTAGATTATCACCTATCGGAAAGAATCTCATCATGTTATGCAAAGGCACCGCATGTCATGTAAACGGTGCGGATATGATCGAAGAGGCAATTACGGAAGAACTGTCAATCGGAGACGGAGAGACTACAGAAGACGGCATCTTTACATTGAACAACGTTGCATGTCTCGGTTGCTGCAGTTTGGCTCCGGTAATGATGATAAGAAACAAGGAAGGGGACGAGACTTACGGGAATCTGACTAAGGACTCGGTCAAGTCGATCCTCCGTGAGATAAGGAAGAGAGAGCAGGAGGTCGCGCAATGAAAATATTAGTGGGACAGGGTAGTTGCGGCGTCGCTACCGGCGCAAGGAAGACTGCGGATGAATTTGCCAGGCAGTTGGCCCATTTGGGGCTTTCGAATGTGGAAATAGAAAAAACAGGCTGCATCGGCAGCTGTTATCTGGAGCCCATCGTAGACGTTTACGATGATGAAGGAAATCTGGAGATCCGGTATGTCAAGGTACAGCCGGACAAGGTTTCCGATATTGTAAACAGGCATATCGTGGGCGGCGAACCCGTGTGGGAATACGGAATTCCTGAAGTGGATCAGGGTTTCCAGTCAAAGCAGAAAAAAATTGTGCTTCGCAATTGTGGAGTGATCAATCCGGAGAGAATCGAAGAGTACATTAATGCGGGAGGCTATCAAGCAACAAAGAAAGCTTTGACTTCCATGACGCCTGAAGAAGTAATCGAAGAGATGAAGATATCGGGGCTCAGAGGAAGAGGCGGTGCCGGTTTCCCCACATGGTTTAAATGGAATGCGGCAAGGCAGAATGAAGCCGATCAGAAATATATGGTGTGCAATGCGGACGAGGGAGATCCCGGCGCTTTCATGGACAGGAGCATTCTGGAAGGAGATCCCCATTCCCTTCTGGAAGGAATGATCATCGGTGCCTACGCCATCGGTGCATCGGAAGGGGTTATCTACGTAAGAGCGGAATATCCCCTTGCCATTTCTCGCCTGGAGATTGCCATGGAGCAAGCCAGAGAAAAAGGCTACTTGGGTAAGAATATCCTGGGAAGCGGTTTTTCTTTCGATCTTCGCATCAAAGCCGGCGCAGGGGCTTTCGTCTGCGGTGAAGAGACCGCCCTCATTGCGTCTCTTGAAGGCGAAAGAGGCATGCCCAGGCTTAAGCCGCCTTTCCCGGCACAGAAAGGCTTCTGGGGTAAACCCACAAATATCAACAACGTAGAGACCTTTGCCAACGTACCTTTCATCATAGCCAACGGCGGAGAGGCTTTCGCAGCCCTGGGCACGGAAAAGAGCAAAGGAACTAAAGTATTCGCTCTGGCCGGCAAGATCAAGAGAGGCGGCCTTGTGGAAGTTCCCATGGGACTTCCCATCAAGGACGTTATCTTTGAAATCGGCGGCGGCATTAAAAATGATAAGGAATTTAAGGCCGTGCAGATGGGAGGCCCATCAGGAGGCTGCATACCCGCAGACCTGGCAGACACGCCGGTGGACTATGAATCCATCACAAAAACCGGCGCCATCGTGGGATCCGGCGGAATGATCGTCATGGATGAAAATACCTGTATGGTGGATATGGCCAGGTATTTCCTTGACTTCACCAGGAAGGAGTCCTGCGGAAAGTGTAATTACTGCCGTATCGGCACCAAGCGGATGCTGGAAATCCTGGAAAGGATCACCCGGGGCGAAGGTAGAGACGGAGATATAGAGCTTTTGGAAGAACTGGCGCAAAAGGTCAAGGACGGTTCCATGTGCGGGCTGGGTCAGACTGCGCCCAATCCAATTTTGACTACAATCCGCTACTTCAGAAACGAGTATGAAGATCATATATATAAGCGCAAGTGCACAGCTCATTCATGCACGGCTCTGTTAACCTTTACAATACTTGATAACTGCACAGGATGTACGCTCTGTGCGCGGAAATGTCCAGTGAATGCCATCAGCGGAAAGGTCAAGGAGAAACATGTTATCGATCAGGAAAAGTGCATAAAATGTGGCAAGTGCGAAGAAGTGTGCAAATTCAACGCCATCCTGAGAGACTAGAGGAGAGGATAAAATGGAGAACATAAAGATTACGATTGACGGAAAGGAATGCCTGGGCCAGCCCGGCCAGACGATCCTGGACGTTGCAAGAAACAACGGAATAGACATTCCTACCCTCTGCTACGATGACAGAGTGGAGATTTACGGCGCCTGCGGCATCTGTGTAGTCGAGGTGGAAGGCAATCCCAAAATGGTGAAAGCCTGCGCTACCTTGATCGCACCCGACATGGTAGTAAATACAAAGACAGATCGAGTATTAGAATCCAGGAAGACAAACCTGGAGCTATTGCTCTCCAATCACGTAGGAGATTGCAGACCTCCTTGTGCGCTCAATTGCCCTGCGGGAACCGATTGCCAGGGCTATGTGGGACTCATCGCCAACGGCGAATACAGGGAGGCTGTAAAGCTGATAAAGGAAAGGATCCCCCTTCCGGGATGCATCGGCAGGGTGTGTCCTCACCCTTGTGAAGACCACTGCAGGAGGCAGCTTGTGGATGAACCCGTATCCATCGCCTGGCTGAAGCGCTTTGCGGCGGATATGGAAGGGGACGATCCATATATTCCTCCGGTGGCTCCCGAAACAGGCAAAAAAGTTGCGGTCATAGGCGGCGGCCCCTACGGGCTTTCAGTAGCCTATTATTTGAGACAAAAAGGACACGCAGTTACCGTATTTGAATCCATGCCTCACTTCGGCGGCATGCTTCGCTACGGTATCCCCCAATACAGGCTGCCTAAGGAAATAGTGGATGGCGAGGTTGCCCAGCTCGAAAAGATGGGTATTGTCCTCAAGCCGAATACCCATGTGGGAAAGGATATTTCCTTCGAGGAAATCCGCAAGAATTTTGACGCGGTGGCTCTCGGAGTAGGGGCTTGGGTATCTACGGGAACCGGATGTCCCGGCGAAGATGCAGAAGGTGTCCTGGGCGGAATCGATTTCCTGCGCAAGGTCATCAAGAAGGAAGAAGTGGAGCTGGGTGATGTGGTAGCCGTAGTAGGCGGCGGAAATACGGCCATGGATGCCTGCCGTACGGCCATACGGCTCGGCAAGAAGGTTTACAATATCTACAGGCGAACCAAGGACGAAATGCCTGCGGATCAAATCGAGATAGATGAGGCGGAGGAAGAAGGAGTAATCTTTAAGAACCTGAGAAATCCTCTGGAAATCATCAAGGATGAAAATGGCCATGTGAAGCAGATCAAGCTGCAGGTCATGAAGCTGGGCGAGCCGGATGAAAGCGGCAGGAGAGCCCCTGTTCCGGTGGAAGGAGAGACGGAAATACTGGATGTGGACAATGTGATATTGGCCATCGGTCAGGCGGTAGATCCCAGTGGTTTTGACGGTCTGGACCTGACCAGGAAGAAAGGATTCGTTTACGATCCCGAAACCTTCATGACCAGCATGGAAGGCGTTTTTGCCGGAGGAGACTGCGGCAACGACAAGATATCCATAGCTGTGGAAGCCATTGCCGATGCGGTGAAATCCGTTGATATCATCGATGCTTATCTTTCCGGAGAGAAGATCCGCTATCGCAAACCCTATGTGGTGGAAAGAGACGATATCGACGAAAAGACCTTTGAAGACAGAGAGCGGCTCTGCCGTCCTAAGATGGGCATGTTGAGCCCTGAGGAGAGAAAGGACAACTTCAAAGAAATCGTTGCCGGGTATCCGCCTGCCGACGCCGAGTATGAAGGCAGCAGGTGCCTGGAATGCGGCTGTGGCAAATACTTCGAGTGCAAGCTGTATGATTACGCAAATCAATACGATGTGAAACCTGACCGGCTGGCCGGAGAGATCAACCGCTTGGAATTCCACGACGATCATCCTTACGTGGTGCGGGATCCCAACAAGTGCATCCTGTGCGGACTTTGTGTGCGCGTTTGCCATGAAGTCATGGGAGTTACAGCTTTGGGACTTGTTAAGAGAGGATTTGATACGACGGTGCAACCGGCCCTGGAGAATCCCCTGGAGCAGTCGGGCTGCATCAACTGCGGCAACTGCATCAGCCTCTGCCCGGTAGGGGCGCTGTTGCCCAAGGTTGACCATACAAAACCCATACCCCTTGAAACAACTCCCCTTTGCACCACCTGTACGGAGTGCGGAGTAGGCTGTCAGATGGATCTCAAGCTAAACGGCACTAAGGTGGTGGGCGTGGAACCGGCCTTCGGTGATTCAAATAAAGGACTTCTCTGCGTCAAGGGCAAGTTCGGTTACCGGAAGCTGTATGCTGAAGACAGACTGAGCAAGCCCCTGGTCAGAAAAGACGGCAAACTGGTGGAAGTTTCATGGGAAGAAGCTATAGATGTCATCGCCTCGAAGCTTTCCGCCCTGAGAGACGGTAACGAAGCCGAAGCATTCGCAGCCTTTGCCGGGCACATGGTCAGCAATGAAGCGAAATTCATGCTGAATAAATTGGTAGAAGCTGTTACCGGAAAAGAACCTGAGTGGCAGGAAACAGCTGTTTTTGCAGATGCTTCCACGGATCAGGGCAAAGGAGCGGAAGCGATTTGCAGAGCTTCGGGAGCAAAAGCGGCGGAAGGTATAAAAGTCGTGCCAATGAAGAACAGTAAGGTTCTTGACGCTTTGAAGACCGGAAAGATAAAGTCGCTTTACCTGATGGGAGAAAATCCTCTGGACGAGGAAAAGAAAGTCGATGGCGCGGAAGAGGCTTTGAAGCAATGCGACTTCATAGTGGTGCAGGATATCATCCTCAACGAGACGGCGAAACTGGCTCATGTTGTTCTGCCGGCGGCGGCCTTTGCGGAAGCCAATGGAACCTTTACCAATATGGAAGGTCGCGTACAGCGGATACGCAAGGCTGTTCAGGCCCCCGGAGTGGCGCTGGCGGATAGCAAGATCTTAGGTTTATTGCTGGCGCAGCTCGGAGAGAAGACCGGATTACAGTCTGCGGAAGATGTCTTCCGGGCATTGGGCGAAAAGGTGCCTGCTTATAAAGATATGAGCTACGAGACCATAGAAAAAGAAGGGTCAATGCTGATAAAATAAACATAGTGGAATATAATAATAACAGCTACGGGGACAGATCCCGTGGCTGTTTTGCGCCCGGACAAATCTAAGGGCAAATATGGCGCCCGATGCGACAAAAGATTGTATTTTAATGTCCTGAATTGACACATGTAACGTCACATTGACGTCACATATTTCCGAAAACCGGAAATATATTTCCAATACGCAACAAAATATATAGAAATATAACAAAATGCACCCTATAAAATAATAAACAATTAATAACAATTTAACAATTATAATATAATTTTACATATTTGTTTCCACTTGAATATTGCGGGTATAAAAACTATACTAGTAATGGAGGTGATTTGTTTGGAGGAACGCATTAAACAGCTGCTGGAAGAGAAGGTTAACCCGCTGCTGGCAAGGCATTACGGCGGTGCAGAGCTTACAGCGCTTGAGAATAATGTCGCAAAAGTGAGAATGACCGGAGCCTGCGGCAGTTGCCCTTCTGCTCAATATACCATCGAAGATGTGGTTAAACAGATTCTGATGGAAGCCCTTCCAGAGCTGGAAGACGTAGTTTTAGACACCTCTGTAAGCGATGACCTGATAGACATGGCTAAGAAGATATTGCGCAAGGAAGTGTAGTGTATTTCTTGTTTTTATGGCACAAGAATTGCATATAATTAATATGGTGTTTAATAGCTACTGTTGTCATATATAAAGAATAAGAAAAGGAGTGGATGAAAAATGTTGATGACAGGGGATCAATATATTGAGAGTTTGAGGAAACTCAAAACGCGAGTGTATATGTTCGGCGAAAAAGTGGACAACTGGGTTGATCATCCGATTATTCGTCCGTCCATTAACTCCGTCAAAATGACTTATGACCTGGCCCATGATCCAGAATATGCAGATCTCATGACAGCGAAATCCAATCTTACCGGTGAAGTTATAAATCGTTTCTGTCACTTACATCAGAGCACAGATGATTTACGTAAAAAAGTTAAGATGCAGAGGCTTTTGGGACAAAAGACCGGTTCCTGCTTCCAAAGATGCGTAGGTATGGACGCGTTCAATGCCTTGTATTCCACTACATATGAAATTGACGAGAAATACGGCACTGAATATCACAAGAGATTTGTTGAATATCTGAAATACGTTCAGGAGAACGATCTTACGGTAGACGGAGCCATGACCGATCCCAAGGGCGATCGTTCCAAATCTCCCAGCCAGCAGGAAGATCCCGATCTCTACGTTCATGTAGTTGAAAAGAGAGATGACGGTATCGTAGTCAGAGGTGCAAAAGCTCACCAGACAGGTTCCATCAACTCTCACGAGCATCTGATTATGCCCACTATTTCACTTCCCGAAGCTGACAAAGCCTATGCGGTATCCTTTGCGGTTCCTTCAGACGTTGAAGGTCTGTTCATGATTTACGGCAGACAGTCATGCGATACAAGAAAGCTGGAGGAAGGCGCAGACGTGGATCTGGGCAACAAAGAATTCGGTGGTCAGGAAGCCCTCGTTGTATTCGACGACGTGTTTGTTCCCTGGGAAAGAGTTTTCATGTGTGAAGAGTGGGATTTTGCAGGAATGCTGGTTGAGAGATTCGCCGGTTACCACAGACAGAGCTATGGCGGCTGCAAGGTTGGCGTAGGCGACGTTCTCATCGGCGCAGCTGCTTTGGCGGCAGATTATAACGGAGTCAGCAAAACTTCTCACGTTAAAGATAAACTCATCGAAATGACACATCTCAACGAAACACTTTACTGCTGCGGCATCGCATGCTCCTCGGAAGGCTATCCGACAAAGGCAGGAAACTACGAGATCGATATGCTCTTGGCCAACGTCTGCAAGCAGAACGTCACCAGATTCCCCTATGAGATTGTCAGACTGGCAGAAGACATTGCAGGCGGCTTGATGGTTACCATGCCTTCAGAGAAGGACTTCAAGTCAGATCTGAAAGTCGGCAAGAAGGGTGAAACCATCGGCGAACTGTGCAACAAGTTCTTCAAAGGAGCTTCCGGAGTTCCCACAGAGCACAGGATGAGGATTCTCCGCTTCATCGAGAATATGGCGCTTGGAACTGCAGCTGTAGGCTACAGAACCGAATCGATGCACGGAGCCGGTTCTCCGCAAGCACAGAGAATCATGATCGCAAGACAAGGCAACATCGAAGCTAAGAAGGAGCTTGCAAAGGTCCTTGCAGGCATCAAATAAGATTAATGTGCTAATGTGATGTGAGGGACGGTTCCTTCTGGAACCGTCCCTCAAAAATTAAAATAATTTGGAGCGAGCAATATAAATGTTGTTTTGTGGAGTTAAGTTTTGCGGTGGCTGTAATCCCAGATTCGAAAGGAGAAAGGTTTTAGAGCAACTTAAAGAGCATTTCGAAGGTCGTATAGAGTTTGCGTATGCGCAGGAGGGAATAGTATACGACATATTATTGATTATCGGTGGCTGCACAAATTGTTGTGCGTCATTTAGCCAGTATACGACCAAAAGAGGAAATATCAAGCTTTGGGATGTCAGCCATGTGGAAAGAGTCATCGAGGAGCTTGAAGGTCAGCTATCTTTGGCGGACGATGCCAAATAGAAGTGACAGAGCAACAATGTGACATAAATTAACGATCAAAAGAGGAGGTAATACTTTGAGCTGGAAAGATGATTACAAGAGGAAATTATGCACTCCGGAAGAGGCAGTAAAGCATATTAAAAGCGGAGATTCGGTGTTTTTGGCTCACTGCGTCGGGGAACCTCCGGTGCTGGTTGAAGCCATGGTAAATTGCGCGGAAGAATACGGATATGAGAATGTGGAAATAAAACACATGGTGAGCCTGGGCAGCGGCGCTTATGCCCAACCGGGCATGGAAAAGCATTTCCGTGCGAATCCTATTTTCCTCAGCGCCAATATCAGGCGCGCCGTCGAAGAGGGTAGGGCAGATTTCACACCGGCCTTCTTCCATGAAGTGCCCAAACTGATTCGCGACGGAAAGCTCAAATGCGATGTGGCCATGGCCCAAGTATCCCCGCCGGACGAAAACGGCTATTGCAGCTTGGGAACGTCTGTTGACTATACTTGGCAGGCCATAAAATCGGCAAGGACTGTAATAGTCCAGGTAAACGACCAGATGCCCAGAACCTTTGGAGATATGGTGCACGTGGATGATTTCGATCATATCGTTGAAGCTTCTACACCCCTGTTTGAAATAAAACCTCCCAAGATTACAGAGGTAGAAGAAAAGATCGGTCGCTATTGTGCGTCTTTAATCGAGGATGGATCCACTCTGCAGCTGGGGATAGGCGGTATTCCTGATGCGGTTATGCTGTTCCTCGATGATAAAAAAGATCTCGGAATCCACTCTGAAATGATTTCTGACGGAACCATGGCTCTTTATGAAAAGGGCGTTATAACCGGAAAATATAAAAATTTTGATAAAGAAAAGATGACGGTTACCTTCCTCATGGGAACCAGAAAACTCTATGATTTTGCTAATGAGAATCCCGCTGTGGAATTGAGAACGGTAGATTATACCAACCATCCTGCTGTTATCATGAAGCAGCACAAGATGGTGTCCATTAACTCGGCAATCGAAGTAGACCTTCACGGTCAGGTAGTTGCAGAGGCAATGGGCCTTCGCCAGTTCTCCGGAGTTGGCGGACAGGTAGACTTTGTTCGCGGTGCAGCCATGAGCGACGACGGAAAAGCCATCATTGCCATGCCGTCCGTTACAACGAAGAGAGACGGTACCGTGATCTCCAAAATCGTCGCCTTCGTGGAACACGGAGCACCGATTACTACATCGAGAAACGATGTGGATTACGTGATTACAGAGTACGGTATCGCAGCGCTGAAGGGCAAATCCCTTAGAGAGCGTGCAAGAAACTTAATCAACATCGCTCATCCCGATTTCCGCGATGAGTTAGCGGAAGAATTTGAACGTCGTTTCTGTGAAAAATTATAATTTAAGGAGGTAGGGAGATGCTGGCACTGAGAGTTGTTCCCAAGATATATTATTTTGACACATTTAAAGAATTTCACGATGAATTCAAAGTAGGAAAAAATGATTTGGTAGTAACCAACGAATGGCTTTACACGCCATATATGAAGCCTCTTGGAATTGAAACCAATGTTATTTTCCAGGAGAAATTCGGAGCCGGAGAACCTTCCGATGAGATGATCGACGCTATGGCGGCGGAAATGAAGAAATACGATTTTGACCGCATTATCGCTTTTGGAGGCGGTACCATCGTCGATATCTGCAAAATATTGGCCCTGGATGTTCCCGAGAAATCCGTGAATCTGTTTACCGGTGCCGTTGCGCCAGTAAAGAAAAAGCAGCTGGTGGTTGTTCCCACAACTTGCGGAACGGGCAGTGAAGTGACGAATGTGGCCATTGCAGAGCTCAAATCTCTTAAAACAAAGAAGGGAATTGCAGTAGAAGAAACTTATGCGGACGTTGCAGTTCTCGTACCCGAAACCATCAACGGACTTCCTTATAAGTTCTTTGTCACCAGCTCCATTGACGCGCTGATTCACGCCATTGAATCTTACCTCTCGCCGAAGGCATCTCCTTTCACCGAGATGTATTCCTTGCAGGCCATCGAGATGATTATGAACGGATATAAAGAGATCGTTGCCAAGGGAGAAGATGAGAGATTCAAGTATTTGAAGGATTTCGTCCTGGCTTCCAACTATGCGGGAATCGCTTTCGGAAATGCGGGCTGCGCTGCAGTACACGCTCTGTCCTATTCCATCGGCGGTGCGTTCCACGTTCCTCATGGTGAAGCCAACTACCAGTTCTTCACAGAAGTATTCAAGATGTACATGCGCAAGAATCCGAAAGGAAAGATCGTACAAGCTACGAAGATCTTTGCCGATGCCCTGGGCTGCGATCCGGAAGGCGACGTTTACGGAGAGCTTGAGAACTTCCTCAACAAGCTCATCGTGAAGAAGCCCTTGAGAGAGTATGGCATGGTTGAAGCCCAGATCGACGAATTCACAGATATGACCATCGCCAATCAGCAGAGACTCCTGGCAAACAACTACGTGCACCTGGAGAGAGAAGAGATCAGGGAGATCTTTGCAAACCTGTTTTAACACTTTTTCGCAGTAAGCAAAATTAAAGCATCAATGATTGTTTAATGATCGAATGATTGGGCCAAACCCGTTTCCGGGCTTGGCCCATTTGTGTCGTTTCATCTGTTTTTGTTGACAGAAAAAAGGGGAAGAGATATAATTGTATACAAGAATACAATCGGCGCAATGGATATGATATAATGAAATCAAATGCGTTAAGTGCTGTTATTGGTTAAGAGTGATTTCAAACTCCATAATGCTTAGCTAATAGAAAGGACACAGGGACATGAAAGGTACAATTACTTACAAGATATTAAAGGACCATCTGATAAGCGGGAACTTGAAACCCGGTGAGGAAATTACCGTCCGTATAGATCAGACCTTGACCCAGGACTCAACGGGAACCATGGTCTATCTCCAATTAGAGGCCATGAATGTGGATCGAGTCAAAACGGAACTGTCCGTGGCGTATATCGATCACAACACATTACAGACCGGATATGAAAATGCCGACGACCACGCTTTCATCGAGAGTGTGGCAAAACGCCACGGCATACTGTTTTCCAAACCGGGCAACGGGATTTGCCATCAGCTTCACCTGGAGAATTTCGGTATACCCGGGAAGACCCTTCTCGGCTCCGACAGCCACACTCCTACCGGAGGTGGTTTAGGCATGATAGCCATCGGTGCAGGCGGGCTGGATGTGGCCGTGGCTATGGCACAGGGAAGCTATACTCTCCAGGTGCCTAAGGTGGTGGGAGTTAAGCTGACAGGTAAGCTGCAGCCTTGGTTATCTGCAAAAGATGTAATCCTGCACATTCTCCGTATGCTTACCGTAAAGGGTGGAGTTGGTAAAGTGCTTGAGTATTTCGGTGAGGGAGTAGCCACTTTGTCGGTAACCGACCGGGCAACCATTACGAATATGGGGGCAGAACTGGGTGCCACCACTTCTATTTTCCCCAGCGACGAAAACACGAGGGCTTATCTTGCATCCCAGGGCAGGGAAAAAGATTATGTACCCCTGTCTGCGGATTCTGATGCGGAATACGATCAAATACTGGAAGTGAACCTTTCCGAGCTTGTGCCTTTGGCAGCCAAGCCTCACAGCCCCGACAACGTGGCTTCAGTTGAGGAAATAGGGCCGATTTCCATCCATCAGGTAGCCATCGGAAGCTGTACCAACTCATCCTATACGGATCTGATGAAGGTGGCGGAGATCCTTAAAGGAAGAAAAGTACACCCGGATGTGAGCTTGGTCATTTCTCCGGGCTCAAGTAAAATTCTCTCCAAGCTGGCTGAAAACGGTGCCCTGGCTCACATGATAAAAGCGGGGGCCCGAGTGATTGAATGCGCCTGCGGTCCGTGTATCGGAATGGGACAAGCCCCAAGGTCCGGAGGCATATCTCTGAGAACGTTCAACCGTAACTTCAAAGGGCGCAGCGGTACGGCAGATGCACAGGTTTACCTTGTAAGCCCGGAAACGGCAGCCATTTCGGCCATAGAAGGGGTCTTGACCGACGGCAGGAAGACAGGGATTCATCTCCCTGAAATTGAAGAGACGATCTTTGATAAAAACGATAATTATATAGTAAATCCGGAAGGTTTCAATAAAGAGAACACACCCGTGGTTATGGGACCCAACATCAAGCCTTTCCCGCTGAACAAACCGATGGAAGACATGGTTGAAGCCAGCGTTGTGCTGGTGGGGCAAGACAATATAACTACGGACGACATCATGCCTTCCAACGCAAAACTGCTTCCGTACAGGTCTAACATCCCGCACCTGTCCAATTATTGTTTCTACACCATCGATGAGGGTTTCCCCGCCCGCTGTAAGGTGGCCGAGAAGGGCGCCATTATCGCAGGCGCCAATTACGGACAGGGAAGCAGCAGAGAGCATGCCGCGCTGGTACCGCTGTATCTGGGAATTCGATTCGTCATAGCCAAATCCTATGCGAGAATTCATCGATCCAACCTGATCAACAGCGGGATCATACCGCTGGTCTTTGCCAATCCGGAGGATTACGACGATTTCTCATTGGATCATAGACTGCGAATCGAAAACGCAAGGCAGGCAGTTGAGGACGATAATATTATCGTCAAGAATCTGGATACGGGAAAAGAGTATAAAACCTACGGTAATTTTACGCCTGAAGAGCGCTCAATTCTTTTAGCCGGCGGGAAGATCAACATGATCAAGGAAGCGGAAGCCAAATAACGCAAGAAAAACATAAGGACAAGTGAAGGAGAAGACAATGAAGCATACAGAAGTGTTCGAAAAAATCATCGAGGAGCAGCTGGCACGCATTGAGAGAATAAAGCAAAACCAGACTCCTGTGGATTATACAAGTTTAGATAAAATTATAATCGGCGTCATAGGCGGTGACGGAATAGGCCCCACGATCACTGCCCATGCCAGGCGGGTGCTGGAGGAAATTCTGAAGGAAGAAATCCTGGCAGGCAAAGTGGAATTTCGCACCATAGACGGCTGTACCATTGAAAACCGCCACGCAGCGGGAAAGGCAATTCCCGATGATGTGCTTGAAGAGATCAAAAAGTGTCACGTGCTGCTGAAAGGCCCGACCACGACTCCGAGGAAGGGAGATAAATGGGCCAATGTGGAAAGCGCCAATGTGACCATGCGCAAAGAGCTGGATCTTTTTGCCAACGTGCGGCCCGTCAAAGTACCTGATCTGGGCATTGACTGGACCTTTTTCAGGGAGAACACCGAGTGCCTTTATGCCATGGGGAGCAGCGGAATCCATGTAACCGATGATCTTGCCGTTGATTTTCGCGTCATTACTACGCCGGGTACGGAACGAATCGCCCGCCTTGCTTTCGAATATGCCAGGCGCAACGGCAAGAAAAAGGTTACCATCGTAACCAAGGCCAATGTGGTGAAGGCCACAGACGGTAAATTCCTGGATGTATGCAAGGCTGTTGCAAAAGAATATCCCGACATTGAGACCGATGACTGGTACATCGATATTATGACTGCCAAGCTCCTGGATGAGAAGCGTAGGAGAGAATTTGAAGTCTTCATCCTTCCCAACCTGTACGGCGACATTCTAACTGATGAAGCAGCAGAGCTGCAAGGAGGAGTGGGGACGGCGGGAAGCGCCAACCTGGGAACCCGCTATGCAATGTTTGAGGCAATTCACGGTTCTGCGCCCAGAATGGTGGAGGAAGGCAGAGAGGCATATGCGGACCCCAGCAGCGTAATACGTGCGGGAGCAATGTTGCTTAGCCATATCGGATATCAGGAACACGGAGAAAAACTGCTGGAGGCTATTGAAACCTGCACCATCAAGGAGCGTAAAATAGTGGTTACCGGAAGACCGGACGGGGCTACCGGAGCTGAAATGGCCGATTACATTCTGGAGAAAGTGAGAGGGTAGGAGGATGGAGAAAGTATCATCCAGTATTCGAATCACAGGCCAGCCTCTTTCCGAAAGCATTTTTATCGAGCTTCGAAGCGCCATACTTCGAGGCAAGCTGCGTCCCGGAGAAAAGCTTTCGGAGCAGCAGGTTTGCGACAAGTTTGGACTTTCCCGCACTCCGGTACGCGAAGCGTTCCGCCAGTTGGAATTGGAAGGCCTTATCGAAACGATTCCCAATCGAGGCGCTTTTGTGGTGGGTTTGAGTAAAAGAGACATTGAAGATCTCTATGAGATGCGAAAGGCATATGAGATATTGGCGGTAAAATGGGCCATTGAGCGGATCACCAAAGAGGAAATGGAAAAGCTGGAAGAGGCATATGAGTTTATGGAATTCTACACGATGAAGAAGGAAGCGGATAAAATGCTGAATATCAACATGCAATTCCATAATCTCATCTACAAAGCGTCTCATAATCGAATGCTGGAGCACACCCTCTCCACCTATCAATTTTATTTAAAGGAAACGGAAAGCAACAGCGCCTATCTGGACGGTTATCTGGAGGAGGTGTTGAAAGAGCATAAGCAGATTTACGATGCTTTCGTCGAAAAGGATACGGAAAAAGGAATGGCTGCAGCGGCCATGCATCTGGATAATGCAAAGGCCAGAGCTAAATAATAATGGGATGCCGTTGGGAGTTGTATGATTGGGAGCAGTACGAAAGGTACTGTATAATATAATAGAGAGAAAGCAAAAAAATATATGCAGGACAAAAGCATGGCGGAAATGCCATGCTCAGACTGTAGACAAATCCCATCAGCTGGCAAATGCTACTGATGGGATTTTCTTTTTTATAGGCTTATAAGCCAGT
>DGEG01000129.1 GCA_002385825.1 Firmicutes bacterium UBA3932 | reverse complement strand
TTCAAAAGGAACATGGCTCCTGCCACCTTTGCTCGACACAAATATCATCCCGCCCGGGGCATGGGCAGCAATCAGACAAGTATCGTGAACGGCTCCACTGCTCATGATCGTATAGCTAAGCCCTTTCCGAGAAGCCAGTTCCTCAATCCTTTCAATTATTCTCTCTGTCCATTTTTACCGGAACAGAGTAGGCCAAGTCTCCTGGTTTCGCAACGGACACCCCGCTGTTTTGCAATTGAAACAATCGCATCCCTTATCTCGTCCATGGTGCGATGAATCTTTTCTTCATTTTTATCTCTCACTTCTACAGTGAACACAACCTCCTCCGGAATTACGTTGGAACAGTTAGGCAGAAACGCTGATTTTGCCGACTGTAGCTACCGTTATCCCTCTCGGGATCCTCTTTGGCGATTCGCTCCGCCTCGCCAATGCAAACAGCGGCCGCCGTCAACGCATCCCGGCGATCTATCATCGGAGTTGCCCCCGCATGATTGCCTACACCCTTAAGCGTAACCTCTAAAACGGACATCCCATAAACCACATCCACGATGCCAATGGACAAACCTTTCCGCTCCAGCACCGGCCCCTGTTCGATGTGCAACTCCAGCATGGCTCGCACTTGCTCGAAATCCCAAACCACTTCTTCCCTTTTATATTCTGGAAATCCGCATCGTTGCAACATTTTGCGAAGAGACACGCCTTGATCATTTCGCAATTTATCCAATTCTTCCTCACCGTAAATACCGGTGATAAACTTGCTTCCGGTCATAGTTGAACCAAAATTGGATCCTTCCTCTTCCGCAAAATTAACCAGTTCCAAAGGTAGAGTCACCGTACCGTCCTCAGACAGCGTTCGCATGGTCTCTAGGCCGGCCACCACTCCATAAACTCCGTCAAGCCATCCCCCATTTCTTACCGTATCAATATGAGAGCCAACCACTATTCTCTTGGTTTCGCTATATACGTTCTTCACTGCCGCAGAAGTCCCCTCGCCGGCTTGTAGCGCCGCTTCTGCAAATCGAATGAACATGTTGCCAATGGCGTCTGTACGAACCGTAAATCCTGCCGACTCGGCAGCTCGTGTTATGTACGCTCTGGCTTCCTGGTCTTTTTGGCTGTAAGAAAAGCGCGTCACTCCTGACCTCGGGGTATCTGTGATTTCCCTCAACGCCTTCATATCGGAAAGCATCCTATCTCCATTAATCTTCATCATCGCCCTCCATAATCAGCAACTTGTAAAAAGTGTCAGACACCAAATACAATCAGTTGTAAAAGGTGTCTGGCACCAAATACAACTCTAACTCGACACAAAACTAAAGTTTTTGTCTAAAACAATAAACTATAAAATTATTAGTTATAAATTGTTTTATCACCAAAAAACACGAAGGCTTGCAAAAGGTGTCAGACACCGAATACAACCAGTTGTAAAAAGTGTCTGACACCAAATACAACTAATCAAACACAGCTACCCAAGACACAACCTTGATTAAGTTATTCGCTATATGCTAATCCGTAGGGTTTGCCGGGTATAAACCTCCCCTGACCCTTGTTACCCACATACTTACCGTTTTCGACAATCTTGTTGCCGCGCAGGTATACAGTCTCCGGTCTTCCTTTCTGTTCAAATCCCTCAAACGGGCAGTAATCAACGCCCTCTATGTTGTTCGCAACGCTGATCTTTCCTTTATATGACGAATCGAAAATCACAATATCCGCATCATATCCGATTGCTAACTGGCCTTTTTTCTCCAACCCGTTGATCTTCGCCGGCATGGTTGCAAAAAGATCCACCAAACGGCTCATGGAGATCCGCCCCTCGCAAACGCCGTAAGTCCAGAGAATATTTAACCGATTTTGAAGGCTGGGAGCCCCGTTCGGAATGTCCGCAAAGGATTTACCTTCTCCTGCGCCCATGTGCTTCTGCACTTCGTAATCAAAACCGCAATGATCAGAGCTTACTGCGTTGAGCCACTTCCGGTTAATCGCCTGCCACAAGGCATCCCGATGTTCTTTCGTCCTCAGAGCCGGCGAGCAAACGTATTTCGCCCCTTCGAAGCCGGGCCGCCCCAGATCTTCCATATCCAGAACCAGATAATGCGAGCAGGTCTCGCCGTAAACAGCCTGCCCTCTGTTGTAAGCCTGCTTGATCTCCTCTATTGCTTCCTTTGCCGATACATGAACCACATAAAGAGGTGCATCCGCCAGCTCCGCCAAATAAATTGCCCGCCTTGTCGCTTCCGCTTCCACCACCGGCGGCCTGGAAACCGCATGGAAATAGGGCGCCGTCTTACCTTCAGCGATCAGTTGTTTCGTCAGCACATCGATCATATCCGCGTTTTCCGCATGAACCATTATTGTGACACCGGCCTCTTTGCCCTTGTAAAGCGCCTGCAAAATTGCATCGTCATCCGCATGGAAAAACATTCCTTTGTAGGCCATAAAGAGTTTCATGGTGGGATATCCGGCTTCCGCCAGCTTTGGAATCTCCTCAATTACCTCCGGCCGTGGATCTGTCATAACGCTATGAAAAGAATAGTCAACCATCGCTATTCCTTCGGCTTCTTTCTTGCGGTACTCGTCAATGGATTCCACAAGTCCTTTGCCTTGCTCCTGGTTTACGAATTCAATGACCGTCGTGGTCCCGCCCACAGCCGCAGCATTAGAAGTTTCAAACCCGCGCACCTTGCTTCCTTTATAAGTAAAGGAAAAATGAACATGCTGGTCCACGCCTCCCGGCAATATGTACTTGCCCGTAGCATCCACCGTCTCGTCCGCCTGGTATTCCAGGTCTTTGCCAATGGCTTTTATGGATTCACCCTCCACATAAATATCGCCTTGGAACTCGCCTTCCGAAGTAACGATGGTTCCGTTCTTGATCAACACTGACATGGCTCTTCCTCCTTTATTCATTGTGTATATTAAAAATGGTTTTGGATCCTTGTGAGTTGCGGGATTTTGTTGCGCGGATTGCCGTATTGTAAATTTTGCATTTTACAGAGACTCATCGGTATACTGCAATTTAATCAAACAAATATCAATTGTGACCGTTTAACTGAACTGTTGCCGCATAACCTTTGTTTTTATTTTATTGCAATTTGATACTTTTGTACAGAACACAAGCTTTATTATCTTCCTTGCATTTGATGTCTGCATTTGGTGTCTGACACTTTTTACAAATTTCTGTATTTCGTGTCTGACACCTTTTACAAGTTTCTGTATTCGGTGTCTGACACCAAATACTAACTTGAAATATTTTCCTACTTATATTTTTTTCTCTTCAGTGACATACTAACAACAAACAGAACAGGAGGTCGAATTATGGATAAATCGAATTTCAATCACAGCATCAAGTGCACCGTAACCCAATGCGCTAATCATGCTGAAGGCGGAGACTATTGTGCTCTAAGTCAAATTCAAGTAGGTACACACGAAAAGGACCCCACAGATGTGAGATGTACCGATTGCGAGTCCTTTGAAACCAAAAGGTAATGTAAGTCAAAACACAAATAACTAAAAAGCCATGGGAAAACCGTGGCTACAGACCGTAGACAAAGTCGCAGAAGAAAGAGAATCTCTTCTGCGGCTTTTCTTATGCAAAATGGATGTGTGCCAGGATACACAATTCATCCAGGGAATGAGCATGATAGCAGAACATTTCCTGCAATCT
>DGEG01000127.1 GCA_002385825.1 Firmicutes bacterium UBA3932 | reverse complement strand
TTGACAATTCATAGTTGGTCTCCTCTAAAAATAGCTTACTTTTACTTTTTTGTTCATCTTCTCAAGACATTTTGAAAGCTCATCGATGAGCTGCATCTTCACGTTGAAGCCGATAGGCAGCTTGGGATTTTGGTGAGCGGGATTCATGGCTCGTCCCACGAAGAAATTTATATCCGTCGCTTCCTGAATCAACATTCGAGCCACCCGGGACGCCCCGTCTTGTTTGCGCCCCCACTCCACATAACGGCTGTTCTTATCCAGGTAGTCCTGTGCATATTCCAACACCCTGCTTATGGTTATCACACCCTCCGTCACCAGGTCCACACCTTCAATCTTGGCAATGGGAGGAATATCCGGATCCACATAGAAGGACTCGCTGAAATCCAGGGGTCGATTAAGATATTCTGCCGCCAAGGTGGAGGTTGTGCCGCCGCAGACGATGTGCTTGCCTTCTTTTGAAAAGAACAGCGACATCATCTTGGTCACATCTTCAGGGTTTTTCGGAGGCCCTATGAGAAGGTTTACAGGCTTTCTCTTCCGGACTTTAATTGCGCAGACCGTGGTGTCATCTCCAGGCTTGCCTTCGTACAGTTCTTCGCACAGCTCCAAAAGCATGGTGGCTATGGTTTTGGCGTTGAGCTTGTCGCTGTAAAACCGCTCAAGAAATTCGACTACATCTTTGTGCTCCCAGCCGAAATCGAAGGGGCCTCCCACTCCCGCATGCAGCACCCCGTCGCTCACGACAATAAAAACATCGTTCTCACATAGGGTAATCTTCGTTTTTAATATTTCCTTGCCGTCGATGGTTTCCGATATAATCGGATAATCGTAGTTTTTGCCGTTGCGCAGCATGATGATATTGGGATTGTCATACTGTATGATCTCGGCTTCGCGATGGTTTGAAATACGAAGTGCCGTGAAGGTTGAGTATGCCAGCTGGCGCACTTTGCAGGTGGGCAAGGTGGAAACGATGGTAGATATGCACTCCTCCATGGGCATGGAATTGGCCATCATGGTGGAGAGGATTTTTGACGTTAGCGTGGAAAGGATACATGCTTTCACGCCGCTTCCAAGGCCGTCCGCAAGCACAACTATTGTAGAGTCATTTTCGCCCGTTGTCGTTTCTATATGATCGCCGCACAGAATTTCACCATGTTTGTTCAAGGATGCAAAACCGGTCTCGACACAGTAATTGTCAATCATAGAGCGACTCCTTGAGCTTTGTGAGAGCCACCTTGGTCTCTGCTGTTGTCTCTCCAAGCAGCGAAGCAATTTCCTGAACGGTGCGCATCTGCTTTTCTATGACTTTGTCGGTTATTTCTATGGTGTTGCGGCTTAATTCCTGGCGTTGACTCATCTGCATGGTTTCCGTTGTCACATCTCGCATGATGCATATGATTATGTGGTAATTCTTGTCGTAAACAACGGTCTGTTCCACATACTTTTTGTATTCGGCCAGGTACGTTTTTTTAGCATAGGTGTTTTTTTCCTTTTCATATGCTTTTATAAAAAGGGACGGGTCCAACACGCGCACAACGTGATCCCCGAGTATTTCATCCGGTGATTTGATCCGAAGCATCTCGCAGGCAGCTTTATTAACCAGCTGTACTTGAAAGTTTTCGTTCACGACTATGATGGCGTTGGGAGTATGGTTGATGATCGTATCGGAAAAACTCTCCGCCTTTTCTTTTAAAAACGGCAGGCACATGGTCAAATCGGCCTTCCCTTCGAGAATGGCTTTTGCTTTCTCTCGACAAGTGTTGTATCCGCAGGAACCGCAGTTCAACTCATGTTCCGGCTTGGTCTTGCCCATTTTCTTTAAAACATCTTCTATGGCTGAGTCCGGAATATGCACTTCCAGCGAAGCCAGAGAGTCAAATTTTTTGTTTAAGTTTTTCATCCTTTCCGGTGGTATGGTCAGATTGTCCGAACCGGAAAAGTCCGACACGGCTATGTAATCGCCTATTGGAGATCTGAATTTTTTGTCCATCACGGGGCCGTTGATGCAGCTTCCCTGGCAGGCGGACATCTCGATAAAGCACCTGCGTATCCTGCCTTGTTTAATGTCATTGAGGGCCCTGATGCAACTTTCTATTCCGTCAACGGCAATATATGTATAGTCCGGACGCTTTGTTGTCATGGTTTTCAAAATCCCACCGGCAGTAGGAAACATCCGTGCTATAAAAGGATCTTTATTCTCATCCCCTTGTTCAAATTCCACATTTGCCTCTTCCATCCACATGGAAAGCTCCTCAAAAGTTAAGACGCAATCCACGTCCTCACGACAGTTCTCTGCTTCCGCTTTTTTTGATATGCAGGGTCCGATGAAAACGGTTTTTATATCACCGTAGCGATGTTTTAAATCCCGGCAATGGGCCTGCATAGGAGACATGACCGGAGCCATTTTCGGTATGACCTCCGGGTAATATTTTTGGATAAGCAGGTTGACCGTGTGGCAGCATGTGGAAATCAACACGTCGTCTTTTTTCTTCGCTACTATAGTTTCATATTGCTTTGCAACCATGGTGGCGCCTATGGCCGTTTCTTCCACGCCGGCGAAGCCAAGTTCTTTCAATGTTCGTTCCATGGCCGCCAACGATATTTCATCGTAGTTTGCAACGAAGGAAGGCGCGATGCTTACAAAAACCGGCTTTCCGCCGGCAATAAGCTCTTTTGCCACATCCAAATCCCTGCGTATTTCTTTGGCGTTTTGCGGACAAGCCAAAAAGCATTCTCCGCAAAGAATGCAATCCTCTTCGATAATATGTGCCTGATCGTCGGAAAAGCGAATGGATTTAACGGGGCAATATCTTATGCATTTATAGCAATTTTTGCAGTTGGATTTTTTTAGCTTCAAACAATCACTCATCGTATCACTCCGTAATTCTTTCTAGTCATTTGTTTTTTCTGGCTTGATGTTCACTGTCTACCAGTCTGCTTCGCACCTCTGTATTGAAAAAGGTTTCTACGTTTTCGGGCTGCACCGAAAACATGGCATCATCGATTTTTACGCAGACGCCGTTCATGCATTCACCCATACAAAATGCTCCTGTCAATGAAATCAAGTGGTCCAGGCAATTTTCCGCCACTAAAGCCCGGAGCTGCTCCACCACTTGCTTGGAGCCTTTGATATGACAAGAGGAACCGATACAAACAGTAATTATCATTCTGCTTCCTCCTTTTGCAGGATAGCTATTTAATTTTTCTCCATTTCATCTCTCAAATGCAGTGAAAGCTTTGCAAGAGAAGCTGCCAGATTTTCATCCTGTACTAATACGTGGTCAGGAACTTTAAGTTTTACAAGGGAAAAGTTCCATATGGCCTTGATTCCGCTGCCTACTAACAAGTCGGCAACATCCTGAGCAAACTCGCCGGGCACAGCGATGATGCCTATGTTAATATGCATTCTTTTTACAAGACCCTTGAGCCGTTTTAGAGGGAAAACTTGTTTGCCCGATATAATTTGATTAACGATGGACTCATCGGTATCAAAAGCGGCTACGATGTTCAGACCATACTTCTCAAACTCATCGTTTCCCAGCAGGGCTCTCCCAAGGGAGCCTACGCCTACGAGAACTGCATCCATTGTATTGTTGTAACCAAGATAATCCTCGATGTTATCGATAAGTTCATTCACAGCAAATCCGGACTTGGGCTTGCCTTGGGTTGTGCTGATGGCAGCCAGGTCCTTTCTTACCAGCACGTCGTTTAATTTTAAATCTTTGGCAATGGATGTTGACGAAACAGATTCTATTCCCTGCTCTTTCGCCTTTCTTAGGTACTGCAAATAGTAAGGCATTCTCTGCAGTGCCTGAACGGTAAGAGTAACCTTTTTATTCAAAAGAGCCACCTCCTTTTGATATATCGATATCTCACTATCGATATGGTAATATCAATTTAAAAGATTGTCAATAGTTTATCAATCAAAAGGGACTGTCCCTTTTGATTTTTTGATACCTTTAGACACCAAGTACAAGTATGATATAATGTGTACCAGCAGTAGTGTTTGCTTTAGGTGTTGTATTTGGTGTTTCACACTTTTTACAACACCTTTTTACAAAAGGAGGTGTTATCATGCCACTTAAAGTTCTACGGGGTGATATTACAAAAGTCCAGGTAGACGCCATTGTCAATGCAGCGAACAAGACCCTCCTCGGCGGCGGCGGAGTTGACGGGGCCATTCACAGGACCGCGGGGCCGGAACTTCTGGAAGAATGCCGAACTCTCGGCGGGTGTGAAACAGGACAGGCAAAGATTACAAAAGGCTATAGGCTTCCCGCAAAACACGTGATCCATACGGTAGGACCGGTCTGGCACGGAGGCAAAAATAATGAAGAAAAGCTGCTTACCGATTGCTATAATAACTCTCTTGCCCTGGCAAAGGAACATAATCTGAAAAGCATCGCCTTCCCGTTCATATCCGCCGGAGCCTATGGATATCCGAAAGAGCAGGCGCTGAAAGTAGCCATTTCCACCATTAAACACTTCCTTGAAGAAAATGAAATGGAAGTGTATTTGGTCTTATTTGATGAAGCCACATTTTCCATGGCAGAAAAAATGCTGAAATAGTAATATTGAAGAATCAAAAAATCAAAAGGGACTGTCCCTTTTGATTCAGACTGT
>DGEG01000122.1 GCA_002385825.1 Firmicutes bacterium UBA3932 | reverse complement strand
AGATGTGCAGAGATCACATGAAAAATACGATAAGATAACATGATTGACAGCTGTCTTGACACCTGTATAGTCATATGCTATACTGTTGACAGTATATAATAAATAATTCAGGCAGAATATTGTGTCGGATCTCTGCGGGCCGAAGCCGAGTAAGAGTAAGAATAGAGATTCGGAAAGGTGAATGCGATGAAAGGCGACCTCAGGAGAAAGGAAATTATCAAATTGCTTGAAGAAAGTCAGGAACCCTTGTCCGGCACTGCGTTGGCCTCTCATTTTAAAGTGAGCCGGCAGGTCATCGTGCAGGATATTACACTGCTCCGGGCAGCGGGGAATAAGATCCTTTCCACTTACAGAGGCTATGTTTTGGAAAAGGAAGACTCGCCGAGCAGAATCATTAAGGTCCGCCACGACGATAATCAGATTGCCGATGAGTTGTACACCATAGTAGATGCAGGAGGCAAAGTCCTGGACGTCTTCGTAAATCACGAAATATATGGCGAGCTAAGGGTGGAACTTATGCTCGCTTCGAGAAAGGATGTTGATACCTTTACTGCACAATTAAAAGCGGGGAAGATCTCTCCTTTGAAGCACCTCACGGACGATTACCATTACCATACCGTGGCTGGAGATTCGGAGGAGACTCTTGATTATATCGAGGAACAGCTTAAGAAAAAGGGTTATCTAATGTAATTTATAATTAGCCAGAAAAGGAGAAGCCATGTTAAGTATTGCAAAGCGTATCGACCAACTTCCTTCTACACCAATGTTGCGAAAAATATTGTTGGTGACCGGTATCATATGGGTATTCGTAGCCATGAATCAGGGCATGGTATCCGGTGTTATTGCGGCTATCGGACAAGACTGGGAACTCACTCCCGGGCAGCTTGGCTGGTTGGCCAGCGCAGGGATGATAGGTATGGCCCTGGGAGCTACGTTGTCGGGTATCGCTGCGGATAAATGGGGAAGAAAAACCTTAATAATCGGAAATCTGATTATTTTCGGGGTGGCCAGCGGTTTATCGGGATTTGCCGTCAACTATCCCATGTTACTGGTTTTGAGATTTTTAACCGGGTTTGGGCTAGGAGGGGAAGGACCTGTTGCCTTTGCTTTTATCAGCGAATACTCGCCCACAAGAATAAGAGGGCGTAACGGGATATTGTTGGAGAGTTTCTGGGCCTGGGGCTGGATCTTATCCGCATTGGTGGCTTATTTCCTCATACCGGGTTACGGCTGGAGAGTGGCATTCTGGATCGGCGCCGTACCTGCATTGCTGGCTGTGGTTTACTACAAAGCCATACCGGAATCCCCGCGTTATTTAGCGTCAGTGGGAAGGGCTGAGGAAGCGGATACTCTGGTACGCATAATGGAAGGGCAGGCCGGAATCGAATATAAAGTTCAAAAAGAAGAAAAAACAAACCTTGAGCAGGAAAGCCATGAGACCGTAGAAAAAGTTCACGTGGGCTTTATCGATCTTTGGTCAAAGAAGTATGTCAGGACCACCTTGGTGCTTTGGGTAATCTGGTTTGGCGTGAACTTTGGCTATTACGGATTTGTGTTATGGACTCCCACGCTGCTATTGGGTAAAGGCTTTACTTTGGTGAAGAGCTTTGAATTTACGCTGATTATGTGCCTCGCCCAACTGCCGGGATATTACAGTGCCGCTTGGCTTGTAGAGCGTATCGGACGAAAACTAGCTCTGTTTTTGTATTTTGCCGGAACGGCTGTGGCTGCCTGGCTTTTCGGCCATGCGGCCAGTACCACGGAAGTGTTGATTTACGGTTCACTGCTTTACTTTTTCAGTCTGGGCGCCTGGGGATGTGTTTACGCGTATACTCCGGAAGTATATCCGACTGTTGCCAGGGGCAGCGGATCGGGTTGGGCTACCGCATTCGGGCGTTTGGGTGCATTTACGGCTCCTTTTGTCGTTCCGGTTATATATAATTTCTACGGCACTGACATCGGATTTACGTATGTGTTCATAATGTTGACAGCCGTGTTTGCTGTCGTCGCCCTGGTGGTTGCCCTTCTGGGTAAAGAGACCATGGGCAAATCCCTTGAAGAAATCAGCGGATAGACCGGTGGCCCTTTTTCAAATAAAGCAATCGATTTCAGATTTTGTAGAAAAAAGTTGCCTTTGAACTGAACAAGTCAATTTATGAAATTATATGGAAGAAATAGCAACCGAAAAAATTTTGACAGGATTCGGTTGCTTTTACTATTGGTTTTAAAGTTAAGAAGCAGACATCAAATGCTAGTTTTCCTTTTTTTGCGCGATTAATTTGTGTGTAAAAAATCACAGACTGCAGATACTATTTTGTGAAAAGGAAGGAGATGAATTGTATGAAGCGTAAAAAAATTTGTCTTGCTTTTCTGTTGATTTTAGGTTTGTTGGTATTTGCAGCCTGTGCAGACTATGATGGTATGCCGGAGCCGGGTCCGAATAACGGGGGTATGGATAACAATGGGTTAAACGGAATTGATAACAACCGGAACGACCAAAACGGAATGGACAATAACTGGAATGGGCCGGGCAATAACTTAAATAACGGAACCCCCAATACCGGACCAAACAACAACAATGGAAACCTAAATCAATAATTCAGAGGAAGGCGCCGGCACCGGCGCCCCAGACTGTAGACAAAGTAGCAGATGCAAAAGTCATTTGCTACTTTTCTTTTTATTAAAAGTTTCCGTAGTCAAATGTTGCCCGCACCAAGAATCTATTGATATTTGAACACTTGTAAGGATATTTAT
>DGEG01000076.1 GCA_002385825.1 Firmicutes bacterium UBA3932 | reverse complement strand
GGGACAGTCCCTTTTGATTTTTGTATTTGGTGTCTGTATTTGGTGTCAGACACCGAATACAAGTTGGAAATTAATTTCCTGTTTTGTGGAAAAACTTCTTCCGATTGGGGCGGTATTCGTGGCCTACAATTGAAATTTCAGGAAAATACAAATCAAAATTCACTGGCATAGAAATTGCTAAATTATTGATGCACAAGGGGCCCAAATGATGAGGCGCGGATGCCTTTGGCTTTAAAGCAATATTCTATAAGTTATAAATAGGGCCCATATCAAGAAAGGGTGATATTATGTCAAAAAATGTAAGCGAAAGAGCAGAACTGAAAAAGGTCATGAACCTTAAGGATGTCTTGGCTCTTGCCTTTGGGACCATGATTGGCTGGGGCTGGATCATGCTGGCCGGCGTCTGGGTTGCTGCAGCCGGAGTTATTGGCGCAGTGGCCGCCTTTGCTATCGGAGCCATACTTTGCATTTTCGTCGGCCTCACTTATGCGGAGCTGACACCGGCATTGCCTCTTGCGGGCGGCGAGCTGGTTTTCTCCTATCGCGGCTTGGGTTATAAAGCTTCATGGTTCACAGGCTGGATGATTACCTTTGCTTATGTAGGAGTGGCAGCGTGGGAAGGGCCGGCAATGGTTACCGCCATAGACTACCTTATTCCGTTGCCCAGGTTTGGCTATCTTTGGACGGTGGCGGGGTTTGACGTGTATCTGTCCTGGGTTCTGGTCGGTTCCCTGGGCGGGTTGATTTTAGCTATCGTAAATTACAGGGGCGTCAAGCCGGCAGCGGTTTTCCAGAAATCAGCGACGGTGGCCATGGCTATCGGCGGGATTCTGTTCTTCTTTGGTGGGGTAGGCTTTGGAAGTGTATCCAACATGCTTCCTCTTACCACCAACGCCAGCGGCCTCGTTGTTGTGCTTTTGATGGTACCTGCCATGTTCGTAGGATTCGACGTTATACCGCAGGCTGCGGAGGAAATGAACATTCCTCTGAGGTCTATCGCGAAGGTATTGATTTTGTCCATACTGTTGACTGCTGCCTGGTATATTATCATGATTATAGGCATTTCGCTTTGTGCGCCTCAGGAAGTGAGAGATACGGCTTCCATACCGGTAGCTGATTCCTTTGCATACGCGTTGAACTCGCCCATTGCAGGGAAGTTTATGATTATTACGGCTTTGTGCGGAATCCTTACCTCCTGGAACGGTTTTATTTTGGGTGCGACGCGGGTTATTTTCGCTATGGGTCGAGCCAAGATGCTTCCTCCCGTCTTCGGAAGAGTTCATCCCAAGTACCAGACTCCAACCGCTGCTATTTTGTTGGTTGGCATAATTACATGCATTTCTCCGCTGCTTGGAAAGAGTGCACTGGTATGGTTTGTGGACGCCAGCGCCTTTGGAACCGTTACGGCTTACTGCATGGTAGCTTGCTCCTTTGTGGCATTACGTAAGAAAGAGCCCGAACTGGAGAGACCTTACGCTATAAAGGCAGGGGGCGTTGTGGGAATTATTGCCGTTATCGTGGCTATTTTCTTTATAACACTTTATCTGCCTATCTTTACTCAAGGTTTGATCTGGCCATATGAATGGTTGATGGTCTTTGGATGGGTCATTCTCGGGGCGGTTCTGCTGATTATGAACCAGAGGGCATATCCTGACGTAAGCATTGAAGAAAGAGAGTATCTCATGTTTGGCGAAGATTACATGAGAGAGGATCGCAAGTATACCGGATCGAGAGAAATAAAATATTAATATTTTAATACTTACCTCCTGAATGGGTACCAAGGGGCCGGGGAACAATCCCGGCCCCTTGGTAATTGGAGATTGTATTTGGTGTCTGGCACCAAATACAACAACTTGTAAAAAATGCCAGACACCAAATACAACTCCACATGTAACTTCCCTTGTTTTATGCTTTGGCGCTTGATATCATAAAACTTGTAAAAGGTGTCAGACCCCAAACACAACAAGTTGTAAAAAGTGTTGTAAAAAGTGTCAGACACCAAATACAGACACCAAATACAGACACCAAATACAATAGACACCAAATACAATAATTCAGGGCGGCGGAATGAATACAAATAATAGTATTAAACCGGGGGATAACGCAGGGCTGAAGCGGGTACTGGGAAGGACGGATGTACTCACCCTTGCCTTTGGAACCATGGTGGGCTGGGGTTGGGTAATGCTCTCCGGCCTTTGGATCAAGGAAGCCGGGGTTCTGGGTTCCCTTTTGGCTTTTGCAATAGGGGCTGCCCTCTGCATTCTCGTTGGACTTACATATGCCGAATTGACGGCGGCACTTCCGCTTGCGGGCGGAGAGATGGTCTATGCATACCGGGCCTTAGGCCAGCGCTTTGCCTGGCTGGTGGGTTGGGCCATATCTTTCGCATATATAGGTGTTGCTGCTTGGGAGGGCATTGCTCTCGCCACGGCTATTGACTATATACTCCCCATACCGAAAGTCGGCTATTTGTGGAGCGTCGGCGGGTATCCAGTTTTCGCTTCCTGGGCTTTGGTGGGCATGGCAGGAGCCCTCGTTTTGCTTCTTCTCAATCATTTCGGCATCCGTCCTGCTGCCATTTTTCAGGTGATGACCACCTCGGCGCTCTTTCTTGTAGGGCTGATTTTTGTCTTTGGCGGTATATCCTTTGGGGATCCCGCTTATATTGCACCCACTTTCACCACAGGAAAGGGGCTCGTAGCCGTTCTCTTGATGGTACCTTCCATGTTTGTGGGATTTGATGTTATCCCTCAATCGGCGGAGGAAATGAACCTGCCATTGCGGCACATTTCCAAAACCTTTATCGTTGCCATCTTACTGGCAGCCTGCTGGTACTTCCTTATCATCCTGGGGATCAGCCTGTCCGCTCCTCCCGAAGTTCGGAGTGCAGGAATCGTCCCTGCGGCGGACGCCATGGCTTACTGCTTTAAATCTCCGATTTTCGGCAAAATCATGATTGTTGGCGGAATTTGCGGAATTATGACAAGCTGGAACGGTTTTATCGTCGGTTCCACGAGAATTATCTTTGCCATGGGACGGGCCAAAATGCTGCCGCCATTTTTCGGAAACCTCCACCCAAGATACAAAACTCCTACCGGGGCCATTCTTCTGGTGGGAGTGATATGTACCCTCACACCGTTGCTTGGTCGGAACGCCTTGGTGTGGTTTGTCAACGCCAGCGCTTTCGGTTCTGTAATGGCCTACCTCATGGTAGCGGCGGCCTTTCTTATTCTAAGGAAAAAGGAGCCGGACCTGGCGCGCCCTTTCAAAATCAAATACGGGGTTCCTATTGCCGTTATCGTGACTGTTATGTCCGTTGGTTTTCTTTTGCTCTACACGCCGATGGGGAAGGTGTCTCTTGCCTGGCCCCAGGAATGGGCTCTGATTCTCATCTGGCTGCTTTTAGGAGTAGTTTTCTTCATTTGGAGCCGGATAGCCTATGGCGTTGTCTCCCCTATGGAACGAGAATTGCTTATTTTTGGGGAAGAGTATTCGCGAAGGGAGTTTACCCATGAATAAGAGGATTCTGCTGATTGCATTAGTTATGCTGTCGGTTTTACTGATGTTTTTCTATAGAAGCGCGAGTTCTCGGCAGGAAATTACTGATCCGGAGCCGGTGGAGCTCTACCCGCTGAGCCAGGACCAGATTGGGTGGCTTTCTGAGAAGAAGGAGCTTGTTGTGGCCGTTACCGACGATGCCGCTCCTCTTATAATGTTCGACGCCGGCGGCCATGCTTCCGGGATGCTCGTTGACTATTTGGATTATTTCCGCCGGGATTATCGGATAGAGATCAACTATGTGCCCGTTCTGAAGCGGGATTTGGAGCCGGTTCTCATAGGCGGACAGGCGGATGTGGCCATTGCCATGCATGACCTTGCCCATGATCAGACGATTTCCTACACTATGCCCGTGGTGGAGACCAAGGGTGTTTTGATGTATCAGAACACTCTGTGGCTTGAGGCATCGCCGGAGGGGCAGGATTTAGTCATCGCTTGCGTTGAGGGGGACCCTTCGGTGGAGACGCTTCGCAAATTTTTCCCCAAAGCCGAACTGCTTTTAGAGGACAGCACCAGGGATGCGGTGGGTCGGCTTAAGTCCGGGGACGCCAATGCAGTCGCCGGCAGCGAGACCGCGTTAAATTATTTTTTAGGCATGGGTTACCTTTGGGACAATCCGGGCAATCATTACCTTTCCGACAGCCCAGGCAGGGATTATATTTCGGACAACCTGCTGCGGGCGGACGGATATCTCTATGAAAAAAGCTACTGCCTTGCTGTTTCCGCTGAAAACCATATCCTTTATGAAATCTTGAACAACGCCATTTATTACATGGACAATGCGCAAGTGCTTACGGATCTTCAATCCAAATGGATGGGAATGTCTTATCCGCTTTATACGGAAAGTTTCGTGGAGGAGTTCGGCATCATCATCCTCATTCTTTTCGCCGCTGTTCTCTGTGTATTCCTTGTGTTTTACCAGTCTAACAAGAGCCTGTACGAAGAACTGCAGCAGCGGATGGAGCTCCTGAGGGAAAGCCAGAACGAAATGCAGACCACCTTTGACGGCGTCACCTATTACTTGGCAGAAGTGAACAGGGAAGGCAGGATTGTGGACATCAACAAAGCTTTGGCCCAATACCTGCAGATCCGGCGCCACAATGCTATCGGTCTCAAGCTGGCCGAGCTTTTCGGCGCAGACGAGGTTGCGAGCAGCCGGCTTTCCGAGCTCATTGAAAAGACCTTCCTGGAAGAAAAGGAACACGACACGGAACTCACTGTGGGCCGTGGGATTTATGAGGCCCATTCCTTCACCATTAAAGACACCCGCGGCAAGGTTGAGAAAATCCTGCTGATGATTAAGGACGTGACGGATCAGCGGAGCGCAGAGCGGCAGATGCTTCAGGACAACAAGATGATCGCCATAGGCCAGCTGGCATCGGGCGTGGCTCATGAAATTCGAAACCCGCTGGGACTGGTCCGCAACTATTGTTATGTGTTGAAATCCCTTGATAAAGATGACGTGGCCACCCGGGAGGAAGCCATTAAAATCATTGAAAAATCCGTGGAAAAAGCGGGCAGGATCATCGAAAACCTGTTGAATTTCTCCAGGATGACCTCCAATAAAAAGGAACTGGTCAATCTCTATGTTCACATCAGCAATATCATCGAACTGCAGAGGAACTGGCTGGATAAGCGGGGCATTGCGGTATATTATAAATTTGTTGGCCCTCATGATGTGGTGGTGAACATCGAGGCCATTGAATTAGTTCTGATAAACCTTATCTCCAACGCGGCAGATGCCATTTCCCAGAAGGACGGGGCGGACGGGAAGAACGGGCAGAACGGTCAGGACCGCCAAAGCGGGCAGAACGGAGCAGGCGGGCAGGACGCCAAGGACGGGATGATTGAGGTTAAATGCGAGCATCAGGAAGGACAGCATATCCGCCTCACTATTAAGGACAATGGGGAAGGAATACCGGAGGAGATCAAAGAAGACATCTTTAACCCGTTTTTCTCCACAAAGGAAAAGAAGGAAGGAAGCGGGCTTGGGCTCTACATCGTATATAATGAAGTCAACAAGATGCAAGGGGATATTAAAGTGGACAGCCAGGAGGGCGAAGGGACCACTTTCACCATAACCATTCCAGTGGACAGGAACAGGGATTTGGCAGAAGGGCAGCAAACAATTCCCCCAGGGGAAAGGAGCAATATATAAATGAACAAAAGAGGTCTTAGAATATTAGTCGTGGACGATGAACCGGACTACTGCAATGTGATGAAGGTAATATTGGAAGCCAACGGCCACATGGTCACCTGCGATACTTCCGGTCAGGCGGCTCTTGCTACTTTGGCGAAAAAGAGTTTCGACCTTGTTATAACCGACTTGATGATGCCGGAGATCGACGGCAGGCAGTTAATGGCGGAGATAAAAGAACGCTATCCGGGCGTTGAGGTCATTATATTGACGGCTTATGGCAGTATTGAAAATGCGGTAGACGCCATGAGGGAGGGGGCCTATTCCTATGTTACGAAGGGCGGCGATCCGGGAGAGCTGCTGCGGGAGATCAGCAAGCTCCGCGAAATGCTGGATTTGAAGCAGGAAAACCTGCTTTTGAAGGCGAAAATGAATCAGTATGAGGCCATGCTGGAGACCAAAAGCCCGCTTTTTCAGAGCGTGCTCGCCACGGCGAAAAAGGCGGCCAACAGCGATTCCAACATTCTCTTGTTGGGGGAGTCCGGTGTGGGCAAGGAGATAATTGCCCGCTATATTCATGAGAACAGTCCCAGGGCGGATAAAACTTTCATGGATTTGAATTGCCATGCCATCGCGGCCACGGTGCTGGAGTCGGAGCTGTTCGGGCATGAAAAGGGCTCGTTTACGGGGGCCATGACCCGGAGAATCGGGCGTATCGAGGCGGCGGATTCAGGGACGCTTTTTCTGGATGAGATCGGAGACATCCCCTTGTCCATGCAGGCTAAACTTTTGAAAGCCATCGAGACGAAGAGAATTTACCGGATGGGCAGCAACGAAGAGATCGAAGTGGATTTTCGACTTGTTTCCGCCACGAATAAGAATTTGGCGGAGGAAATCGCGGCGGAGCGCTTCCGGGAGGATTTTTACTACCGGATCAGCACCATTGTGATCCGGATTCCTCCTTTGCGGGAGAGGAAAGAGGATTTACCTCTTTTGATCGACTATTTCTTCAAAAAATCCCAAAACGAGATGAAGAAAACCATCAATCATATTGAACCGGAGGTTATGGATGCGCTTCTTTCCTATCATTATCCGGGAAACATCCGGGAATTGAAGAATATCATTGAGCGGATTGTGGTGCTGTCTGAGGACGGGGTGATTCAAATGGATTCGTTCCCGGCTCCTTTGCCGGCTGCGGGAAATGATGTTAAGAGCATGGTGCCCCTCGCAGAGGAGAAAAGCCTGAGGGAGATGCGCAAGGAGGCGGAGACCATTTATATCGAAAACATACTTAAGAAATATAATTATGATATGAACAAATCCGCCGAAGTGCTGGGAATCACCCGCCGGCAGCTTTTGAATAAAATAACCGAGTACGGAATCAGCCGGAGCGAGAATTAAAAAATCAAAAGGGACAGTCCCTTTTGATTTTTTGAGCTTAAAACTAAAGGCAAAAGGGGTTGCCCTTTTGCCTTTTTCATTTTTGCATTATGCCCTTGCCAGGGTGTCAATGGCGATTTTTGCCTTCATATCCATTTCGCGGATCATTTCTTCCATTTCCGTTGTGAGGGCTTTGGACTGTTCTCCCAAAGCTTTTATCTGCTTAGACACTTCGGAGAAGCCTTTCGCTGTGCTGTCGCCATACAGCCTTGAAGGATTTCCGATTTGGCAAATGCCGTGTTTATCCCTTCTTGCCACGCCGACATACTTGTAAACGGCTCCGTCGATGTCTCTGTGGGCAGGGGGTTGTGTGACGATGGTGTTGGGATTGCTCAAAATCGCCATGAATGCGCCTGTCTGTCCGTCGTTTTGGAAAGCAAAGCCTTGTCCCCCTTCTCTGTTTGTGTGTTCCACTACTCCTCTTGAGTCGGTGACCCAGACTTCGGCAACTCCTGTGTATTCAGTCAACTTGACAATCTGGTCGAAGGATTTATCGGGCATCCGCTCTACTACCATAGACATGAGTTTTGCTTCGATGACCATGTGGGTGTTGAGAAGATTGTCGAAGTCCTGCTTTTCGTTGGTGGAATGGGCGGCTTCGATGGACGCGCTGACGCCCAGGAGACTGGTTTGTTTCGCGATGCTGACCAGATCAGACAGGGGCGAAAGCAGGTTTTTAAAGTATTCCCTCAGTTCCTTCAAGCCTTCTCTGAGTTTTCTTGCCTGGGCTTTGACGTCTTCGGTTTCATCGAAATTCTCGGACAAAGTGTTGAGTTCGGTGATTTTGTCGATCATCCCTTTTGTCTGAAGGTTTACTTCTTCGGAGATGTCTTTGGATAAATCGGCAAGCCGTTTTGTTTCTTGGGCGATTACACCGAAGCCGTCTATGGCTTCCTGGCCGGAAGGCTTTATAAAGTGTGATGAAAACTGAATCAGGCCCGGTTTGTCGATTCTTGAGGCTGCGGCAACTTTATATTGTATATCGCCGACTGCGCTTGCGGTGGCCGGTAATACCACTTCTGCATCGGGGCTGTCTACAACTCTTAAGAGAGCAGGCGTGCTGATGCGGGTTCCTTTTTTGCTGGCGTGGTTTGTGAATTCGATATTCCCGTTGCCGTCGGTTACGTAGAATTCTTCGATTCCGATTTCTTTGGCAAATTTCGCTCCGTCGGTATAAATGATATCCGGGTCGTACTCCAGGATTTTTGCCAGCAGCTTGGCCTGGATCAGTAAATTGTTGCCGACAATCTGTTCGAAGCTTGCCAGAAGATCTGAGGCATGGATGGCTTCGATTGTGGCGTTGAGGGCCAGTAGGTTTGTCTTGTTGGATATATAATCCACGGAACCTATTTTTTCCGACAAATCGTCAATTAGTTCTTGATAGTTTTGGATCACCTCGCGGATAAGCGAGAAATTAATCATATTGCCGATGCCGATATAATTAGTTTCCATAGAATCACCTGTCTCCTTGATTATAACTTGATAATATAACATATGGTTCCAGATATCTACCTTTTTCCGGCTTTTTCGGGACAAAATCCGAATTAAGGCGAAATAAGAAAAAATAAAGCTAATAATAATATCGGCCACCGGCTGAAAAACTTAACTTGCATTTGGTGTCTGACACTTTTTACAACTTGTTGCAGTTGGTGTCTGACACTTTTTACAAGTGTTGCAGTTTTTTCGGTTGCGATACAAGGGCTGGTGGAATAATATAAACGTATAAAATTCAGGGTTGTCCGTGATGGATAAGGGCCAAGTCGATGGATAGATGGCGAGTACAGATTATTATATCAATTGTAAATTGCTAATTAACGATATATTGAATGAGATATATGGCGCTTGAGGTTATGAGAATGAGGGCGTGGGGCTTGAGGAACTGTTCGCCGTGACCAGGCGCCGAGTGTCGATTATTATATCGATTGCAAATCGCCAATTAACGATATATGGAATGGGAGTATATGGCCGAAGCCTAAGGATACGATTTTAGGATAGGGTGTCGAAGATATCACTTTAAGATATGGGGTCTGAGGCTTGAGGATATATGTTGAGGACATGAGAATGAGGCCATGGTCTGAGGATACGGCTTGAGGATATGAATAAGGGTAAGGGGCTAAGGATATGGCTTAAGGATATGGACTTGGGGATGACTTGGGGATATGGGTTGAGGATATAGAGTTGTGGTATATATAGTAGTACTAGAAATGTAGCGTTGATAGGACGGAGGAAAGGAAATG
>DGEG01000111.1:1257-18939 GCA_002385825.1 Firmicutes bacterium UBA3932 | reverse complement strand
GTTGTATGCGAATCCTGCAGATCCCTTGCCGATGGCAACGGGCAATTGATTTACAAAGCGGGATTTGATATAGTAGGTGTGATTAAATTCCTGACTCAAAGATCCTTATCTCACTTGGAGAATCTGGCTTTGGACGATAGTATACTGGAATGGATCAAAAGAGTTTTAAGGAATTATATCGAGTACCATTTGGACATCAGCAGTCTCAAGACCGAGGAATTTCTGGACTGCCGGTAGACGGCGGAAAAACCTCTGCATGAAAACGTTATTGTTAGAGATTTAAGAAGGAAAGGGGTATTATCATGGAAATTACTCTTGAGAAAATTGAACTGGTAAAGGATAGAACAGGCGTCAGCTACAAAGAAGCAAAGGAAGCCTTGGAAGCGGCTGACGGCAGCGTGGTAGATGCGATTATCAGCATCGAAGAATCCATCGACATCAAGTCGAAAAGCAAGCTGAAAGAGCAGAGCGAAGTAATTGTTGAAAAACTAAAGAGCGCCATTCGCAAAGGCAATGTTTCCAAGATCATCGTCAGAAAAGGCGATGATGTAATTCTGAATCTGCCCGTTAATGTGGGCATTATCGGTTCGGTGCTGGCTCCTTGGGCGGCTGTAGCGGGAGTCATTGCAATCTTTGGAACCAAGTGCACCGTAGAACTGGTTAAGGACAACGGTGAAGTTGTAGACATCAGCGGGATTGCATCGGATACCTTTGAAAATGTAGTGGAAAAAGGCGCTGTCATAGCCGACGAAGTTATGGAAAAGAGCAGCGACGTATTTGAAAATGTAAAATCAAAGGCCAATGAAGCCATAAGCAAAGCCGTTAAGAAGGAAAGCGACCAGGATGAAGAGCTTGACGACGACGCTGAGGACGACGCAGAAGGCGGCGCAGAAGCAAGCGATAAGGAAGACGCGGAATAAGAAGACGGCACACCCGAATAAGTTTATTGTTTTGTTTTATAACAATAAAAATAGATTCAGTGAATGGAGCAATAAGATAATATGAGCAAAGAATTTTCATTGGACGTAATCGTGGCTTTGGCCAAGTCCAGGGGGTTTGTATTTCCCGGATCCGAAATATACGGAGGGTTGGCAAATACCTGGGATTATGGCCCTATTGGTGTAGAACTCAAAAATAACGTCAAACAGGCATGGTGGAAAAAATTTGTTCAGGAATCCAAATACAACGTGGGACTGGACGCCGCCATCCTGATGAACCGGAAAACATGGGTGGCATCAGGCCATGTAGACGGGTTTTCCGATCCTCTTATCGATTGTAAGAACTGCAAATCCAGATTTCGGGCCGACAAACTGGCTGAAGACTATATCAAGGCACAGGACGGTATGTCCGTCACTGTAGACGGTTGGTCCAACGAGAAATTGCAGGGTTTTATTGCCGAGCAAAAGATTCCTTGCCCGGATTGCGGAGAACACAATTTTACTTCGATCCGCAAGTTCAACCTCATGTTCAAAACCTTTCAGGGAGTCACTGAAGATTCTCAGGCGGAATTGTTTTTGCGACCGGAAACGGCTCAGGGCATCTTTGTCAATTTCCGAAATGTAGCCAGAACGACGAGAAAAAAGATACCTTTCGGAATCGCCCAGATAGGCAAATCCTTCCGCAACGAGATAACTCCCGGCAATTTCACGTTCAGAACAAGAGAGTTTGAGCAGATGGAGCTGGAATTCTTCTGCAAACCGGGAACGGATCTGGAATGGTTCGAATACTGGAGGAATTTCTGTATAGACTGGCTCAAATCCCTCGGCATGAAAATGGAGAATATTCGCATGAGGGATCATGAGAAAGAAGAACTCTCTCATTACAGTAAAGCTACTACGGACATTGAGTATAAATTCCCCTTTGGATGGGGCGAACTATGGGGCATCGCGGACCGTACCGATTATGACCTGAAGCAGCATCAGGAGCACTCGGGACAAGACATGACTTATTTGGATCCCGAAACCAACGAGAGATATATACCCTATTGTGTAGAGCCTTCTCTCGGCGCGGACCGCGTGACTTTGGCGTTCCTATGCGATGCCTACGACGAAGAGACGGTGGTTGATGTCAACGGAAAAGAGGACAAGCGTGTCGTGCTTCGTTTCCATCCGGCTCTGGCGCCTTTCAAAGCAGCTGTTCTTCCATTGACGAAGAAGCTGAATGAGACCGCTATAGCTCTCCATGAGGAACTATCCAAATATTTCATGGTGGATATTGACCTGACCGGAAGTATTGGCAAGCGTTACAGGAGACAGGACGAGATCGGTACGCCTTTTTGCATCACTGTGGATTTTGACACTGAAGCAGATCAAACTGTAACCATCCGTGACAGGGATACTATGGAACAGATCAGACTGCCCATATCTGACATCAGAGCTTACATTGAGGACAAAATACAATTTTAAATAGAAGGAGAAGTAATGACTTATGAGCAAGAAGAAGTATGTTTATCTGTTCCGCGAAGGTAATGGTTCCATGCGGGAGCTTTTGGGAGGTAAGGGTGCTAATCTGGCCGAAATGACCAATTTAGGCATGCCTGTGCCCCCCGGATTTACCATTACGACGGAAGCCTGCACTCAATACTATGAGGACGGCGAAACTATCAATGACGAAATCCGGGAAGAAATCATGGCAAACATTGCCAAGCTTGAAGAAATCATGGGGAAAAAGTTTGGCGATGTGAATAATCCGCTGTTGGTTTCGGTCCGTTCCGGATCGAGAGCGTCCATGCCAGGCATGATGGATACTATCCTGAACCTTGGCTTGAACGATGAGGTGGCGGAAAGCTTTGCGAAAAAGACGAACAATCCCAGATTTGCCTACGATTCTTACAGGAGATTCATTCAAATGTATTCCGATGTTGTAATGGAAGTAGGCAAGTCGTACTTTGAGAGGCTCATAGATGAGTTAAAGGAGAAAAAAGGCGTTAAGGATGACATAGATCTTGACGCAGATGACTTCAAGACCCTGTGTGAACTGTTCAAGAAAGAATATAAGGACAAGGTGGGAGAGGATTTCCCCAGCGATCCGATAGAGCAGCTCTTCGGCGCCATAAAGGCCGTATTCCGCTCCTGGAACAATCCCAGAGCTATTTACTACAGGAAGATAAACGATATTCCTCATTCCTGGGGCACTGCAGTCAATGTGCAGGCCATGGTCTTCGGCAATATGGGCAATGATTCCGGTACCGGTGTGGCTTTCTCAAGAAGCCCGGCTACCGGAGAAGCTAAACTCTACGGCGAATTCCTCATGAATGCCCAGGGAGAAGACGTTGTTGCAGGTATAAGGACCCCTCAATCCATCGATCAGCTTAAGGAAATCAATCCAAAGGTTTACGAGGAGTTCTATAAGATTGCATATACTCTCGAGAAACACTATAAAGATATGCAGGACATGGAATTTACCATAGAAGAGGGTAAATTGTACATGCTGCAGACAAGAAACGGCAAGAGAACCGCTGCCGCAGCGCTGAAGATTGCCTGTGATATGGTTGACGAAGGCTTGATTACACCTGCCGAAGCGGTGGCCATGATCGATCCGAATCAGCTGGATACACTCCTGCATCCCCAATTTGACGCGGATGCGCTGAAAGCGGCAAAACCCATCGGAAAAGGCCTTCCGGCTTCCCCGGGCGCTGCATGCGGTAAGGTGGTATTTACTGCCGACGACGCTGCGGAATGGGGCAGAAGAGGTGAGAAGGTAATCTTAGTGAGATTGGAAACTTCCCCGGAGGATATTGAGGGAATGCATTTTTCTGAAGGTATCCTCACGGTTCGCGGCGGCATGACCTCACACGCTGCCGTTGTTGCCAGAGGTATGGGTACCTGCTGTGTTTGCGGCTGTGGAGATATTGTTATAAACGAAGAAGCCGGGAAATTTACATTGGGCGGAAAAGAGTTCAAGGAAGGCGACTACATTTCCCTCGACGGTTCTACCGGCAACATATACGGGGAGGCTATTCCCACAGTGGATGCTTCTATTTCCGGCAACTTCGACAGAATCATGAAATGGGCTGATGAAATCCGCACCATGAAGGTTAGAACCAATGCGGATACGCCTCAGGATGCAGCTAAGGCAAGAGAATTCGGAGCAGAGGGAATCGGGCTCTGTCGTACGGAGCACATGTTCTTTGACTCCGGCAGGATTGCAGCCATGCGCGAAATGATTGTTTCTAAGACGGAAGAGCAGAGAAGGGCTGCGCTGGCAAAGCTGCTGCCCATGCAGAGGAGCGATTTTGAAGCAATATTCGAAGCCATGGAAGGATATCCCGTTACCATCCGTTTCCTGGATCCGCCGCTTCACGAGTTCCTGCCCACCGATGAGGAGGATATCGCTGAATTGGCTAAGGAGATGAAGATGGAAGTTGCAGCTCTGAAAGAGGTAGTCACTTCCCTTCACGAATTCAACCCCATGATGGGACACAGAGGCTGCCGTCTCACGGTTTCCTATCCGGAGATTGCCGAAATGCAGACGACAGCAGTTATCGAAGCTGCCATCAACGTGCAGAAGAGACATCCCGAGTGGAACCTGGTTCCCGAGATCATGATTCCCCTCGTGGGCGAAGTTAAGGAATTGGCGTATGTAAAAGATGTAGTTGTGAAAACTGCCGACGCCATCATCGAGAAATCCGGCATCGATCTGAAATATTTGGTGGGAACAATGCTGGAAATCCCCAGAGCTGCGGTAACGGCGGATGAAATTGCCACCGAGGCAGAGTTCTTCTCCTTCGGTACAAACGATCTGACCCAGATGACCTTCGGTTTCAGCAGAGACGACGCGGGAAGCTTCCTCGAAGCTTACTACGATAAGAAGATCTACGAGAACGATCCCTTTGCAAGGCTGGATCAGGCAGGGGTAGGCAAGCTGGTGCAGATGGCAGTTGAATTGGGCAAGAAGACCAGACCCGATATCAAGCTGGGAGTTTGCGGAGAACACGGCGGCGATCCCTCTTCGATAGAATTCTTCTACAAGACGGGATTGCATTACGTATCATGCTCACCCTTCCGGGTGCCCATTGCCAGGTTGGCAGCAGCCCAGGCGGTGCTGAAAGATAAGAAAAACTAAACCGAACGTATGACACGGGTTTAGTCAAAATATAAAAAAGGCAAAAAATCAAAAGGGATTGTCCCTTTTGATTTTTTGTACGTCATTAGTTCTGCAGTTCGGGTTGGGTTTTTGTTTTGCTTGAGATTTCCAGGTCAACACGGCTGCAGACTTTTTCTACCCTGTTTTTTCCGCTCTGCTTGGCTTGGTAGAGAGCTTGATCCGCATGATAGTAATAGTTCTCCAAGGTTTTGCCGCTGACATCCCGCAATGAAGAAACGCCGAAACTGGAAGTGATCTTCAATGAAAGAGAACCTATTGAGAATGTCTTCTCCATGATTATTTTTCGCAGTCTTTCCGCAAAGGCACAGCCCTCATCCACAGAAGCCCTGGAAAGAAGGATTATAAACTCTTCGCCGCCAAATCTGGCAACTGTATCCGACTCTCTGACGTTATTCTTTAATATTTCGGCCACTTGCTTCAGCACCTCGTCGCCAACGGCATGACCGTAGGTATCGTTGATGAGCTTGAAATCATCGATATCTAAAAACACTATGACCGTTTCGTGGCCGTAACGCTGCATCGCTGCAAACTCTCGTTTAACCATTTTCTCAAACAATCGCCTGTTGGGCAAATCGGTGAGAGGATCGTAGTATGCCATCTGCTCCAGCTGTTTTTGCTGCATCTCAATGAACTTTTTCTGGATTGTATTCGTGTAATTGTATTGCCACAGGATAATGCTAAGCAAGAGTCCGATTCCAACGGCGGTGACTCCGTTGACTCTGTTGGAAAGCAGCACTTCCTGGTTGGTTATGGTAAATGCTATGGAATAATAAAAAGCAGCATAGGAACACAGAAAGAAAAAGAAGGAAACCAGCGGCCTAAATAAGAAAAATGCACCTATAACGATGTTTATTAAGAGAAACGGTGTGATGTTGGTAGTTACCAATTGGTCAATGGCAACTATGACGACGCCGGAAGCCATGATAACAACCGCGACTATGTACTGCAAAACAGACATAATTATATTAGGTTCTGTTCTGTTTTTTAGTTTGCGAGTTATTAGAAAGACAACAAATAAAAAGCCCAGCAAAACATAATGGGATGCGATGATTCCCTGTCTCCAGGTCTCATAAACTTGCGTGTTTTGGGACTCGGTGAAAAAAAATTGGACAATATTAATAATGCGCAATGGTATTGCAATAAGTGTTAAGTAGTAAATTCTTCGGATGTTGGTAAGCGTGCATTCACCTAAAACGCTGCTGTTGTTCTGGAACGATTTTACGATTCTTCTCTTCAGAGCTGTCAAGGACAGGGATCTTTTCCGAAAGCGTTTTATTTCTTTCACCACCACTCTGATACTTCAGTATATTATGGCATGATTTCTCGTTTTATAGCTTTCACATAACTCGCTTTGGGTCCTATTAGTTTATCATAAAATTCCAACCCTGTCCTATAGAAATTTTTTATATAATACAGATTATTTCGAAATTTACTCCTAAAATATCGCAGATTAAGTTGTCGTGTCTACGATGATGATGTCTTCGCCGATTTTCTTGACACAATCCCATGGGAAATGGATATAATTGTTGACACTGCCAAAACGGATCCGCCCTGTATGTTCAGGCACCAGGATAACGCGGATCTTGCCTGTCCTTTCATCGAACATGAGCTCCGCGTTATACAAATCGCCATATCGACTCCCGTCGGCTATGTTTATGATTTCTTTTTCTCCTAAATCCGATAATCGCATAATTCCCTCCTAAAAATCAAATGATAGGTAGTACTAAGTATATTAGTACAAACTATATTTCATGCCAGAACTTTATTGCTCTGACAATTCATCGGCTGTAATCGGCGAATCCAACGGATACTGCCGGGCCGGTGTAATCAATCAGATCTATAAAGTTTCTGGCTGAGAAAGGAAGAACTATGAAGGAGAAAGAACCAGCAAAACCTGACAAGAAAGATGAAAAAGCAAAGCCGGAGGAAACCTCGGAAATAAAGAAAACCATAGACGACTTCGGCGCTATAAATAACGCCTTTGACTTCCGCAGCGATATCCAGTATCTGACCATAATCGGAAGCATTGAAGGACATTCCGTATTGCCTCCTCAGGACAAGACTACCAAATACGAAAACATCATCCCTCAACTCATTGCGGTTGAAGAAAACAAGCATATTAAGGGATTACTTACCGTACTCAACACCGTGGGGGGCGATGTGGAGGCCGGTCTTGCAATTGCAGAGCTTATAGCCACTCTGACAAAACCTACGGTTTCCCTCGTGCTGGGCGGCGGCCATAGCATCGGAATACCCCTTGCAACGGCCAGCAAATACTCTTTTATTGCGGAAAGCGCAACGATGACCATGCATCCAATCCGCCTGACCGGTTTGGTCATAGGTGCGCAGCAAACTTATGAATATTTCCGGAGAATGCAGCAGAGAGTTGTAGATTTTATCGTGCGAACCTCCAAGGCAGATCTTGATACTGTAAACCATTATATGAACGCCACAGGAAACATGGCCAATGATGTAGGAACAATACTTTACGGAAAAGAAGCTGTGAAGATAGGCCTTATAGATGAGGTGGGGGGATTGAAGGATGCGTTGAAAAAGCTAAGATCCATGATCAATGAGCAAGAAGCGAATCAAAACTCTCAAAAATAATGGCTGGCAGGCATGAAAAATTTCAGATCCCGAGAAAAAGAAGAACACTCATTATAGTGTCGAAAAATGTCGACAGAAATCAATTGTAAAAATATGGGGAACGCGCTAGAATATGTGTAAATAAATGTAAGTATTGCAAATATATAGCGAGATTGCATGTGTGAGTTGCATATCGACGGTCGGAACATAAGTCAAAGGTAGAGAGATGAATCAAATTCGCCTGCTCATTTTACACACAGATGTGGAATATGCCTCCGCCTTGGCCAGAGCCTTGGCCTTAAGAGACAGAATTTACGCCATTACGCTGGCATCGGGACACAAATTTTCTCTTGCCGGCGTATTGGAGGAGGCGGCAAAAAAAGAATACGATCTGATATTGACAGATGAAGAATGGAAGAAATGTGCGGACCGGGATAATGCAGAAAATCGGGAAAAGCTGATGGGGCTCAGCGAAACGCCTCTCCCGGGCTACATATATAAATACGGTGGGTTAGAGCGGATCTCTTCCGAACTTCAGATCGCCTTTTCCGAAGTTACCGGCAGGAAACGTTTTTTCTTGCATAACAACGAGACAAAATTAATAGGTTTCACTTCCGGCGCCGGCGGCGTGGGCACAAGCTGCATAGCCATTGCGACAGGCCGCGAGCTGGCTTCTTTGGACAAGCGGGACGTACTGTATCTATCTTTTGAGGAGACGGAATCGACCTCTATATACTTTCCCTTGGATCAGGGAAGGGCGTCCATCAGCGAGTACCTATATTACTTGTTTTCCGGCGGAAAAGAAGTTACTGCATCTTTCATCGACAGTTTTTTAATATCCGACATGTACGGACTATGTGCCTTCAGGCCGGCAAAAGCCATAAACGAACTCACACAGCTGTCCTGCCAGCAGCTGATCCAGTTCCTCGATTCCATCTGCGCCACAGGCCGTTTCCGTTATATCCTAGTTGATTTTCCGGCGCGGCAATCCGATTGTATTATGTATCTTTTAAAATCCTGTCACAACATATTTTTCATTGATGACGGCAGCCCCATATCCCTTTGGAAGAACAGGAAATTTACAAAAAATATGGCCGCCGAAGAGTATGAGGAGATAGTAGATCAAATAAAATGGGTGACCAACAAATGGCTCCCAAAACCTGAGACGGAAAAGGAAGAGGAAGAAGAAAATGAAGAGGAGGTTTTCGACGCCAATCGCATTTTCGTGGAATATGACAAAGAAAGTTTCGTAACAGACGGACTTTATATCGATATAAGCTTTCAGCGCTGCTTCGGAGTAGGAGTGAGAAAAATTGCAGATATTTGTACGACAGAGACGTTGCTTCGGAGCGGGAACGAAAAAAATTCGAATAAATGTGGGACAGATGCGCTGTTTCGAACTGGGGGTGATGAAGATTGCAGATAAGTGCCCGGCAGAGACATAGATGCGATGCGGTCAGCAGTGTAAAAGAGATTACGGAAAACGTTCGAGCGGTGATAAACAGCCGGCAGGAAAAGCTTACCGATGAGGAAGTTTTGGAACTTATCGAGGAGTTTGTTCTGTACGACAGCAGCACCGGACGTTGCACATTCCCTGTGAAATCCGCTATGATTCAGGGCGTGTTCAACGCCACGCGAAAAGAGTTGGGACTGCTTCAACCTTATGCGGATGATCCGGAAGTTAACGAAATAATGGTCAACGGCCCTGACTCCATATTTATAGAACGTTGCGGGAACATTGAAAAGGTAGACCAGCGCTTCGAAAGCGCTGAAGAACTGGAGGAGATCATCCATCGCCTTGCGGGAAAAGTACACAGAGAATTCAACGATCTGAACCCTATCCTGGACGCGCGCATGGAAGACGGTTCCAGGGTCCATGCAGTGAGCCGCAATGTGGCAATCGACGGACCCATACTCTCCATCCGCCGATTTCCCAAGCAGCGCATTTCCATGAAAGAATTGTTGGAGTGGGGAACCCTCACCCCGGAAGCTGCGGAACTGTTAGAAAAACTTGTAACCGGAGGCTCTAATATTTTCATATCCGGCGGGACAAGTTCGGGAAAGACAACTCTGTTAAATGTCCTTTCGGGGTTTATTCCTTCCGATGAAAGAATCGTAGTCATCGAAGATTCGGCTGAGTTACAGATACAGGGTGTTGAAAACATTGTGCGCATGGAATGCCGAAATGCAAATGTGCAGGGAAAGGGTGAGGTGACCATTCGTCAATTGATCCGCGCCAGCTTGCGGATGCGTCCGGATAGAATTATCGTCGGCGAGGTCAGGGGAGCGGAGGTCATGGATATGCTCCAAGCCATGAATACGGGACACGACGGTTCTCTTTCAACCGGCCACGGAAACTCGCCTTTAGGAATGCTGTCCCGGCTGGAAGCCATGTACCTTACGGCTGCATCCTTACCCATAGATGCGGTGAGAGGACAGATCGCCGAAGCCATAGATATAATCGTACATCTGGGCCGAATGCCGGATAAGAGCCGGAAGGTGCTGGAGATCGTTGAGGTGGAAGGGTTTGATCAAGGAAGATACATTATCAATCCGCTATTTTATTACGACAGGGCTAAAGGCCTGATTCCAACCGGCAACCGGCTGAAGAATATGACAAAAGCTGAGCTGAAAGGAATTTCGCTATGATACGGGAATACAGTACATATCCTTTGAGTCGAAGACAACTGCTTATATTCTGCGTTATTGCCGCCGCGATTTTAGGAAGCTGCGTCTATCTCTTTTATAACAGCATTGTTATTTCCCTGCTTTATTGCGGGCTTGCATATCCGGCTTCCCGCTATTATTCCAAGTACTTGGCGGAAAAGCGGAGGAGAGAACTATCCTATCAATTCCGGGATCTTTTGTATGCTATTTCTTCTTCAATTTCGGCAGGGCGCCGGATGAGAGAGGCCCTGATAGAAGCGGAAAACTCAATGAAGCTGATTCATGGGGAAAATGCCTGCATCAGCCGGGAACTGAAATACATGATAGATCGAATGGAGGAAAGCGGTGAAACGGAAGAAGTCGTGCTGCGGGATTTTGCCCTTCGAAGCGGGGTTGCTGACATAAAAAGCTTTTCCGATATCTACTCCATCTGCAAAAGAACAGGAGGAGATATGGAAAGGGTCATTCGGAAGACAGTGGCCATATTGCTGGATCGAATCGAATTGGAAAGAGAAGTGCACACATTTACCGCGCAAAAGCGAATGGAGTTCATAATTCTGACCGCCATGCCTCCTTTCGTACTTATCTTCCTCAGGCTGACATCCGGGTCTTATCTGGAAATAATGTACGAAACTCTTGCAGGAAGAATTTTAATGACCATGGCGCTTTTATTCATCGGCGCCGCAGCAGTTCTCGGAGCCCGTATAACACGCATTTCCCTGTAAGGACCTCAGAACCATTAAGGATCCTATTTAACAAAAGGGAGCGGGAGAATAAATGAGTATTAAAAAACTGTTGCCTGATCCTGAAATAGCAATGGGCATGTACGACAAGCTCTACAATTCGGAGCATGCAAAAAAGGAAATAGAACAAAACATAAAACGCATTGGGCGGATTTATTTGCTCATAGGTGCCCTCTTTGTCGTATCCGTCTCTGCGGCCTTGTTTCAGACTGTTGCCGGAGAGGGGAGCGGCTTTGATCTTGCCGGAATCCTGATTCTCTTTGCGACTTTGCTGTTTACCGTATACAGGAAAAGGTACAGCTGGGTGGAAAAACAGATTAAAAGGACAAAGGAGTCCATCATCGAAGACTTCCCCGAATTTACAGACAAACTGATACTGCTTCTGAATGCGGGCATGGTTACGGAGGCTGCTTTAAGAAAAATAGCCTTCGATTATAAGAAATCACGTGAACTGATCGGAAAGCGGGCTCTCTATGAAGGGCTTTCGAACTTGATAGACAGAGCACAGCAGACGAATTCCGGTCTCAAGCGGGAATTGTCTGAATATGCGGTGAAAAGCGGCGTGCGAGAGCTTTTGCGATTTTCCGCCATCGTAGAAGACAACATCAATAAGGGCAGCAGCTTAGCGGAAAAATTGGAGGCGGAAGGCACGTTGTTATGGATGGACAGAAAGAAGCGCGCAGAAGAACGAGCCAGGCTGGCGGAAACCAAATTGTCATTTCCTCTCATGCTTCTACTCTTGTCTCTTATGATCATCACGACGGCGCCCATATTGCTCAGCCTGTAAACTGCTTGGAAAAGAACTGGAAGGAAAGGAGAAAGATCATGAATCTGAGAAACAAACGAGGTATGGAACTTGTTCAAGTTGCCATCCTGGTGGCAATCGCCGTAACATTGGGCCTAATCTTTCGCGAAAGGATCATGGACTTTATCAATGGAACTTTTGACAGCTTGGAAAGCAGCGGTTTTTAAAAGCATGAACCCGTCAAAGCGAGGTTCCGTCTTCGTAGAAGCGGCATTGATTTTTCCCGTCATCATATTGACGGCAGCCATCCTCATCGGATATTCCTCCAACAGCTATGAAAAAGTCAAAAGTCAGGTGAAGGCTCACAATGAGTTGCGGGAGGAATCTTTGGCGGATGGACGCATCGATAAAGGCGAAAGTGAATTTATCCGCAAAATTGACTTCCTGGTGGAGGAGCTATAAATGCGCGGCTGTCGTGGATATATCAGAAAGAAAAGGGGCGCTGCAACGGTTCTGCTCTGCATGATTCTATCTTGCCTGCTGCTTCTTGTGGGCATGTTTGGAGAAGCGTCAGCCGCATTGGCTTCGCGGCCTTACGCCAACGCGATATTTGACCTGGCGGGGCGCTCCATATTGTCCGAGTATGACCGTGAGTTGAAAGACCGGTACCGCATCTTCGGGTTTCGCATGGAGGAAGAAGAGGTGGAGCACAAGCTCGGGGATTACCTCCGAGAGGGATTTTCTACCGGTGCGGGAAAGACAAGCCTCCTTTCTTTACGCCTGGAGGAGATTAGGGTGGATCTTTCGGAACATGTCCTGACAAATCCGGAGCTGTTGGAACAACAAATCTTGGAGATTATGAGCGACGGCATGCTGGTCGGCGCCTTGCATGTGCTGGACGCCTTGGAATTGATCGATAACGGCGGTTGGCCCCGGGCAGGAGAAAATGAAAAACCAAAAGACGACAGCAGTGACGATGGCCGGGAAGACGATAATGATAATGGGGGAGGAACCCATGAGAAGAATAAGCGCGTGCTGCGAAACGGCAAGATAATCCAAGGGCTGCCTTCCAGGCTGCTGGCAGGGATTGACGGCGGATTTAAGAGCATTCTGGAATTGCCTTCCCCGAGCGAATTTGGTCAGATGGCTTTTGAAGAGATTTGCATCAATCTCTACATATTGAAATATTTCAGGCACAGATTAGACGAGCCCCAATGGAATAATACCTTTTTTTCCAACGAGGTTGAGTACATATTATGCGGGCGGCTCAGCGATGAAACCAACCAAAACATCGTGTACCTGTCATTATTGGCCTTTCGGACTGCCATTAACGCGGCGCATATTCGTTCCGATGCGGAAAAATGGGAGGCGGTGACTTTGGCCGCTGCGCTGGCAGGAGGCGGCGCAGCTACTCCTGCGGCACAGGCAGCGATAGTTGCTATCTGGGCGGGGGCCGAAGCAGCAACGGACATGTCCCGGTTGGAGAAAGGGGAAAAAGTACCCCTGATCAAAACAGCGGAGGACTGGGTGCTCAGCCTGGAAAATGCCATCGAGGGCATCATGAATGAGGCAGGAGAATCACCGGAAGAGCAGGAGGGACTGGACTATGAAGACTATCTATTTCTATTGCTCTGCTTTAAAGACAAGGAAAGCAAGTTGATCCGGATAATGGATTTGATTCAATTGAACCTAAAAGGTACGGCGGACGAGGATTTTGACATGAGCAGGTGCTATTCCGGATTTTCCTTTCGTTCTAAAGTGAAGAGGACGTCGGGGTTTCCCGGCGTGTTAAATCTGCGCAGCGGTGAATTCTCAGGAATACACGTTTATTAAAGAAGTCGCAGCCATGGCGGAGCAGTAGGAGAGGAGAGGGGGATTGGATGAACAAGAGAGGCTCTCTTTTTGTAGAAACAGCCATTATATTGCCCTTGTTTCTTTTGGCGGTGCTCTCTATAAGCGTTTTGATTCGGATAACGGCGGTAGAAGAAAACACTATGCGATGCTTTGCGGAGGAAGCCCAGAAGACATCAAAGGAAGCATACCTTACACAGCTGGATTTGCTTCCCTGGCAATTCGATATAGATTTCTCTGATCCCTCTGATTCCTATGACTCGGTTCAGCAAAAGGGCAAAACGGGAGTCTACGAGGCCTTGGTGCATGGTGCATTGCTGGAATTCCGCATTCAAAGCAGGCTTAAAGAGGAAACAGTGTCCCTGAAAGATGCTTCGTTAAACAGATTTGAGTACCTGTATTCCGACGGAGAAACATCGGGATTGATCCATTGCGGATTTAAATACGGGGTGGAATTGCTTTTGCCTTTGGATTTTCACAGGCAGTTGCAATTTGAACAGAGGCTGCTTTTTCGGGGTTTCATCGGAGCCGACAAGGATGGGGAAGGCATGGGGTTTGAAGCGATGGAAACCCAGGACGATGCAAACACCGTCTATGTTTTCCCTCGAGCGGGAGAAAGGTTTCACAAATCGGACTGCAGAATCATCGAAGTCTACCCGAAGGAGATGGTTTTGTCTCCCTCTGTTCGCAAAAAGTACACACCTTGCAAGATATGCGATGCAGATAATTTGCCATATGGGTGTCGGGTATATTGTTTCGACACATCGGGAAAGGCCTTTCACAGAGGAAGTTGCCCTACTGTAGATCGATTCGTTATCGGGATTGATGGCGAGGAAGCTTTGGAGCAGGGATATACGCCTTGCTATTACTGCAGAGTCTGAGGCGAAAAATTCATTGTGAACCTTGTGGTGATCCTTGCGATGAACATTGATCTTGTAATGAAAAAACTATTGAGAAACGGGGGTTTGAAATGGAGAAGGCGGAAAGCAGAAAACGGGTTTGCATAAACGGAAACGAAACGGAAATAATCGAATCCGGAGGGCGGAGTTTCTTCGCTCTTAAGTTTGATGAGAGCCGGATTCCTTTATATCGAATAAAGATGCTTGAGAATCTTCACTGCAGCGGGCTGCTTCCCATGCATTTTCTTCGAGAAGGGCAGAGCCTGCATGCATATTATGATTTCGGAGGTTTTTTGCAGCTTAAAGATATGGTTGGGGAATGGGCTAAGAAGGGTAAAAATCTGGCAGTCGAAATGGCGGAGACCGTTGCTGCCTTGGCCAGGTGCCTCCTTTTGGCGGAAAACTATCTGTTTTTCTGTGAAGATTTCCTCCTGCATCCGGATGTTGTGTTCGTGCACGTGCATACAGGTCAGGTTAAACTGGCGTACGTTCCGGAGGATCCTGTCTCCATGAGAATTACCGGCAAATTCGCCGGTCTTGTCAGGGACACGGCTGAAACCGCCGGTGACGAACAGTGGGCGGCCTATGCGGGAGAAATATATCGTAGGATCATAAACAGCAACGTACCTCTTAGCGGAATTGAAAAAATACTTAGGGATGTGAGCCATGATATTTACAGTAATAACTGGCCAGAAAGATCTGCCTTGCGCCCGGCCGACGAAGCGGACATGTTGATTACCGTAGCCGAAGATAATATGTTGCTGAAATTAACCTCATCGGATCCAAAGGATTATGCTTAATGTGGCCATAATGCCGTAAATATAATGTTGTAATAACGTTATATTGGGTAGTATAGTTGTATATTTGCAGATGAGACGGTATAATAAAACGAGAGCAACGGGAGAGAGGTGTTGTATGAAAAACTTCGTTCGCAACTGGGATTTAAAAAAACATGTGGCAGCCGTGTCGATGTTCTATGCTTCCATGGCATTGGTCGGCAATGCTTTCTTTTCAAAAAAGAAGGTTATTAGCGACGAGAAAAGCTGTTGTCCGGTAAAGGTATACAAGGAAATGCCGAAAAGCCAAAAATGCTTTAACGGAATCATCCTTGGCTGCTTTGCCGTTGACATGACGGTAAGCTATTTGCTGCTAAAAGGACTTAAGAAAATTACCGGATAAGCCGGGATATGCCCAAAGAGTTTCGGCAGGCAGGATCCCTTGCTCATTTGTTTTGCGAGGGCATTTTTTAATGCGATCCGCCTCTTGCATCTCGCTTCTCGCATTTCACTTCTCACAGAGATATTTTTTGTGTACATGCATGGATAAACCCGTGACACTTAATAGACTGGAAAAGGTATAGGATGTTAGGATACGTAGTGCCGGATAAGCCGGAATTGAAAATAAGGGAGTTCGAACTGTACTCCGGCTATTATTGCGGGCTCTGCAAGTCTGTCAAGCAGAGATACGGACAACTTCCCCGGATCGTTTTAAACTATGATTCAGTCTTTCTTGCTTTAGTTCTGGGGGCCCTCGGTTCGAATATAGAGAATATCAAGCATGAGAGATGCCCCGTCCACCCATTGAAGAAACGCACTGTCGTATATAATGAAGCCGCAGTGGACTACGCTGCGGACATGATGTTGCTATTGGCATATTTTAATCTGATGGACGAGAAACGCGACGAGGGAGGCATAAAACCCGCCGCAGGCGTAATTATGCTCAAAAAGACCTACAAAAAACTAATGAAAAGCTATCCGGAAAAATGTATAATGATTCAGGGAAAGCTGGAGGAATTGGCAGACCTGGAAGAGCAGAAATGCGCCTCCCTTGACCGGGCAGCGGAGCCCTTTGCAAAGCTGATGGAAGAGGTCTTCTCCGCGGAAAGCCTGGGTTACGACAGTAAGACATTGGAACTGCTCGGCAAAATAGGGTATCATACAGGAAAATGGATTTACTTAATCGATGCCTATGACGACCTTGAGGAAAACGCGGCAAACGGGTCGTATAACCCGCTGCTTCTGCAATGGGATTACCAACCCGGCAAAGAATCCATGACTGACTTTAGAGAACGGATAAAAGAGCGAATAGAGTTCAACCTGTTATTCTACCTTGCTGAATTATCCAAGGCTTGGGATCAGCTGGACGTTCAGCGAAACCGGGAATTGACTGAGAACATCATATATTCTGGATTGCTTCGGAAAACAGAAGAGATACTAAAGAAAGGAACTTCAGAAGATGAAAAACCCCTATGAAGTACTGGGAATTAAAGAAGGAGCCAGCATAGAAGAAATAAAGGCCGCTTACAAGGAGCAGGTGAAGAAATATCATCCGGACCTTCACCAGGACAACCCGCTTTACGAGTTAGCTCAAGAAAAGCTCCAGGAGATAAACGAAGCCTACGATTATCTGATGAAAAATGCGGGCCGTGGAGGCGGCAGCTACGGGAGTTCAAATAACGCATATAGCGGCAATCAATCCAGACAGAGCCCTGAGTTCCGCCAGGTAAGGATAGATATAGATCGCGGCAACCTGAAAGCTGCAGAGGAGGCGTTGGAACGCAGCAGCAACAGAGGCGCCGAATGGTACTTTTTAAAAGGCATGCTTTTCCTGCGTAAGGGCTGGTACGACGAAGCCGTAAGCCACGTGCAGACGGCTGTCAGCATGGATCCGGGCAATATGGAATACAGGATGGCCATGAACAGCATAATACAGGCTTCAAGCGGTTACCGGACAACGGCATACGGCAGGGGTTACAGCAACATGAACGACGAGCTTTGCAGGATGCTTCAGTGCTACTGCTGCGCCGACTTGCTTTGCGATTGCATTTAAACTGTTAAAGAATATATCTTTTATACCTCTGTAATCAAGCTAAGGGAAAAGGGAAAATCATGCCCTTATAACGACTATGCAGGATAGGAACGGAAGGGACGGGAATGCAGCAACAACAAAGGCTAAGAATAAAAACTACCGCTCTGGGCGGCATAATGCTGGCGCTTTCAGTGGTCACCCTCTTTCTTGCCAGCTTTGTGCCCGGATTTGAGCTGACTCTCTATGCCGTCAGTTCGCTGTATACCGCTGTCATGAT
>DGEG01000111.1:0-990 GCA_002385825.1 Firmicutes bacterium UBA3932 | reverse complement strand
CTGTATGGAATCGTAAAATTTTATATTGAAAAAATCAGGAAACAACCCGTTGAGATTATCCTGAAACTGGTATTTTTCAACGCAAGCATCGGGTCCGGCATCCTGTTGTTCAAAGCAGCGTTTCTTGGAAATGTCCATCTTCCGGAGTATTCCAATATTCTATTAGTTTTGGGCGCTCAACCGCTGTTTCTCCTCTACGATTACATATTTACTCTCCTCATCGCATTCTATAAAAAGCGCTTTTCAAAGGGGCAATAACTACTCTTTTCGCATATTTTCCTAACTTGTCTCATAAGGATAGACAAACGGGGAAACGAAAAGAGGGTTGAGGGATGAGTAAGAGAAGATATACTTATAGAAACAAGCCTTTTGGGCGGGGATTTCTGGTCTTTGTCATAGTGGCCATCCTGGCAGTGGGAGCTGGGTACGGCCTTACCGAGTACGTGGTCAAACCTTTTTTCCTGGGTGAGGACATTAAGGCTACGGAAGAAAATCCTTCCCAAGAGGAGTTTAACGGTTCCTCTATTATTATAAACCAACAGGATGTAAATGATATAAACTCCAAGGACCAGGAAACTTCTGCTCCGGTGGCGGAGGAGCCTGCCACGCCGCAGCAACAGCAGCAAAACGGCGGTACAAGCACGGCGAACCTGCTATATTGCGTGCAGTACGGCAGTTTCAGCGATCAGGCAGGTGCTGAAGCCATGGTCTCGACTTTGACAGATGCTGACATAGCGGTTATGGTAATACAGAAGGACGGATCCTATAAAGTTCTCGGCGCTCCCCATATGACGAAAGACGAGGCGAAAGCATCTCTTGAAAGAACAAAAGCCGTTGCCGGGGACGATCTCTTTGTCACCACAGTGGAGGTACGATTGCAATGATCCCTTTATCCACCAGGATGCGGCCGGAAAGTCTGGATGAATTTGTTGGACAAGACCACTTCATGTATAAGGGGTCTCTGTTTTACAATGCCATAAAGAACAAAAC
>DGEG01000018.1:7859-8335 GCA_002385825.1 Firmicutes bacterium UBA3932 | reverse complement strand
GCCATGGCTTTTTCATATAGATACTCCAGGGCTTCTCCCTCTTTAGATTTCCCCAGGAATTTAAATTGATAGTGGGCAACGTGGATGATAAAGAGTTCGTCGTCGGCATCGTCCAGCAGATCGTGACCGTATTGAATCAGTCTTTCACAGGTCTTTTGTTGTGTTACACAGACCATTATGTTTTTCATCGAGCAATGTCCTCCTCAGGTTTGGATGTTCATCGGAATTCCCTATACTATTAGTATACATGAACCGGCAAGATAATGCCATCACTTCCTGCCCTGCCGGAACAGATGTCCGGCAGACCCCTAGTCGGTTGACGATGGGTTTTCCCGGTTATATAATTAGAGGAAGTTAAAAAATCAGGAGGTCTGCATGCGGATTGTGACTATTCTTTCCGGCCTATTTGTGCTGGGAACGGGAATTTGGTGTTTTGCTCATCCCGGAGTGCCCTTCATAACCATAGCCTTTGTTCT
>DGEG01000018.1:0-7656 GCA_002385825.1 Firmicutes bacterium UBA3932 | reverse complement strand
AATCCCTGTGTTTCATGGCAGTTTGCAGACGGCCTGCTGACTGCGATCTTTGCTTCCGTGGTTTTATCCGATACGGTTCTTACCGATGCTATGGTTGTGCTGTTTTTCGGTATGTGGATTCAGTTTTCGGGTGTATTGCGCATCATGGCGTCCATGGAGATTCGAAGTAAAAAGGTGACTGGTTGGTATTGGGTATTGATACCGGGGGTATTGAATCTTTTAGCGGGCATTTACAGCCTCTTCAACCCTCTCCTTGCGGGGTTTGCTCTTGTTGTAGTGATAGGAGGCATTTTTATCCTGCAGGGAATAAACGGTGTTGTAGGCGGAATATTTTTAAAATTTGAACTCGGGAAGACGAGGAAAGAAAAAATACAGGAAACAGGCAATAAAGACCATGGAGAAGCAGATGTTTAAGGTTGGTGTTATCGGAGGAGGGGCTGCCGGAATGATGGCAGCTCTTTCCGCTTCACGAATTCTGTCTGCAGGAGATGTGGTTCTGCTGGAAAAAAATCCGATGTTGGGGAGAAAGATCCTGGCCACGGGGAACGGTCGGTGCAATTTCTCAAACCGGGGCTGTAGCTGGAAGGATTACGGAGGGAAAGACCTTTCCCTGGTGCGTCATGCCTTTGAACACCTGAGCCCAGCACAAACCGTAGAGTTATTTGAAGAATTGGGAGTACTGGCAAGAGAAGAGAGCGAAGGCAGGCTCTATCCCTATTCGGAGCAGGCCTCGTCAGTAGCCGATGCATTGCAGTCTGCGCTGGAAGAAACCGGGGTCGTTATCCGTTTGGAAAGGGAAGTGACAGGAGTAAAAAAACCTGAAGGAAAATTTGTGGTGGAGTGGGACGGTGGTTTCACTCAGGTTGAAAGTCTGATTATAGCGACCGGAGGTAAAGCGGGACATGGATTTGGTTCCACAGGAGACGGATACGGCTTTGCCAAAAGCTTCGGGCATAGTTTAGAACGGCCTCTCCCTGCTTTGGTACGGGTTGTAACGGAGAGCGGCGTTTCCGACAACCTTAAGGGAGTCAGGGCGAAAGGCGCCGTAAGTCTGGCAAAAGAAAAAAAGCTTGTGGCACGGGAAGAAGGAGAGATTCAATTTACAGAGGACGGTCTTTCGGGAATTTGCATTTTCAATCTGAGTCGGATTTTAGGAGATAAACCGTCGGATTATTCCATTCAGATCGATCTGTTTCCCGGATTCTCAGTGGAAAGGTTGCTTGGACTGCTTGAGTCAAGGGGAAGCACATTCGGAAATCGCCCCGCGAAAAGCATCCTCGAAGGCATGCTTCACAGCAGGCTGATCCCCATATACTTAGAGCTTTCAGGCGTGGATGCTAGTTCATCCACTTGCCAGGTGGATGATGAAAAGCTTCTTTGCCTGGCCCGCCTGCTCAAATGTCGAGAGGTGGCGGTAAAAGCAACCAAAGGCTGGAAAGAAGCCCAGGTAACCGTAGGAGGTGTTAAGGGAGAAGAGGTTTATGGAGAAACCTTGGAGTCGAAAATAGTTCCCGGTTTGTTCTTTGCAGGAGAAGTGCTCGATGTGGACGGAAAATGCGGCGGTTGGAATCTGCAATGGGCTTGGAGCTCCGGTTGGACTGCGGGAAAACATGCGGCCCTTTTTTCCCTGCAGGATGGGAAATAAAAGCTCTTGATAAAAGAAAGGAAGGGATAGGAATATGGCCATTGAGAAAGGTTACATTCAAGTGTATACGGGAAACGGAAAAGGAAAGACGACGGCGGCGCTGGGGATTGCGCTCAGAAGTCTTTGTGCCGGAAACAGAGTCTTTTTCGGACAGTTTATGAAGGGGCAGGATTACAGCGAACTCAAAGCTCCGCAATACTTTGAAAAACTGGAGATGGAGCAATTCGGCACCCCTTCTTTTGTCAAGGGGCAGCCCTCACCGGAGGATATTGAAAATGCAAAGAAAGGTTTAGCCAGAATGAAAGAGGTCCTCGTCTCCGGCGACTATGATATGGTGGTATTTGACGAGATCAACACCGTTCTTTTCTTTAAAATGCTTGAGGTGGCGGAAGTGATGCGCGTGCTGGATCTGAAGCCGGAAGGAACGGAGGTCATCCTCACCGGACGCTACGCCCCTCAGGAGATCATAGATCGTGCAGATCTGGTGACGGAAATGAAAGAGATCAAACATTATTACAATGCGGGCGTTCAGGCGAGAGTGGGAGTTGAGAATTGAACCGGAAAGGCTAAGGTGTTTTAGTGTTTGTTTAGTTTTGCTTAAGTATTAATTAAGCTCCGTAAATAGTGACGGAGCTTAATATTATAGCCATTTTATCAGGCTTTGGCCGGTCATTTCTATAGGCTTTTCAACGTCGGCCAGATCTAACAAAGTGGGAATCACATCGGCTAAAATACCGCCTTCCTTCAATTCCACGGAGCGGTTTGCCATTACGAGGAAGGGGACAGGGTTGGAGGAATGGGAGGTTACGACGGTATCGTCGGCGTTTTTCATACAATCCGCATTGCCGTGATCCGATGTGAGGATTAATTGGCCTCCTGCTTCCTTCAGCGCCGTCACAATTCGATGGACGCATTCATCCAGAGCCTCGATGGCTTTGACTGTAGCCTCAATGCTTCCCGTATGTCCTACCATATCGGGGTTTGCGAAATTCAATATGATAAAATCGTACTTTTTTTCATAGATAAACTCGATTACCCGGTCCGTGATTTCATAGGCACTCATTTCCGGTTTCAGGTCGTAGGTAGGCACCTTTGGCGAAGGGATAAGAAGTCTGTCCTCGCCTCTGTTAGGGGCTTCAATGCCGCCGTTAAAGAAAAATGTTACGTGGGCGTATTTTTCTGTTTCGGCAATTCGCAGCTGCCTGAATCCCAATTTGGAGATGTATTCTCCGAAGGTGTTCCTAAGCGATTGGGGAGGGTAGGCCACCAACACATTGGGCATTTCCGCGTCATACTGTGCCATGCATACATAACACAGTCCTGAAGGTCGTCTGTCTCTCACAAAGCCGTTAAACCCATCGTCTGTAAAACAGCGGGTGAGTTGCCTTGCCCGGTCCGGTCTGAAATTAAAGAAAATTACCGAATCGTTGTCCTGCACAGTGGAAAGGGGAGAACCGCCTTCCGTGATGACGGTGGGTTTTACGAATTCGTCGTTTTCTCCCGATTCGTAGGCCAGGTTTATTGCTTCCGAAGGGGAGCCGGCATATCTTCCGACTCCCTTGGTCAATGCATCGTAAGCCAGCTGAGTTCTTTCCCAGCGCTTATCCCGGTCCATGGCGTAATATCTTCCGGATATGGATGCGATTTTGCCGATGCCGTGCTGCTTGGTGAAGGTCTCCAGTTGCTCCAAATAAATGAGTGCACTGCGGGGAGGAACGTCCCTTCCGTCGAGAAATGCGTGAATATATACGCGATGCAACCCCTTTTTCTTTGCCAGTTTCAGCAAGGCAAACAGATGAGAAATGTGGCTGTGGACGCCTCCGTCGGACAGGAGTCCCATCAGGTGCAGGGAAGATCCCCTTGCCAGGGCATGTTCCATGGCGGTATTCAACTCGCTGTTATCGAAAAAACCCCCTTCTTCAATATCTTTGGAGATGCGAGTCAGGTCCTGGTAAACGATTCGGCCGGCACCTATGTTCAGATGCCCTACTTCCGAATTCCCCATCTGCCCCTCCGGAAGGCCGACGGCCAGCCCGGATGCAGAGATGAGAGTATTCGGGTAGGTGGCGAAGAGCCGGTCAAGATTTGGAGTAGAGGCCAATTTGATGGCGTCGGTGCAAGTATCGTTCATGCTCTTTCCAAACCCGTCTAATATCATCAACATTGTTGTGTTCATTGTCTCAGTCTCCTAAGAGGTCGTTTATTTGCTTCAATCTGTTCATATATTCCCTAATTATAACAAAAAATAGCATTAAATTATATAACTTTTTGGATGAATGGGAAGGAATCATAATTATGTGAGGACAGCAACAAAAAAAGTACTCCCATCAAAGAGCTCCCATGTCGAAAAAACTCTGCTTATACGTTATAATTAAAGAAAATCATTCAAACATAGAGGAAATTAACGGGAGAAGAGATGAACTGGACAGAAGAACAGCGGCAGGCCATCGAAATAAGGGATAAGAGTATCCTGGTTTCCGCTGCTGCGGGCTCGGGCAAAACCGCAGTGCTTGTGGAGCGTATCAAGCAGATAATTCAAAACGACGGTGTAGCCGTCGACGAGATGTTGGTGGTGACTTTTACCAATGCTGCCGCATCGGAGATGCGTGAAAAGATCGTTTCTGCTATACCGGAGCAGATGAACAGAATACATAAAGCGCATATCAGCACTTTTCACGCGTTTGCTCTGGATGTGATCCGTCGTTATTTCCATCTCATCGATCTTGAACCCGGTTTTAAAATCTGTGATGAGGCCCAGAAAATCCTTCTGCAAAACGAGGCTATGGAGCAGTTGTTCCGTGGCCGGTTTCAGAAGCGTGATGAGGACTTTCTGCTCTTTTTGAGGCTTTATGCCAGCAGCAAAAATGAAGAGGCGGCAAAATCGATTATATTCAATCTCCATAACTTCTTGCAAAGCCTCCCCGATCCCTTTGCCTGGCTGGAGGAAAAAATAGAAACCCTTGCCTGGGATGAGAAGCTATTCCGCGAAAGTGTGCTGTTCCGGGAGATGGTTGCGGATATTTGCGAGGAATTGGAATCCGTAAAGACCGATTGCCTAAGCGTATTGCAGGCAGTGGAGGAGGCAGGTCTGGCCAGCCTTGTCCCGAAAGCTCAAGCAGATCTCCAAATGGTGGAAGAGATTCTTGCCAATATAGAAAAAGACTACGACAGGGGAGTTAATCGCTTGAAGGCTGCCGTCTTCCAAAGGTTTGTAGTCTCGGGAGACGACAAGGCAGGTTATGGGGATATTCGGGATGATATTACTTATCTTCGCAACAGAGCCAAAGACAGCATTAAAAAGCTTATATCCCGATATTGTTCAAAACCTTTAAAGGAGTACATATCGGAAATAAATAAAACCTATCCTGTAGCATTGATACTGAAAGGGCTCGTGGAGGAATTTGACTCGATATACAGGCAACAGAAGCAGAAAAAGGGTCTGCTGGATTTTTCTGATATCGAACATTATGCCCTCAAAATCCTCTATGATGAGGCGGCTGCATCGGAGTATCGCAACAAATTCAGATATATTTTCATAGACGAGTACCAGGACAGCAATCTGGTGCAGGAGGCCATCATCGAGAGGATTCGCCGGGAAGACAACGTCTTCATGGTGGGTGATGTAAAGCAGAGCATCTATAAATTCCGACTGGCAGAGCCGGAGATATTCATCGATAAATATGAAAGGTTCAGGAAGGGCGAAGACCCTTCCTCCATGAAGCTGGATTTGAATCGTAACTTCCGGAGCAAGGAGCCGGTAATTCAGTTGGTCAACCACATATTCCGCCGGATTATGACCCGGAGAAGCGCAGGTATGGATTATGACGAGGCGGCGGCACTATATAAGGGAGTGAGTTACCGGGGGCCGCTGGAATACAAAGCGGAGCTTCATCTGGTGGAAGATCGTCAGATAGAGGATGAAAATCTGGATGAAGAGATCGTTGAAATGAAGAAAGCGGAACTGGAGGCCCACGTGGCTGCGTCTCTGATAAAGCAAAACATAGGCCTGCCATATTATGATGAAAAGGCGAAACAACAATGTTTTCTTGGCAATAGGGATATGGTGATCCTGCTTAGAAGCGCCGCCGGCATTGCGGAAATATACTGTGAAGCTCTTGAAAAGGAAGGCATCCCTGCTTATATGGACACCGGTGATGGATACTTTGATACCTTGGAGATATCCGTTTTTCTGAACCTGCTCAAGGTCATCGACAACCGGAGACAGGATGTACCTCTCCTAAGCGTACTGCGCTCACCTATTTTCGGGTTCACCATCGATGAGCTGGCAGAGATCCGGGTGGAGCATAAAACGGGCTCCTATTTCGATGCTTTTCTTTACTACAGCCAACAGGGCGAGAGGGAAGAGCTGAAGCAAAGATGCAGGGAGACTCTTTCCCTCATCGAGAAATGGAAGCGAAAAGCGAAATTCCTGCCGTTGCCGGACTTTCTGTGGGAGCTGATCCGGGAAACAGGATATTATAGCTATGTGGGAGCATTGCCGGGAGGTACTCAGCGCCAGGGCAATCTCAGGACTCTTGTGGACAAGGGAGCCGCCTATGAAAGCAGTTTGGGAAAAGGTCTCTTTGGCTTCATCAATTACATTGACGCAGTCAGAAAAGGGAAAATCGCTTCCACGCCTACCAAGTTGCTTGGGGAAAACGATGATGTAGTTCGGGTCATGACTGTGCATAAGAGCAAGGGGCTTGAGTTTCCTTTCGTATTAGTAGGTGGTCTGGGCAAAGGTTTTAACAGAGAAAAGGGTGGAGCTGCCAGTTTTCATAAGCAATTAGGTGTTGCTTTGAGACAGGTGGACAGAGATAAATGCTGCTATAGGAAGACCCTTCTGCAAAATATCATAGAAGCAAGGCAGAGCCGGGAAGAGATGGCTGAAGAAATTCGGATACTTTACGTTGCTCTTACTCGCCCTATGGACAAATTGATTCTCCTGGGCTCCGTAGGTGATGCGGAAAGCGCTATGAAGAAAGCTCGAAATCAAGGCCCGGCTATTCCCTCTAAGGCCAGGAACTATTTAGACCTTCTTTTTCCTGCATTAAGCGACTATAAAGATATTTTATTCAGGATTCATGACAGAAGGGTCATATCAGTAGAAAAACTGGAACGGCCGGATCCGGAGAGAATGCTTGGGAAAGCCATTGCCCAGGGCTTTGATGTGGATAAATCATTTTACGACATGGTGGCGGAACGGCTCAACTGGACTTATGGTTATCCTGCTGCTCTAATAAACAAATCGAAGTATACCGTATCGGAATTGAGTCGCCGTCACGAAAAGCCGGAGCGGCGACCTGTCGGAACCGAGGCGGCGTCAGAAGGAGCGCAGAGAGGCATAGTCTATCATGCTATAATAGAGAAAATTCCTCTGGGAACCGACTGGAATTGGGATATAAAACGTATTGCGGATTTTGCGGAAGATCTGGTGCAAAGAGAGATCTTATCTGCAGAAGAGATTGAATCCGTGGATCTTTCAAAGATCCTTCACTTCCTCGAATCCCCTCTCGGGAAGCGGCTGCTCAATGCGGACCGGGTTTACCGGGAGGAAGCGTTTAATTTGCTTATGGAGAAGGACGGAGAAGAGATTATCGTACAAGGCATCATCGACTGTTATTTTACGGAAGGAGACAAACACGTTCTGATCGATTTCAAATCCGATTATTTAACGGACAAACCTGAGAACATCGCCGCATTGAAAGAAACCTACCGGCCACAGCTGGAATTATATAAAAAGGCCCTTGAGCAGATCCGAGGAATTCGCGTAGACGAAACGTATCTCTACCTCTTTGCCGTGGATCGGGCCGTCAGGCTATAATTAATCAAGAAAACGAAAAGGGGGCGCATTTTGCGGCCCCTTTTGTGTAGGATTATTGTCGTTTCGTTGACTATACTTCCATAGCCCGCATTGCAAGTTCTTTGTCCAGCTTTCTCTGCTCCAGTAGCTTTTCGTATTCTTCTTCCGTCATTTTTTCCATGGAGATGCCGGTAAAGCCGTAGAAGGC
>DGEG01000112.1:17026-17699 GCA_002385825.1 Firmicutes bacterium UBA3932 | reverse complement strand
ATGAAAACCAATCTGTTCGACCACGTCAACATCGCGCCGGAAAATACTCACATTCCCAACGGCATGACCGATCGCCCGGATGAAGAATGCCGAAATTATGACCTTCAGATAGAATCTCTGGGCGGCATTGATCTGCAGCTGTTGGGCCTGGGATTGGACGGCCATATCGGCTTCAACGAACCTGACGATGTTTTTCGAAAAGAAAGCCACTGCGTGCGGTTAGACGAGAGCACCATCCAAGCCAACTCGCGATTCTTCGACCATGAAGACGATGTGCCCAGGCACGCTCTAACCATGGGAATGGGAGCCATCATGAAAGCGAAAACCATTTTGTTCTGCGTCAACGGAAAAGCCAAAGCATCCATTCTAAAGCAGGTGCTGTACGGCCCCATAACGCCCAGGGTGCCGGGCTCCATCCTGCAACTTCATCCCAACCTCATCGTAGTGGCGGATGAAGAAGCCTTATCCGAAATCTGATCCGTAAAATCAGAGTATACAGAATATACGTTGTAAACTTAACGGGTGCTGTCGTTCTCACGTACAGCGCCCACATTTTTCATTCATCAGCCAAATGAATTCTTTTAAATATTGATACTGTTGCAATATTTACCCGTTAATTGAATTCCTTCAATATAGCGGCGATTCCGGCTTTTGTGTTGATTTCAAACGCAGC
>DGEG01000112.1:16121-16723 GCA_002385825.1 Firmicutes bacterium UBA3932 | reverse complement strand
ACTAAAAGCGAATGAGGAGAGAAAATGTACTTTGCCTTTATAGCTCTGCAGGTTTCAATGGAGTCTATCACATCTCGATATCCTGTCAAAAGCGAAGGTATCACTTCTCCGTCTCCCACATAAACGCCCGTGCTCTCACTTGCCAAAAGCACGCTGTCTTCCTCAATGAAGAAAGTCAGGGAACAGTTGGTGTGACCTTTTGTTTCATAGATCCGGATGGTTCGATCTCCGAGGGAAATAATGTCCCCGTTTCCCACAACCTGGTCTATTCTCAAATCTTCGTCGCGGTAATCCGGATCGAGTTTTTCCGCATTCAAATATTGTTTCGCCGCGTTGACAGCAAGCTCCCGGATGGCTTTAAGCGCACCGGGACGTTCCAGCACATTTTTGCCGTGAGCAGCACCGAAAACCGTCAATTCGGGCCATTGCTGCCTCAAGTAGGGAATTCCTCCCAAATGATCGTAATGGGTATGCGACAAAAGTGCATAGTCGAGAGGCCTTCCTTTTAATTCGCGTTTTATGTTTTCAACTAACCCGGTAGCACAATAGGCCATGCCCGCATCATAAAGGGCAGTCTTTTCCGAGCCTATAATGAGAAGGGC
>DGEG01000112.1:0-15904 GCA_002385825.1 Firmicutes bacterium UBA3932 | reverse complement strand
TTACCGGTTCTTCAGCCTCTCCACCGCCAGCACGATGTCATCCGCCGTCAGGTTATATGCTTTCATCAGTTCATCCGGCTTTCCGGACTGTCCGAAAACATCCTGTATCCCTATGAATTCAACGGGAGCGGGATGCTTTTTCGCCAGCACCTCGGCTACGCAGCTGCCGAGGCCGCCGATGACGGTGTGCTCTTCTGCGGTAACGATGCCTTTTGTCTCTTTGGCGGCTTTTGCGATGGTCTCTTCGTCAACGGGCTTAATGGTATGCATATCGATAACCCGGATGGACAGCCCCTGCTTTTCTAAAACATCCGCTGCGTTTAAAGCTTCATTGACCATGATGCCTGTGGCGATAATGGTATAATCTGAACCTTCCCGCAGTGTCACCGCTTTGCCTATCTCAAACTTCGTCTCCTCATCGTAAACGATAGGCACAGCCGCTCTTCCCAATCTCACATATACGGGACCGTGCATTGCCGCCGCTTTCTCGATCAATTTGCCGGCGGACACGCCGTCGGAAGGATTGATAACCGTCATTCCGGGGATAGTGCGCATCAACGCCATATCCTCTATGGCCTGATGGCTGCCACCGTCTTCGCCTACGGTTACCCCTGCATGGGTAGCGCATATTTTCACGTTTGCACGGGTGTAGCCGATGCTGTTTCGAATGATCTCAAAGGCTCTTCCGGCGGCAAAGATGGCAAAAGTGCTGGCAAATACCGTCTTCCCGGAAAGTGCCATACCAGTAGCGATTCCGTACAGGTTCTGCTCCGCTATGCCCACGTTGAAAAACCGTTCCGGAAACTCCTTTGCAAATACCTTTGTCATGGTGGAGCCGGAAAGATCCGCATCCAGGACGACGATGTTCTCATCTTTTGCCCCGAGGGCTGCCAGCGTACTTCCGTAGGCCTGTCTCGTTGCCATTTTTTCTGCCATCACAGCTCACCTCCCAGTTTTTCCAATTCCGCCAACGCCTGTTCAAACTGCTCCTTATTGGGCGCCTTGCCATGCCAGCCCGACTCATTTTCCATAAAGGAAACTCCTTTTCCCTTTACGGTCTTTGCAATGATGGCAAAGGGCTTGCCCTTGCATTCCCTGGCCTTTTCAAATGCGTAGTTGATCTCTTCCAAATCGTGACCGTCGATGGTCATGACCTCCCAGCGGAAGCCTTTCAGCTTTTCGTCGATAGGAGTGACGCTCATGACATCATCGTTTTTTCCGTCTATCTGGAGACCGTTCCAGTCGATGATAACCGTCAGGTTATCCAACTTGAAATGGGCGGCTGACATAAAAGCCTCCCACACCATGCCCTCCTGGAGCTCTCCGTCGCCCATGAGCACATAGACTCTTCCCGGATCCTTGTCCAACTTGTTTGCCAGTGCCATTCCCACCGCAGCGGAAAATCCCTGACCTAAAGATCCGGTGGACATTTCAATGCCGGGCACTTTCTTCATATCCGGATGTCCCTGAAGCTTGCTTCCCATTTTTCGGAAGGTGAGCAGCTCTTCCTTCGGGAAAAATCCCCGTTCAGCCAATGTAGAATAAATCCCAGGAGACGCATGCCCTTTGGAAAGAACGAATTTGTCCCTTCCCGGCATCCTGGGATTTTCAGGATCGATATTCATTTCCTTGAAGTACAGCACCGTCAGAATATCCGCGGCGGACAGAGACCCGCCGGGATGGCCGGAACCCGCACTGTAAACGGATTTAATGATACCGATGCGAATATCGTTGGCCTTTTTCCGCAAGGCCTGATAATCCATTGCCATGATCTTTCCTCTCTTTTCTTTTATTTTGAACTCTGTTTCTGTTTCCTCTATTTCAAACAGCTACTCCAAACAGTTGTTTAATTTCTTGCTCTTAAACGGCTTAAAGTGTCATAATCATATATCGGTTTCGCCTAGAGCCCCAGGCCGAAGCGCTCCTTCACCCTGGCCATGGTCTTTTCCGCAATGGCCCCTGCCCTTTCGGCGCCGTCCCTCAGAACGCTGACCAGCTCCTGGGAATGGCGAATTTCGTTATAACGCTTCTGAATGGGCTCTAAACTGGTCCATACCACTTCAACTAAATCCTTTTTGAGAGCGCCGTATCCCATTCCGTCGTACTGTTTTTCCAGCTCCTCAATGGAAATGCCGGAAAACGCACTGTATATCGTAAGCAGATTGCTGACGCCGGGTTTGTTCTCCCGGTCGAAACGAATACTGCCTTCAGAATCGGTGGTGGCCCGCATTATGGCTTTTTTAACCTGGTTGTAGCTGTCCAGCAAAGAGATGCGGCTGGACGCGTTAGGTGAGCTCTTGCTCATTTTCGACGTGGGGTCATCCAGGGACATGACCCTTGCCCCTTCTTTCAAAAAACGTCCCTCGGGAACCACGAAAGTCTCCCCGTAAGCATTGTTAACCCTTATGGCTATGTCACGGGTTAGTTCAATATGCTGTTTCTGATCGTTTCCTACGGGAACGATATCTGTATCATATAAAAGGATATCCGCAGCCATGAGGATGGGATAGGTAAACAGACCCGCGGGAGCGGATTCCTTGTTTTTGCTCTTCTGTTTGAATTGAGTCATCCGGGAAAGTTCACCGGTATAGGCGTTGCACATGAGGATCCATGCCAGCTCCGCATGGGCGGAAACATCAGACTGAACGAAAACCGTGGACTTTTCCGGATCAAGGCCTACGGCCAGGTACAGTGCCGCCACATCCAGAATGTGCTGTTTCAGTTGCTTGGGATCCTGGGGCACGGTAATGGAATGTAAATCTACGATACAGTAAACACATTCATTTTCATCCTGAAGCTCAACAAACTGTTTCAACGCTCCCAGATAGTTCCCTATGTGAATATTGCCTGTGGGCTGTACGCCGGAAAAAACTCGACTCATGCTGTCCTCCTGATCTATCTATAGTATTCTTCTCTAAACTTGTCTCGCAGCTTTTTCTCCAGGCGGGATACCGTCATCTGGGAGACGCCGATTTCGTCGGCAATTTGTTGCTGCGTCTTTTCGTCGAAAAATCGCATGCGGAATACTTTGCGTTCCTGATCGTTCAGCTTGTTCAATACGGCTTTTATAACTTCGCTGTTTTCAAAGTTTATGTATCCGACCTCGTCTCTCGCGGTGTACTTTTCGAAAATAGAGGCCTCTCCCTCATTACCGCCGTCGTCGTAGGTCTGCTGCAGAGAAAAAGTTCCGTATGCTTGTCCGCTTTCCATGGCCTCGAGAATATCTTCTTCCGAATACCCCAAATACTCGGCTATCTCCGATACCAGCGGGGCTCTGCCCAACCTTTGATGGAGCGCCTCCTTGGCCGCAGGAAGCTTAGCCGAAATCTCTTTCCACTTCCGGGGAACCTTTACGGCCCAGCCCTTATCTCTAAAATACCTCTTGATTTCGCCTATTATCGTCGGTGTTGCAAAACTGGTAAATTCGTAGCCTTTGTTCGGGTCAAATCTCTCAACAGCAAAAACCAAGGCCATGGATCCTATTTGATATAAATCGTCGTAATCCACGCCCTTGTTGATAAATTTTTTTGCCAGAATATCAACCATGTAAAGGTATTTTTCAACTATTTGGTTTCGTATATTCAAATCCTTGGTACGGCTGTATTCTTCAAAAAGTTCATTTATGGTGTTTTTCTCCTGCGAGGTCATAGACTAACACCTTTCCTCACCAATCCTACTTAGTGTATTTCACCATCTCTATTCTCGTACCGATTCCCATTTCTGTGACGATCTCCACTTCATCCATGAGCGCTTTTATGATATATAGGCCCAGACCTCCCTCTTTCGGGCATTCCAGACAGGGTTCTCTGTACGTTTCCGGATCGTAACCTCCCGCTTTATCAACGACGGAAATAACGAGTCGATCCTCGCGCAGTTCGCAACAAACTTCATACTCGCCGTTACCGGTAGTCCCGTGGCATACCACATTGGTGCAGGCCTCGGATACGGCTATTTTAATGTCCTCAATTGCTTCTACATCAAAACCCAACGAATTTGCCAGGCAAGATATAGCCATACGTACCGTTGACACATATTGGGGTTTCCCCGGGACTGAAAACTTCATCATATCAGCCATCGATTCTCTCCTCACGATCATTCACAGAGTTCGGGACATAACAATCTGTCAAGATTGGTGATACGCAGAAGCTTCCTGATATTATCCCTTGGATTCTTAAGAGTGATATTGTTTCCATTCTCCTTCATCCTCCCATAAGCACCTATAATGACTCCCAGTCCGGTACTGTCCATGTAATTTAAATCATCAAAATGAAGGATAATATCAGCCTTATTCTCCCGATAGGCTTCATCAAGAGCACTCCTGAGCATGGAGGCTGTGGAAATGTCCACATCTCCTTTGGGCGTGATATTCCACGCACCTTTCTCTCGATCGAAACTTCTTTGTATTTGCAGCGTCATGTCAATGTCCTCCTACAACTATACCCTGACCGGCTGTTTTTAAACAAATCTGAACTGCGTTGAAGCGTGTAAAAGCAAGTCTCCGGTACATTACATTAAACACCATTCACTACTCTACATCAAGCTTTATTTGATCACCGTTGTCCTTGTTTTCCGGGTTTTTTGCCGGGGTTTCGGGAGTCCCGTTCTTCTCCTCATCCTCATCTTCCCGGACCACTTTTGCCAAAGCAATGATGTTGCTGTCCTCTTCCACTCGCATGATCTTGACGCCTTGTGTAGCCCTGCTGAGCTTGGAAACTTCATCGGCGCGAATCCGGATAATGATGCCCTCGGAATTGATGAGGAAAATCTCATCCTGTTCATTTACTACTATAGCACCGATAAGGGCTCCTGTCTTATCAAATTTGCTCTTATCGTAGGTCAGCAACCCTTTTCCGCCTCTTGCCTGGACCTTGTACTCTTTAATAGCCGTCCTCTTTCCGAAGCCTCCCTGGGTTACAACCAACAGCTCCTCATCATTCTTAGCCAGGTCCATGGCCACCACTTCGTCACCTTTTTCCAGAGTGATGGCGCGAACGCCTCCGGCAAGTCTTCCCATGGGCCTCACATCGTTTTCATTGAAGCAGATGCATTTTCCGAATTTCGTAACGATGATGATATTGCTGTTGCCGGTAGTTTCCTTTATGCCGATGAGCTCGTCTCCGTCTTTCAACCGGATGGCAATCAGGCCTGTCTTTCGATTGGTGTCAAATTGGGAAATCTCGGTTTTCTTTATAATGCCATTTTTAGTGACTCCCACCAGGTATTTGTCCGCCGAAAAGTCCTCAATAGGAATCACCGCCGTTATGCGCTCACGAGGCATCAAGTTCAGGAAGTTGACGGCAGGAGTACCTTTGGCCGTCCTGTTGGCTTCCGGCACCTCGTAGGCTTTGATCCGGTGGGCCTTGCCCGTATTCGTGATGAACATCAAATAATTGTGGGTGGAAGTAATGATCAGGTCCTTTACGAAGTCATTGTCCCTGGTAGTGAGGCCGGTAATGCCCCTTCCTCCCCTGCGCTGTGTCTTATAGGTGTCGGCGGAAACCCTCTTAATATAGCCCAAATGGGTGAGGGTTATGGCCACGTTTTCCTCTTGAATCAGATCTTCTTCTTCAATCTCCTCCGCATCGGCCATGATCTTGGTCCGCCTCTTGTCGGCAAATTTATTCTTGATCTCTAGGAGCTCCTCCTTGATGACGTTCATCAGCTCGGACTCGTCAGAAAGCAGTCGCTTGTACCAGGCGATCTTCTTCAGTAAGTCGGCGTATTCGTTATCGATCTTTTCCCGTTCCAGTCCCTGCAGCCTGGCAAGCCGCATATCCAAAATGGCCTGAGCTTGAATATCTGTTAGCCCAAAGGCATCCATCAGTCTCTGCTTCGCATCGTTGTAGCTCTCGCGAATCAGTTTTATTATCGCATCTATGTTGTCCAGCGCTATGCGCAGTCCTTCCAATATATGAGCTCTCGCCTCGGCTTTTCTGAGGTCGAACTGGGTCCTTCGCGTGACAACGTCCTTCTGGTGAAGCAGGTACTGCTCCAGCATTTCTTTCAGCGTAAGGATCTTGGGCTCGCCGTCAACCAAAGCCAACATGATCATGCTGAAAGTTTCCTGAAGCTGAGTATGCTTGTACAGCCGGTTCAGAATGATCCTGGGATTTGCATCCCGTTTCAGTTCGATGACGATGCGCATGCCGTTGCGGTTGGACTCGTCCCTTATATCGGAAATGCCTTCCAGCCTCTTATCTTTCACCAATTCGGCGATCTTTTCGATGAGCCTGGCCTTGTTGACCATGTAAGGGATTTCCGTAACGACGATCTGGTGCCTTCCCTTATTGGTCTCTTCGATCTCCGCCTTTGAACGCACTATAATCCGGCCCTGACCCGTCCGGTATGCCTGCCTGGCGCTGCTCTTTCCCATGATGATGGCGCCGGTGGGGAAATCGGGGCCTTTGACGATTTTTATAAGGTCGTTTATATCCGCATCCTTGTTGTCGATCATGTAGACCGCCGCATCGATTACTTCGCCCAGGTTATGGGGAGGAATGGATGTGGCCATTCCTACGGCAATTCCACTGCTTCCGTTTACCAAAAGGTTGGGAAAACGAGAAGGCAGAACTACGGGCTCTTTTTCTTCCCCATCGAAGTTGGGCGTAAAGTCAACGGTTTCTTTATCTATATCCCGGAGCATCTCCATGGCAAGAGGCGTCAATTTCGCCTCTGTGTACCGCATGGCCGCCGCCCCGTCTCCGTCTACGGAACCGAAGTTGCCGTGGCCGTCCACCAGCATGTAGCGTATGGAGAAATCCTGGGCAAGCCGCACCATGGCGTCGTATACGGAGCTATCTCCGTGAGGATGGTATTTACCGAGAACTTCACCGACGATACGGGCGGATTTTTTATAGGGCTTTTCCGGCGTCAGTCCCAATCCGGCCATACCGTAGAGAATCCTTCTGTGCACCGGCTTCAAGCCGTCCCTCACATCGGGAAGGGCTCGCCCCACGATTACGCTCATGGCATAATCCATATAGGATTTTTTCATTTCGTCGTAAATTTCTGTCTGTATTAGTCTGGAGTCTTCTATTAAATTCGCCATACTTGTCTCCTTTTACTGAAATTTGCCGCCGTGTTTTGTCTTGAGAATATGGTTAAATATCCAGGTTTCTTACAAATTTGGCGTTCTCTTCGATAAATTTCTTCCTGGGAGGCACTTTGTCTCCCATGAGGATAGTGAAAATGTCGTCCGCCATAGCCACGTCATCCACGGTAACCTGAATAAGGGTTCGCTTGTTGTAGTCCATGGTGGTCTCCCAGAGCTGCTCCGCGTCCATTTCTCCAAGACCCTTGTAGCGCTGGGGAGGTGAAATGCCCTGTCTTCCGATCTCATTGAGGAGCTTTTCCTGTTCTCTCTCGGAATACGTATAATATACTTCCTTGCCCTTGACCGTTCTATAGAGAGGTGGCTGGGCTATATACACATATCCGCCTTCGATGAGAGGCCTCATATAGCGGTAGAAGAAGGTTAAAAGCAATGTGCGGATATGGGCGCCGTCCACGTCGGCGTCGGTCATGATGATAATTTTATGGTAACGAAGTTTGGATTCGTCGAAGTCTTCCCCTATGTTGCAGCCGAAGGCCGTAATCATGTTCTTAATCTCTTCGGAATTCAATATCTTGTCCAATCTGGCCTTCTCTACGTTGAGGATTTTTCCGCGAAGGGGAAGAACGGCCTGCCTGGCTCGATCCCTTCCCATTTTGGCGGATCCGCCAGCAGAATCTCCCTCAACCAGGAATATTTCACAGAGGGCCGGATCTTTCTCGGAACAATCTGCCAGTTTTCCGGGCAGGGCAAGGTTGTCCAACACGCCTTTTCTGCGAGTCAGCTCTCTGGCCTTTCTTGCGGCTTCCCTGGCCCTGGCGGCCCTGAGACATTTATCTATTATTATCCTGGCTTGCTGGGGGTTCTCCTCAAGAAACGCCATGAGATATTCGTTTGTGGTGGTTTCCACAAAACCGCGCATCTCGCTGTTGCCAAGCTTCGTCTTTGTCTGTCCTTCAAACTGCGGGGTCATGAGCTTTACGGAAATAATGGCCGTAAGCCCTTCTCTTACGTCTTCACCGGAAAGGGCTTCTTCGTTGTCCTTGATGTATTTGCTGCGCTTGGCGTAGTCGTTCAATACTCTGGTGAGGGCGGATTTAAATCCGATAAGATGGGTGCCTCCCTCCGTGGTGTTTATATTGTTGGCATAGGACAGGATCAACTCATTGTAGTGATCCGTGTACTGCATTGCCACTTCCACTTCCATATCGTTTTTTGACAATGTAAAATAGATGATATCCGGATGGATGCCTACTTTATTCTTGTTCAAATATTTGACAAACTCTTTAATGCCGCCTTCATAATGGAAGGTCTCTTTTTTCTTCTGTCCTTCTCTTTCATCCTTCAGCTGGATTTTGATCCCTTTATTCAGGAACGCCATTTCCCGCAGCCTGTGTTCAAGGGTATCGTAGCTGAACTCTACCTCGTCGAAGATCTCGGGATCGGGTTTGAACATGGTCCTGGAGCCGGTCTTATTTCCCGCCTCCCCTACAATTTCCAAAGGAGTTACGGTCTTGCCCCTTGAATAGACCTGCTTGTAGATCTTGCCGTCCCGCATAATCTCAACTTCCATTATTTCGGACAGGGCATTTACCACCGAAGCGCCCACACCGTGAAGGCCACCGGAGACTTTATAGCCGCCTCCACCGAATTTTCCGCCGGCGTGAAGAACGGTGTGTATAACTTCTACCGCCGGAATCTTCAATTTGGGATGAAGGTCTACGGGCATTCCCCTGCCGTCGTCTTCCACAACGATGGAGTTGTCCGGTTTTATAGTTACGTTTATGTTTTTACAGAAACCTGCAATAGCTTCGTCAATACTGTTATCAACTACCTCATAGACCAAATGGTGCAGACCTTTCGGTCCGGTAGTGCCTATATACATACCCGGGCGTTTTCGAACGGGCTCCAATCCTTCCAGTACTTGAATTTGCTCGGCATTGTATTGTTGCTGCTTTACGTCTGCTGCCGTCATTTACAACCCTCCTGTTTGCTATCTTTCAATTTAGCCTTTAAATTGCTATTTATGTGTTTTCGGGGCGGGGAGGGAGACACTCTCCTTGTCCCGAAAACACATAAAAAAACGTTATTTGTTCTTTTTCATTCCTAAAAAACATGACTATTTATTATAGCGCAAATTCTTAATTTTTTCAATGAAATATCCAAAAAGGCTCTTTTGATTTATTTCTCTTTTTTACGTTCTTTATTTGGGCGATTTAAGGGGTTATAGACTGAGAATTTTTTTGGACATATATCATTCCACATTGCCTTTTGTGGATGACTGTTTTCCACATCCTGTGGGCAAGTCTTCTAACCGTTGAATAAAATGATTTCTAAAGTTAGGTCTTGCCTGTGGATAACTTTTTAGATATGATTAATAAACACAGACGGAATAAACGTTTTCTCTTTGTTAAGTTAATCACATCTGAATCGCGTAATGAAAAGGAAGAAGAATGAACAATCTGGAAAAATCCTGGGAAAAAACACTTGAATATCTAAAACCCGAAATGACAGCAGTCAGTTACGATACCTGGATCGATCCTCTCACCCCTTACCGTTTGGACGAAGAGGAAGGTTGCCTATATCTTGTCCTGGGAGGCGGAATCGGAAAGAACATTTTAGAAGAACGTTATCGCAGCCTGATAGAATCGGCCGTCAAACAAGCTTTCGGAATCAAGCTCCGGGCTGTTTTTATGGATCCTGAGGAAGTAGAGCAGGAGCAGGAAAGAAAGGCAAACACTTTAACTCATACTTTTACGGACGAGCTCTATCTGAACCCAAAATACGTGTTCAGCACCTTTGTCGTCGGTAAGAACAGCCAGTTTGCATACGCCGCTTCTCTTGCGGTAGCCGAAATGCCTCTTTCCTCCCAATACAACCCCCTCTTTATCTATGGGGGAGCAGGTCTCGGCAAAACCCATCTGATGCACGCTATCGGGCATCACATCATCCGTAATACGCCGAACTTGAAAGTGCTTTATGTTTCTTCGGAAATGTTCACCAACGAGTTTATCAAGGCGATTCGGGACAACAATACCGCCGGGTTCCGCAATAAGTACAGAAATAATATAGACGTACTGTTAATTGACGATATACAATTTCTTGAAAAGAAAGAGAGCGTTCAGGAGGAAATATTCCATACCTTCAACACTCTTTATGACGCAAACAAACGGATTATTTTTTCCAGCGACCGTCCTCCTAAAGCCATTGCTACATTGGAGGAAAGGCTTCGTTCCCGCTTTGAGTGGGGCCTGATCGCCGATATTCAACCTCCCGACTTCGAAACCCGGGTCGCTATTTTATGTAAAAAAGCCGAATTGGAAGAAATACCAGTAGACGAAGATTTTATGGAGGTCATAAAAGTTATTGCAGAGAAGATTCAAAACAACGTCCGTGAATTGGAAGGAGCTTTTATCCGGGTCGTGGCTTACGCTTCCCTGACAGGACAGCGCATAGACCGGGATCTTGCCAAAGAAGTGTTGAAAGATGTCTTTGCGACAGACGATAAGAATATAACTCCGGAACTCATTAAAAAATACGTCTGCCGTCATTTCAACATAAAGATTTCGGACATCGAATCATCGAAACGCTCTCGCAACCTGGCATTTCCGCGCCAAATCGCCATGTACATATGCAGGGATCTCACGGATCTTTCCCTTCCGAAAATAGGAGAGGCTTTCGGCAACAGAGACCACACAACGGTATTGCATGCTTGCGATAAGATAAGCTCCGAAATGCGAACCAACGAGGCATTGAAAGAAATCGTTCTCTCCTTGGAGAACGATATACGAAACGATTAGTTATGCAATTTTATAATGATAATTTTTCCAACTTATCCACAGCATTTAAATGATATCTTTTGTTGAATTTTCTTTATCCACAGAAGATATCCACAAATTCACAGGCCCTACTACTAATACTGCTATAAAAAAAGATTATAAAAAGAAGGAGGCCAATGCTATGAAATTTTCCTGCAACCAGCAAATATTATCCAAAGCCCTCAATACAGTTTCAAAAGCTGTCTCTTCCCGAACTACCATTCCTATATTGAAAGGAATTCTTCTGGAAGCCTCTTCTGACGGCAATTTGAAGCTTGCCGCTTCAGATTTGGATTTAAGTATAGAAAAGACCGTTGCTGTAAACGTGTTGGAGGAAGGCTCTATCGTAGTATCAGCAAAGCTTTTTATAGACATTATAAGAAAACTACCCAACGAAGAGGTGGAAGTAGAAGAATCTGAAGGGTCGGTAACGATCCGGTGCTTGGCTTCCGAGTTTACCATAGTAGGGCAGCCGGCTGATGAATTTCCCAATATAGGAGAGATAAAAGAAGAAACCGGCATAAGGATAGACAAGGAAATCCTGAAAGAAATGATCAGGAGAACGTCGTATGCTGCCAGCATAGAAGAAGCGAAAGGAATTATAGTGGGCGTGCTTCTTGAAATGGATGAAGAAGGAATGACTATGGTTGCTCTTGATGGCTTCCGCATGGCAGTAACGAGAGAAAGTATGGAAAATGCCCAAAAAATGAAGATCATCATCGCTGCAAGGATACTCAATGAAGTGAACAGGGTATTCAGCGAGGACGAGAATATAAAAGAAGTGGATATGATTATAGATGAAAAGAAAGCAGTATTTCTAATGGAAGGAGCGCGGATCGTGCTTCGCATTATGGAAGGAGAGTTTGTAAAATACAAAGACATTCTTCCTAAAGAATACCAGAGCAGACTGAAAGTAAACCGAGGTGAAATGATAGACTGCCTTGAAAGGGCCTCCTTGTTGGCAAAAGAAGGCAAAAACAATCTGGTCAAATTGTCGATTGTAAGAGACAAGATCCTCATCTCTTCAAGATCTGAAGAAGGAAATGTGAAAGAAGAGCTCTTTGTGGAAAAAGAGGGGAACGATCTTGAAATCGGCTTCAATGCCAAATATCTTTTAGATGCCCTTAAGGTAATAGACGATGAAGAAGTAGTCATGGAATTCAACACCAATGTGAGTCCTTGCCTCATTAAACCTCTTGAAGGGAACAGGTGGTATGAGTATTTAATATTGCCCGTGAGGATTTCTCCGAAAGCCTTTTAGGTGAAATAAACATGTATTTTACCGAAATAACGCTGAAAAATTTCAGAAACTATAAGGAACAGACTGTATCTTTTCATCCAAACGTAAATATAATTACGGGCAACAATGCGCAAGGGAAGACCAATCTTCTCGAGGGCCTGTATATCATGAGTCTTGGAAAGTCTTTTCGTACCAATAAAGATGTGGAGATGATCGGTTTTGAAGGAGACTTCTCTTGCGTAAAAAGCGTTTATATAAAGGAGGGAAGGGAAAGAAGCATAGAAATAATTTTGTCGAGACAGGGAAAAAGTATACAGATAGATGGGTGCAAAGCAAAGAAGAGCAGCGATCTATTGGATAACGCGTATATTGTCTGTTTTACTCCGGAAGATCTAAAGATCGTAAAGGAAGAGCCGGAAAAGAGAAGAAAGTTCATGGACAGAGAGCTCTGTCAATTAAAACCTGTATATTACAGCACCCTTGCCAGGTATAAGAAAGTTCTCATGCAGAGAAATTCGCTGTTGAAAAGTGAAAGCCTTAATAATGAGCTGATGGAGATCTGGGAAAACAACCTTGCGGATTACGGAAGCAGGATCATAATAGAAAGAATGAATTTTGTAGAGAAATTGAAAATAATAAGCAAGCAACTTCACAGCAGCATTACCGACGGAAAAGAAGAGCTGGATTTGTTTTATGAGTCATCCGTACCGGTTAAAGGGAGCAGGGAAGAGATAAAAGAGGCTTTCATTAAAAAACTTAACAAAGAGAGAAAGAGGGACATATTCAGGGGAAGTACAGGTTCCGGACCTCATAGAGATGATCTGAGAATTACCATTGACGGAAAAGATGTGCGGAATTACGGATCTCAGGGACAGCAGAGAACGGCGGCTCTTTCATTGAAACTGGCTGAAGTTCGCATAATTCAGGAGGAAAAAAAAGAGAATCCGGCACTTCTTCTCGATGATGTGCTTTCTGAACTGGATAAAAAGAGGCAGAAATTCCTTATAAACAGTTTATCCGATGTTCAGCTTTTTATAACGGCAGCGGAAACAAAGGGAGAATTATGGAACAGCCTGCCGGAGAGAAAGGTCTTCGTAGTAGAAAATGGCAGAGTGACCAATGATACGCAGGTAGCAGGGTAGGAAAAAGGTTTGACAATATTACCATCTAAATGTATAATCAACTGGCAATTGTATAAAGAAGAGCAGTGGAATTCAGCTGCTCCAAAAATACTAAATCAGGAGGTGTACGTGGCTTGAAGCGCACATATCAGCCGAAGACAAGGCAGAGAAAAAGAGAGCACGGCTTTCGCAAAAGAATGAGTACAAAAAGCGGTAGAAATGTCATTAAGAGAAGAAGATTGAAGGGAAGAAGGAGACTCACAGCATAGAGACCGCGGACGTGGTCTTTTTGTTTCATGTCCAGCTGATTCAGCACACTTTGCCCTCTATTTGCCGTGTAAAAAAGCAAAGGAAGAGAGCGAATAAGGAGAAGGCATGTTAAAACCCGAAGTGCTGCGAAAGCAAAAAGATTTTACCTCACTGTACCAAAAAGGAAAATCTGTAGGAGAGAGATGTTTAGTTCTGATTTTCAGGGAAAACGGCCTTTCTTATAACAGGAGGGCTTTTTTAGCAAGTAAGAAAGTAGGAAAGAGCGTACAGAGAAACCGTGCCAGGAGACTGCTTCGTGAATCGTATCGCAGCATAGAAAATCAGATAAAACCGGGATACGACTTGCTTTTTATAGCGAGGAAGAACATTGTAGATTTGAAATGTGCGGATGTGAAAAAATCTATGGAAGCCGCATTGAAAAGAGCAAAGCTCTTTCAGAAAATGCCAGGTGAGGGAAAGTGAAAAGGTTTATAATATTCTTTATAAAAGGATATCAAAAAATTATTTCTCCTCTTTTCCCTCCAACCTGCAGATTTTATCCCAGCTGTTCTGCGTATTTTATCCAAGCAGTAGAAAAATACGGCGTACTGAAGGGCAGCTACCTCGGAATCAAGAGAATTTTGAAATGCCATCCTTTCCATCCGGGAGGATATGATCCTTTAAAATGAATGGAGGATATTGAATGACCACATATGAAAAAGTTATGGCTATCTTCGCAGAACCGATGGGCCATTTGCTATCGTTTCTATACAACACGATCAATAACTACGGTATAGCGCTGATAGTATTTACGCTGCTGGTGCGAGCCTGCTTGTTTCCGCTCTATGCGTCGCAGATAAAGAGCTCGATTAAAATGAAGGAATTTCAGCCGAAGATCCAGGCTATTCAGAAAAAATATGCCCATGACAGGGAAACTATGAACATGAAGATCATGGAGCTTTACAAGGAAGAAAACTTCAACCCCATGAAAGGGTGTCTTCCCATGTTGATTCAAATGCCTATCATTTTAGCGCTGTTTGTACTGTTGAGAAATCCCATAGCATTTATCGACGATCCACAGATGTTGATGGGTGTTCACGAAGCATTTTTATGGGTTCCCGATCTTTCTCAGCCTGATCCCTGGATTCTGCCTATCCTTGCGGGTATAGCAACTTTCATTTCTTTCTCTTTGACGCAAGCTATGTCGGCAACAGCGGATATGGGAAGTACCAATGCGATGATGAAGATGATGAGATATTTCTTCCCCATTATGATCGTGTGGTTGGGAAGATCTTTTCCGGCTGGACTGACAATATACTGGTTTACAGGTACCTTGTTTATGATCGTCCAAACTTTTGCAATGAATAAATGGAAATCTAAGAAGATGTCCACTTCGAAAGCCGGAGCTTAAACACGGAGGTGTGAAATGGATTTTTCGGAAAAATGGGGCAAAGACGTAGAAGATGCAGTCAGATTGGCCCTTCAGGATTTAAAAGTGGAAAGAGATCAAGTGGAGGTCATCGTTCTTGAAGAGCCCTCCAGAGGATTTTTCGGAATTGGATCGAAGCTTGCTAAAGTAAGAGTAGTAAAGAAAAAAGAACCGGAAATAGAGAAGAAGGAAGAAGAAAAAGAAAAGAGAAAAATAGAAGAACCTTCGGACAAGGATAGGAAAGAAAAAACCGTAAAAAGCGGTTCGAGAAATAAGTCAAGATCGAGAAAGAAGAAGAGCAGACAACAGCATCTAAGGGATGAGTCAAAAAATAGAGTTTCTATAAGTCAGCGACCGCCGGATCTCAAGGAAGTGGATGATGCACCGGCGATGGATTTTCTAAAAGACGTAATCAGTCGCATGGGGCTTGATCTGGAAGTAAAAGCATATGCCAATGAAGAATGTGTGTACTTTGAAATTTCAGGTCCGGATTCGGGAAGTATTATAGGTAAGAGAGGACAAACCCTTGACTCTATTCAATATTTGACAAGCTTGGTTGCGAACAAGGACAGAGACAAATACCTGCGGGTGATAGTGGATGCGGAAAACTATCGATCAAAGAGGGAAAAGACGCTGGAGCAGCTTGCCAACCGGCTGGCGGATAAAGTACAACGGACAGGAAAGAATGTACGGCTCGAACCCATGAATCCATACGAAAGAAAAGTGATTCATTCGGCTCTCCAGAAAAATGCTGCGGTGACGACGCGGAGCGAAGGAGAGGAACCGTACAGAAGGGTAATAATAGAACGTAAATAGACGATACAACCAGCCACAGGAAAATCCAGTGGCTGGTTTTTATCCCGCATGCCTAAAATATTATTTGGATCGCAAAAAGAGCAAAAAATCGAGATGTGTGTGGATTATTAGGGCAATAACCATAAAATTTCACACATAACTCAACTTTTTGCACAGAAGGGGGTGCGGACAAAAAGTTGG
>DGEG01000010.1 GCA_002385825.1 Firmicutes bacterium UBA3932 | reverse complement strand
GATCTGGCGCTGCTTAAGAGCCTGTTCCCCGGAAAGGACATTCACGTGGTGGTGGGAAGCGACATCATCGCCAACGCGTCGGCGTACAAGAAGCCTCCGGAGTCGGGAAGCATTCACCATTTCAACCATATCGTGTTCCTGCGCAGCAGCGCGGCGGAGGGAACGGCGGAGTTTGACAGGGATTATTCCGTTATCCTGGGCCAGGTGACGGAGCTCAGGCTGCCCACCCATCTGGAGGACATCAGCTCCACCAGGATTCGGGAGAATATAGACCTGAACAGGGATATTTCCAACCTCATCGACGCCGTGGCCCAGAATTATATTTACGATAACAGCCTTTACCTGCGGGAGCCCCAGTACAAGAGCATCGTAATGACCAAGGGGATCAAGATAGAAAAGGTCGCTTTTGGCGAGGACCTGATCCGCGAACTGACCGGAACCCTGCTCAACGGCCGGAAAGGGGTGGCGGAAGTTGTCGCTTATTTAAAAAGAAAAGGCACCGTGGGCATCGTGATCCGCGATGGGGAGAAGCAGAATAAGATAGTGGGGATGTCGGCTTTTTCCAAGGTGGAGACGGCGGACTTGTACCAGGAGTTTATGAGCCAGGCGGTGGCGGCTTACCTGAGGGAGGCCGGCACCGGCAAGAGAGTGGTCATCGGTGCGCTTTATTTTGATAGCGATACGAATATCAGGGATCCGCTTCAGCTGTTGCTGAGTGAGACCCTGTTTGAGTGCGTGAAGGAGGATTTCACCTATGCCATTTATCACCCTCGGGGGAACAAGGAGATTTCCCACCGGATGGCAGAGACTTTGAAACGGCAGGGTTTCAAGAGGGTGGATGGCTTCAAAAGGGCGGAGAGCTCCAGGCGGGCGGATGACCCGGCGAAGGACGATGTGATTTTCACCGTGGACATGAAGTTTCCGGTGGTGGTCATTCAGAACATGGAGTCGAAGATCAAGTACCCTTTCAACCAGAGCGAAAATATATTGAGGGTTATTGATCGGGCCCACGAGAACCTTCAGAAGACCCTGACCATGATGTATCCGGATACGCTGATACTTTCGGTAAATCAGGAGATCATACATCACAAGCTCATCGGCATGATTACGGCCATCAATCAGGTGCCGGTGGAGCCTCAGACTCCCAGGGTTCTCGGGGATCTGATGTGCGTGCCTTTCGGGCAGATTCTGAACGGGTTTGCGGTGCCAAATACGGTGACGAAGACCCTTCATACGGAGAAATATTTCGATCCGGGCATCCGGAAGTTTACCATTAAGGAATACCCCAATTATTCGAAGCTGATCAATCAGGTGAGGACGATCAAGTCCTTTGACATGGGCGTGATTTTGGTGGACGATCTGCTGCACAAGGGGTACCGGATCAGGGAGCTTGACCCGCTGTTTAAAGCGGAAGGTGTGGATATCAAGAAAATCGTGGTGGGAGTCCTGTCCGGGCGGGGCAAGGATCTGATGACGGTCCAAGGCAGGGATGTGACCAGCGCCTATTTTGTACCGAACATGAGGGTGTGGTTTTTGGAGTCGGCCATGTATCCTTATATCGGCGGCGACAGCGTGGAGCGGCCTGGAAGGGAGGAGAATTCGGGGCAGTTCAATTCGATAAATCTGATTTTGCCTTACGTGTTGCCTACATTTATGAATGATGTGCCGCGGAACAGGGTTTATGATTTTTCCATGGAGAGCCTGAAGAATGCCCGGGAAATTTTGTCCGAGCTGGAGGAGGAATATAAAGAGCTTTTCCAGAAGAACCTGACTTTGAAGAGGCTCGGCGAAGCCATAATTTCGCCCAGATTTCCTGATATTGGGTCTTGCATGGCGTATGATTTGAATTTGGCTCCGTCGATTTTTGTACAGAACGATATAGAGAGGTTGGCTCGGCTGAAGGACACGTCGGGATTTGAGAGATAGGGTCGGACCCGTCTGCCTGGTTGGCACTTGCTTACATAACAAAATTTTTTATGACCAAAGTTGTAAAAAGTGTCAGACACCAAATACAAAGACTTGTAAAAGGTGTCAGACACGGAATGCAAGACACGAGATGCAAATTGAAAGGAGCGGTATGAACTATTTATCCGAGCTGATGGGTCTTTCTGCTGAGACCGGCAGGAATATTAAAATTAAAGGAGTTTCTTTTCCCAAGGATCGGAAGCTGACCGTAAACATACTGGCGCTGGGCGATGTGGGCGGTGCGCTGTTAACGGGGCTGCGGGTTCTGGGAGGTTCCGTCCTGGGCGAGATCGGAATCTACGATTTGAATCCGGATGTTATGAAGCGGTATGAACAGGAGATGAACCAGATTGCTTGGCCCTATGATTACGACGGGATGCCGCCGGTTCGGATTTTGAAGGAAGAGGAACTGTTTCAGGGGGATGTGTTCCTTTTCTGCGCATCCAAGGCGGTGCCGCCGGTTACAAAAGTTAAGGATGTACGGGAGTCTCAAAGCATCGGGCCGGAACAGGACGTCCGGATGGTGCAATTTGAGGCCAATAGGCCTTTGGTTGAGCACTATGCAAAGATGGCATCAAGGCAAGGGTTCAAAGGGCTTTTCGGCGTCATATCGGATCCCGTTGACCCGCTTTGCAAGGCGGCATTGATGGCGTCCGGGCTTGAGCCCTGGCAGATTCGCGGGTACGGGCTCGGGGTCATGAACAGCAGGGCTGCATATTATGCTAAGAAGGACGGTCGCTTTGCCCGGTTTCTAACGGAAGGGCGGGTTTTCGGGCCCCATGGGAAGGATCTGGTGGTGGCCGATTCCGTTGAGAATTATGATCATGAGTTGTCTGTGGAATTGACCCGGCTCACCGTTGAAGCCAATTTACGGGTGCGGGAGTTGGGGTTTAAACCGTATATTGCTCCTGCTTTTTCTTCGGGGGCGCTTTCTGTGCTCTGCACGCTGATGGGGGAATGGCATTATAGTTCATTTTATATCGGAGACGGCAACAAGGGGGCATTTCTGGGAGCAAAGAACCGGCTTGTTGACGGTGTGACAGAAGTGGAGAATTTGCCGTTGCCGCCGCAATTGTTCGATCGGATTCGCTGCGCCTATGAGAATTTGTGCGGGCTTTAGCAATGAGCCCAAGAAAATTTGCGGGCTTTAGCCATGAGTCTAAGAAAATTTGTCCAGGCTTTTACTAAGGGTTTATGGTAATTTGCGGCTTTATTCAAGAGCCAAAAGGGGAACAAGTCAGGAGGGAAGTGAGATGGAACAGCTGACGATCATCAGGCCGGCTTGCCGGGAAAAACGTAAGGAGAAGCGGCTGTCCACCATTTTGGAAGGCAGTACGTCCGGATTGTCCTGCGAGGTTATCAATACCATTGAGGAGCTGGAGCAGGCTGACCTCAGGAATAAAAGGATTCTTTTTGCCGTTTCGCTGGGGGTATCGGGGATCAATCTGGAACTGTATGCCATGCTTAAGAAGATACGGACTACCGAGGATATGTTCGAGGGGTCTGTCGCGGGGATCATCGTCGATGGGGACAGTGAGCTGTACACGAAGTCTACTGCCAGGGATGTAGTTTTCAGCGCCAACCTTCAGGGGTGCACCTTTGTGGGGAGGCCTCTTGTGGAGGGGACCGGCTCTCTTGAAAACTACAACATCATTGCGAGAAATCTAGCCACGGATCATTTGAATGCCTACATTCAGTCGGGCCATCAACTGGTCAAAAGGGTTAAGGAGTACCGGTATACGAAGAAAGATCGAGCCAGGTTACTGGTGCTTCATGCCAGTAATGTTGCACACTCGAACACTCTTTTGCTGTGGTCGCTGGTTCGGAAGAAGCTTTGGGAGGCCGTAGGGCCGTTGATTGAGATTGAGGAGATTTCGCTGTTGAACGGCGAGGTTTATGACTGCATCGGGTGCCCTTATGAAACCTGCCGCCATTTCGGGGAGAATCAGAAGTGCTTCTATGGAGGGGTTATCGTGGACCGGGTGTATCCCGGCATATTGAAATGCGACGGCTTGCTGATGCTTTGCCCCAATTACAACGATGCTATCGGGGCGAATTTGGCGGCTTTCGTGAATCGCTTGACTGCCCTCTTTCGGAGCAATGATTTTTCGGATAAGCGGATTTTTTCAATTATTGTGTCGGGGTACAGCGGCGGCGATATCGTAGCACAGCAGTTGATCAGCGGCATTAATATGAACAAGGCTTTTGTGCTGCCGCCGAAATTTGCGCTGATTGAAACAGCCAACAATCCCAAAAGCGTGTTGAAGATTCCCGGCATAGAAGAGCACGCCGGGGATTTGGCGAATCGGATTATACAATATATTTGATGGAGTCAGCGGATGGAATCAGCGGGGACGGTTCTTTTTGGTTCCCGCCGGGCCACCGGAAGCCAAAAAGAACCGTCCCCTGCTTGTTTTTGTAAACTTGCATTCGGTGTCTGACACCTTTTACAACTTGCTGTATTTGGTGTCTGACACCAAATACAAGTTTGGGTTACTTATGTTAGTTTTATTGTTATAATGGATCTGTACGAGCCGGCGACAAATTCATAATTTGTCCCTACATCCAATTTGCTGCCCGCGATGGGAAAGAGCATAGATTGACAGACGGCTTATTAATAAAAATAAAATAATAAATGGAAGGAGCTTGAGCGTTGAACGACACATTAAAAGTCATTACCGAACGGTATTCCTGCCGTGATTTTAGGGATGAAATGCCTTCGGATGAAATATTACAGGCGATAGCGGATGCCGGGATTAAAGCTCCCAGCAGCATGAACAGGCAGCCGTGGCGGGTGATTGTTGTAAAAGATTCAGAATTGATAAAGGACATAGAAGAAGAAACTTTTGCCCGTATTTCCGAAATGGAGGACAAAACATTATACAATAGAATTGTTGAACGCGGCGGAAAGGTGTTTTACACCGCGCCTTGCATGGTTGTGATACCTGTTTTTCCGGATGAAAGATGCCTTTCACTGATAGATTGTGGGATTGTATGCCAGAATATTACGCTGGCAGCCACTTCTTTAGGGGTAAACAGCGTTATATGCGGACTGGCCCGCCTGGCTTTTTTGGATGACTGCAAAGCTGAGGAATTTAGCAAGCGCCTGAGATTTCCTGAGGGCTATGTGTTCGGGATTTCGGTATTATTAGGATACGCTAACACATCGAAAGCCCCCCACGAACCGGACAAAGATAAAATTATTTTTATTGAGTAA
>DGEG01000083.1 GCA_002385825.1 Firmicutes bacterium UBA3932 | reverse complement strand
CAAAAAATCAAAAGGGACTGTCCTTTTGATTTTTTGTCTATGCCAGCAGTTCTACATGGAAACGGTTGATTCCGTCGCTGCTTTCTACCCAAACTTTCCCTCGATGCCTTGTCACAATGGCCTCTGCAATGGATAATCCCAGTCCAAAGCTGCCTGTTCTGCTTCTGGCCTGATCACCGCGATAAAATCGCTTGAATATATTTTGGGCTTCCTCCGGAGAAATGCCCTTGCCTTCGTTTGCCACCGTCAGCAGGCAACGGCCTTTCCCTTGCTTTTTCAAGGTTACCCATGTGGTTCCTCTTTCTTTGGAATACTTCTGCGCATTATCCAACAGTACATCCAGCACCTGGCGCAGCTCCGCCTCTTCGCCCTCAACTCTAATGTTCTCATCGATCTCCGCCTTTAATTCCAACCCCTTCTCGAAGAATACCGGTTCAAATGGAAGCAACGAGTCAGAAACCAGTTTGCTGAAGTTCACAACTCTCATATTTGCCTTTGTTTCGGAACTGTCCACCCTTGCAAGCTCCAGCATCCGCTCAATTAGGCCCCTCATTTGCCGCGACATGGTCAATATGCTGCCTATAAATCTCTGTTTCTTTTCATCGTCATATTCCGGACTCTGAGCAAGCTCCGCATTTGTCATAATAACCGTCAGAGGGGTTTTCAGTTCGTGGGAAGCATCGGCCACAAACTGCCGCTGCTCTTTCCATGCCAACTCTACCGGCTCCACAGCCCATTTTGACAGCAATATGCTTATGCCCAAAAACGTTAGAAAACTTATTCCCCCGATTATGAAACTGGATTTTACCAGGTTGTCCAGCGTTGCCAGCTCGCTGGTAATGTCCGCAAATACAAGGTAACGGCTCATGGGCGTATCCACGCGGTAATACCGTAATTTATATTCTTTTATCACTCCAAACGTTTTAGGAGAAGTATAGATTACCTCCACAAGGTCTCCTAAGAATTCATCGTCGGAAAGGTCGTAATACCCTCCTCCCCTTGAAATCATTTCGCCGCGAACACCGATCTGAATCACAAAATACGGCAACCGGACATCTTCGCCCAGTTCGTTAGGTATTACCAATTGAAATGGCCGGCCGGCAATGTTCTGCATCATATTGATGCTCTCCTGTTCCAGATCTGCCTTGGTGAAATGAAAGATCAGACCAAATATAACGCAGAGCATAATCGTCACAATACTCATATTTATTATGACGAACTTAATTCGCAGCTTTTTTATCATGTTCACCATGCTCGCTTACCTCCAAATGATACCCCAACCTGCGTTTCGACTCGATTCGAACATCGGAACCGATACTCGCAAGCTTTTTCCGCAAGAAACCGATATACACCTCCACATGATTTTCCACCGCATCGGAATCGTAACCCCATACTTTGGCAAGAATCGTCTCTTTCGAAAGAATCTTTCCCCCCGCCTGAAATAAGAAACGCATTATATCGAATTCCCTGGCTGAAAGGCGAATACTGTTAGCGCCGCAGACCAGCGTTGCCATAGAAAGATCCAGCGATGTATTCCCAAATCTTATCTCGTCCACCTGGGCGCCCTGCCTGCGCAATAACGCATTGATGCAGGCCAAAAGCTCCCTCGTATCGAAAGGCTTTGTAAGGTAATAATCTGCGCCGGAATTCAAGCCTGTGATGCGATCCTCCACTTCCGATTTGGCGGTCAACATTAAAATGGGCGTTCCCAAACGCTTGGCCCGTATTCTTTTGGCCACTTCATAACCGTTCATTTCGGGCATCATTATATCCAAAATCACCAGATCGTAAATTCCAAGCTCCGCATATTCCAGGCCGGATTCCCCGTCGTATGCCACGTCAACCTCAAATCCCTTTTTCGTTAGCAACGACCGAATCGAATCAGCCAGCAACTTCTCATCCTCGACAATCAGAACCTTCAAGGCATTTCACCTCCAAAATCTCTGCCGCAATTATTATAATAATTTAAATTGCTGAATTGAAGCTGAAAGTTGATTCAGCCGCCGCAGGCTGATAGAAAATAACTTATTAGGATTATAGTTATAAATTAAGTTGGAATGAAATCTTAAAAGGCCGCATCTCAAATCATTGTCAAACCAGAAACCCATAGTTTAATATATATTATATGAAAACAAAGCCATACTGCAAAGGCGGTTTAAGACCCGCTTGGGTACCCGATTCCTGGTAAGTTGAATCTTAGGCACTTAATTCCCCGGCAGCATAACTGAGAGGAGAATGAAATGAAGTACGATTTTGACCGGATAATCGATCGAAGAAGCACTGACTCTGTAAAGTGGTCTGAAAAATTATTGCAGAATAGATTTGGAAATAAAGAATCCATTCCCATGTGGGTTGCCGATATGGATTTTATGGTGGCAGAACCCATCCGTAACGCGTTAATAGAAAGAGCCCAGCACGGGATATTTGGCTACGGACAAAAGAGCGACGAATTCCTGGAAGCCGCCGTAAACTGGCAGAGAAAAAGAAACGATTGGGTAATTGAAAAGGAATGGATCCTATTTACGCCTGGAGTCATCCCTGCTCTCAATTATATAGTCGAAACATTTTGCAACCGGGGAGATAAAGTCATCATCCAGAGCCCGGTCTACTATCCTTTCTCAAGAATTATAAAAAATAACGGCTGTCATATTGCCAACAACCCTTTAATCCTGACCAACGGAAAATACCAAATGGACTTTTCCAAATTGGAAGAATTGGCCTGTGACAGCAGGACCAAGCTCATGATTCTTTGCAGTCCTCACAATCCGGTGGGACGCGTATGGACCGAAGCCGAGCTCAGACAGCTGGGAGAAATTTGTATAAGAAACAACGTACTGGTGGTCTCAGATGAAATTCATTCGGATCTTGTATACCCACCCAACAAACATATACCTTTCGGTAAGATATCCGAGGAATTTGCCATGAACTCAATCATCTGCACTTCCCCCTCAAAGACATTCAACCTTGCGGGACTGCAGCTTTCCAACATCATCGTGCCGAATGAAAGGATAAGACAGGAACTGAACAATAAACTTCAGACCATAGGCATAGATCCAAATTCTTTTGCAGCCGTAGCACAGGTTGCAGCCTATAACCATGGGGAAGAATGGCTTGAACAGCTTCTTGCATATCTTCAGGACAATCTCCGGTTCATCGAAGGTTTCATCAATGAACGAATGCCAAGGGTGAAACTGGTCAAACCGGAAGCCACCTACCTGGCCTGGCTCGATTTCAGCGATTACGGTCTCACACCCCAGGAACTCCAGGCAGTGATGCGGGAAAAAGCCAAAGTCGCATTGGATGACGGATATATCTTCGGACCCGGCGGAGAACAATTCCAGAGAATCAACTTCGCCTGCCCCAGAGCCATTTTAGAAAAAGCCCTGGAACGCATCGCAAACAGCATTGACGATGTTAAATAAAACTTGTATCTGGTGCTCGGCACTTTTTACAGCTAGTTGCATTTGGCGCCAGACACTATCCACGTATACCATCCTACACTCTCCCAAATCAGAGGTGATACTATGAACAAAAGAGAGCTTAACAGAGAACTTGCTGAAAACTTTGACCTTATTATGGATGCCATACACGATGATATCCTAATAACGGATGGAAACGGTATAGTTATCCGTGTTAGCCCAACTTTCGAAGCATTTTATGGATTAAGTGAAGAAATGGCGCTGGGAAAAAGTGTTTACGAACTTGAACGCGAGGGATATTTCAAACCTTCGATTATAGCTAAAGTGATAGCTTCCGGCGAGAAGATCACGATGCGCCAGAAAACAAAAGGTAACAGGGAAGTTGTTGTTACAGCCACTCCCATCATGGATTCAAATAAAAAAATTAAGTTCGTGGTCAGTTTCTCAAGAGATATTACAGAAATGCAGGAACTTCAGGAGCAATATTATCGCCTTGAGAATGAGATAGAAAAATATAAAGCAGAGATCATAAAATTACGAGGTGCAAACACACTAACCTATAATATTGCGGGAAAATCGCCGGCGTTTATCAAGATACTTGAGACCATTAGCCGCGTTGCAGATTTTGATGTAAATATTTTGCTTCTTGGCCCATCCGGCGTAGGAAAAACCACATTTGCTAAAATTATTCATCAGAGTAGCAGTCGGAGGGAAGGTCCATTTATTGATATAAACTGTGCGACAATACCGGATAATCTCCTCGAATCCGAACTATTTGGATACGAAAAAGGAGCCTTCACAGGCGCGAACAACACCGGAAAAATCGGGCTGATAGAATTAGCCAATGGGGGAACACTGCTTCTTGATGAAATATCTGAAATGCCGCTTAACCTGCAAGCAAAATTGCTTAAAACGATTCAAGACAAAGCGATCCGAAGAATAGGAGGCACCAAGCAGATCCGTGTGGACTTCAGACTGATAGTAGCTTCAAATCGCGATCTTGCAAGTCTTGTCGACGCCGGGCAATTCAGAGAAGATCTGTTTTATAGACTTAATGTGGTAAACATTACCATTCCCCCATTAAAAGACAGACGAGAGGATATTCTTCCTCTATGCGATTACTTTCTTGATAAAATTAATAAAAAATACGGAATCCGAAAAGAATTGACCCCAAAGGCAAGAGAAACATTGATGAATTACTCTTGGCCTGGAAACGTGAGAGAACTGTCAAACATTCTGGAGAGAGCAGCTGTAACATGTACAGGCGAACATATAACAAAAGAAGATTTATATTTTGAAAAAAATAAACCGGGATGCGATGAAATAACTTCAATTGAAGCATACAAAAGCCTTAAAGAAGCTGTTGAAACGATTGAAAGGAAACTGATATGCGATGCCTATCAAAAATTAGGAAGCAGCATTAAAGTCGCTGAAGCTCTTAAGATTAGCCAACCAACTGCGTCAAGAAAAATTAAAAAATATTTTGACAAATAACGAATAGTCTATTCAACCGTGAATAGACTATTCGTTTGTGAATAATATGTCAAAAGTCTAAAATCCTTTTCATTTTACCAAAGAATGAGGTTCATTATTCATTATTGAATACCCTGATCATGCAATGCAGTTCTAATGGTTTGAAAATTAGCCATTTTTATTTTGGCATATCTCTTGCAGTTTAAATCATTGAACTATTCTCAAAGTTTTATTTCTAAATAGCCGGTGTCAAATAGTAATTTGAAAGGATGGTTGCTATGGAAAAAAACGCTACAGTTGTGCGCCAAAATGAAAAGCTACCTTTTAAAGTCAAGCTGGCGTATGGTTTGTCGGGCTACTACAGTTTTATTACATGGACGGCTTTTAGTTATTATGGATTGTACTTCTTTACAGATGTAGTAGGTCTAACAGCAGCATTTGCAGGTGCAATTATTTCATTAGGTACTTTATGGGATGCTATTACCGACCCCCTGGTTGGAAGTATCTCGGATAATCTTAAGTGCAAATACGGGAGAAGACGTCCTCTTATTATCGGCGCCGCAGTGCCATTTGTTATCATCAGTATACTTCTTTTCACAAACTGGGGATTTGGCGAATCTGCTGCCAAAGTCTATTTTGTAATCATGATATTGCTCTATTATACAGCTCAGACCGTACTTGATATTTCCTCGTCTGCTCTAGGATCGGAAATGACACTTGATTATGACGAACGCTCTACACTGGCTACATATAAGAATTATTTTGGTCTGTTGGCAACAGTTGCTATCAGCCCAACACTTGTACTGGTAGCACATTTCGGCGGATGGTTTGAAAACCCGGACTACGGATGGAGCTGTACCCTGGCAGTTTACACCATTGTCGCTCTCATTTTCATTATTATTCTTTGGAGAACAACAAGAGGGTATGAAAGACACAGAGGGGAAAGCGGATTTAAACTTTCGTTTGACGATATTAAAGTGCTCTTCAAAAATAGAGCCACGAGAATTGTCGCACTTATTTTCGGGATCGGTATTTTTTCAAATACCATCAACTATTCCATTCAAGTATATTATTATACGAACTATGTAGAGATGACAGAAGCTCAAATCGCAGCAGTCACCATGGTATTTGGTGTGACAAGCATCATAGGAGCCTGGATTACCGACGTACTTATGAAGAAGTTTGGAAAAAAGATGGCATGGATCATCGGTGTCGGATCTGAGGGTATCTTTTTAGCTGTTATGGTAGGCCTATTAATTAATCCGGGACAGATTGGGTTGATCTATGCTTTGGTAGTTCTTATGGCTGTAGGTAATGCCGCAATTTACCAGGTGCCTTGGGCAATGATCCCCGACTGTGTCGATGTTACTGAGCTGTCTACAGGAAAGAGAATGGACGGAGTTATATTTGGAACCGTTGCCTTTATCCAGAAGGCCTCCGGAGCTTTAGGCGCAGCACTGCTTGGCGTTCTGCTCACGACAGTAGGATACTCCGATACGGCTGTACTGGCACCCGAAACCCTTTCGGGAATTAAGAATATATTCGGATTCCTGGTCGGAGGACTTTACATCGTTACCATTCTTATCGTCTTGAAATATCCTCTTGGCAAGGAAAAACACGATCGAGTCCGTGAGGCAATCATAGAGAGAAGACAAGGCAAGACGATCGATATGTCCGAATTCAAGGATCTTATTTAATACCAGTATCTGAAAAAAGGAGAGAAAGATGAAGATAAAAAAGTTTGTGGATTTGAGTTGGGATATTACAGAGCAAACACCGATTTATCCCGGAGATCCTGAACCGAAAATCGCAGTTGCGACCATTTTGGAAAGTGATGGATACAACCTTTCTTCTGTCTATATAGGGACCCAGACGGGTACGCATGTAGATGCACCTTATCACTTCAGCAATGAAGGAGATACGATAGAAAAAATGGAATTGGACTTCTTCTTCGGCGAAGCGGTGGTTATTAGAGTAACTGACAAAAAACCGAATGAGAAGATCACCATGGATGATGTAATGCCCTATGATGAAAAGATTAGGGAAGGAACGATTATTCTCTTCAATACCAACTGGTATAAGAAAGTGGGCACTGAAGAATTCTTCGAACATCCATATGTATCTATTGAAGTGGCAGAATATCTGGTAAACAAAGGTGTCCGGTTCCTTTGTATCGATACGATCAATGCAGATCAGACCGGCGGGACGGAATTCCCAGTACACGATCTCTTCGCAGAAAAGCGACTGATGATAGGGGAAAATTGGGCGTACTTTGACAATATAGATTTTGACAATGTTTTCATTGCCGCATTCCCTCTGAAAATTGTTGGGACGGATGGTTCTCCGGTTCGCGCAGTAGCAATGGAAATCGAACTGTAAATAAAATACTTGTTTCTTTACTACCGAGTTAAATCTGAAAGCATTCAGAGCCATCTCGGTATGTCATGGAAGAGATGACTTATGGTGCTTTTATTGTCAACAACATTAAAATATACTAATATTCTGAGTGACCGGAAAGGAGAATGTATTATATATGG
>DGEG01000108.1 GCA_002385825.1 Firmicutes bacterium UBA3932 | reverse complement strand
ACGCTGATGTTCAAAGAAGACGAAGCCATAGTCCTGGGGAATACCCCAAGAGAATTGATGATAAAGGAGTTCTAAAATGTTTGCAGATTACATAATTAAATCCAATTGCATATTTGATTCCCGTAGAGATGAGCCCTTTGCCGGAGGGATAGCCGTTATTAAAGACAAAATAGCGTACGTAGGCGAAGACATGGATAAGCTCGCTGAATATATAGGTGAGGGCACAAAAATCCTTAATTACGAAGATAAACTTGTAATGCCGGGAATATGCGAGAGCCATGCCCATGTTTTCTGCGGCGCATTGGAGATAACAAGCGCAAATGTGGCTGATGCGTTGTCGGAAGATGAAGCTGTTCAAATGATATTTGAACATGATAAGGACAAGGATAATGAATGGATTATCGCTTTCGGATGGAACCATGATTACTGGCGTGTGAAGAAGCTGCCTACTAAAGATTCTTTGGATAGGATGTTTCCTGACAAGCCTGTGGTGGTTCTAAATGAGGAATTGCACGGCGCATGGGTAAATTCAAAAGCCTTGGAAATTTGCGGGATCGATGAGAATACAGAAATCCCGCCGGGTATGGGGATGATTGCAAAGGATTCTGAAGGCAAACCTACAGGTTATTTGTTAGAAACATATGCGATGAGACTGGTTCTGGACGTGGCATTTGCCATGCCGGAGAAAAAGCGGGATTATTTGATGGACGAATACTTAAAGGCAACAGCCAGGTTGGGAATAACATCTATCAGCAATATACCAATACATGAATTGCCGACACACGAGACTGCCATGGAAACTTTTCTCGAAAGGATGGAGAAAGAGGGTCGGCTTACGGTGAGAATGTCCCTTATACCATCGATAGATACTCCCATGGAAAAGCTGCTTGCCATGAAAAGCAAGTATAGCAGCCATATTCTCAAATTTGGCGGAGTGAAAGGGTTTGTTGACGGCACTCCCATGGGATATACGGGCTCTTTAGTGGAAGAGTACAGCAACCGGCCGGGTTTTAACGGAGAAAAGTATTTATCCGTTGAGACTTTTGGAGAAAAGGCAAAAGAGTTTGAATCAAACGGAATAAGGGTGCGCTTGCATGCATGCGGCGACGGAGCCGTAAGAGAGGCTCTCGATATTTATGAATACTGTCGCGGCGCAGGGGGCAAGGAGCCGTTAAGGCATACCATCGAGCACTTTGAAGTGGTACATCCGGATGACATAAAAAGAGTCGGAGAGCTTGGAATCGTAGCCTCAGTCCAGCCGGACCATCTGTCAGTGCCTATTTTTTCGGAACATCCTTTCCTTACAATTCTCGGGGAGGAGCGATGTAAATACGTGTATCCGTTCAAGAGCTTAGCTGATGCAGGAGCAGTTCTTGCTTTTGGCAGCGATCATCCTATAGCGGAGCTAAACCCAATGAAGGGAATATACAGAGCCATCACCAGGGTTTGTGATGATGGGCAGCCGGAGGGCGGTTGGTGTCCCAATGAAAAACTGAGTCTCGCCGATTCATTAAAAGCTTATACGTTAGGATCTGCATACCAAATGTGGAGCGATGATATAACGGGTACGTTAGAAGAAGGCAAATATGCTGATATCGTTGTTTTAGACAAAAACCTATTTAAAGCGGACGTAGAAGAAATACGGGAAACGACGGTTGTAATGACTATGTTTGGAGGGAAGATAATCTACGAATCATAATCTTGAAGCGACACAATTCTTGGAGCGAATGTATTATAGAAAATGATAAGTTTCTCACTTCTTTTCTTGCACTATCAGTGCCTATAAATCAGATGGAGAGTTGCTCGAGGTTAGAGCAAATCTTCTGCTTTCATAGATCATTAAGACGATTCTTTTTGTTTCACGGAATTATTATGATAAACTACTCTTAATCAAATCCAAGAATGAGGATGAGGCTATAGCTTGCTTAGGAGGAGATTAAAATGGTGAAAGTATATCCATACACGATAACGGATCAGGAGATATTTGAAAATGTTTTTAAGGATGAAAAACTTCTTATGAATCATGTGATTGTCCCGCCGGGGAAGGTTTTTCCTAAGCATCCGACGGATGCAATCGTCTATATATTAATTGTTCGAGGAGAGCTAAGCCTAGCGGTTGAAAACAGCGAACCCGAGACTTTCAAGGTAGGCCAGTTGGCCAATATTCCCAAAGGGGTCATATCTGAACTGGGCAATAAGAGCAATGAGCTATTAGAGCTGTTTGTTGTTAAACATGAGTATGATTAATTGAACCATAGACGCGATAATGATAGCCAGATGTTATAGGAAAACCGGTCTGAATTTCTTAGAACATTTCCTGCTGAAATCTACATTTTATATTTTATAAAGTATCCATTTACAATCAGTGACCAGATACTTAAGTTCATAAAGCATTGCAACTCCATCAATTTCACTCTGACATAGGTAGATGATTGATTGAATCCCAGCCAGTTTAGACTTTGTTACCGTTATTATCTTATCTATCTTGATTTCGTGGTTGCGTTGTTCTTCATCAGTAAATCTGAATTTATACGGAATCGGATGCGCTTTACCTTTCGTGAATTTAACAATTGCATCGATAGGCTCGGCAAGTATTTTCATCGCTCATACTCTCCCTTTCGATTGTTTTATTAATAATCTCTTCAGTAAAACCACCATACCAGAACATATGTTCTTTTTCAATGGTAATTTTTGCGGTTCATAAAAACAGTAGTAAAATCAAAATTTATAGCTTGAAATATCTACAAAATTTCAAGCCGCACTGTTAATACTGTTAATAGAAACTCTTTATCTATAATCTATCCCAAAAACAAAAAATAAAAAACGCCCGAAACCATTGATAAAACTTGGTTTAAGGCGTTTTCACGTTGGTATCCCGTAGGGGAGTCGAACCCCTGTTTCCGCCGTGAGAGGGCGACGTCTTGACCACTTGACCAACGGGACTCGTTAGGCGTTTCTTATTATAGAGGATTTCCTGCATTTTGTCTATGGCAATTTACGTTTTTTTTTGCTACAATGATTTCACTGTGATTTCCGAGGTTATTTTCATGCAGGCTCGACATATGATGTTTAGTATTTTAAGCAAGTAAATATCTTTCAGGATTTCCAAATCGTTTACCGTCCTGTACGAGTAAACGTCTGAATTCGTAAACAGTGGTTGTCTGTCATGTAGGACCAAGGGAATAGCGGAATAATAAATGATAAGAACAAATAATTACATGATAGGAGAATGACATGAAATACATAAGTACCCGCGGGAGCAATCAAACTAAGACATCGGCCCAGGCCATCATTAAGGGAATTGCAGAAGATAAGGGGCTATATGTTCCTGTCAGTTTTCCCAAGCTGGACAAAGATCCGGCCGACCTTGTCGGCATGAACTACAGGGAAGTGGCTTTTCTGGTCCTGTCCAAATTTCTCACCGATTATACAGAGGAAGAACTGCGCTATTGCATCAACAACGCCTATGATTCCAAGTTCGAGGCGGAAGAAGTGGTGCCGGTAGTCAAGGCCGGGGATGCCTGGTTCCTCGAGTTATATCACGGCCGGACGGCGGCTTTCAAAGACATGGCTCTTTCCATTCTCCCATATCTTTTGACAACCGCTATGAAAAAGGAGAAGGAAGACAAGAAGATCGCCATTCTCACCGCCACTTCAGGGGACACGGGAAAGGCCGCGCTGGAAGGATTTGCGGACGTGCCTAATACAGAGATCATCGTATTCTTCCCGAAACACGGCGTCAGCCAGGTGCAAGCAAGGCAGATGGTCACCCAAGAGGGAGCCAACACCCATGTCTTTGCCATCGAAGGCAACTTTGACGATGCCCAGACGGCAGTTAAAAATATCTTCAACGACAGAAAGCTGGCAGAAGAGTTGGAGGAAAAAGGCTACAAGCTTTCTTCGGCCAATTCCATAAACATCGGCAGACTGGTGCCCCAGGTGGCCTATTACGTGTGGGCATATGTGAAATTGATCGAACAAGGCGCAATCAAAAGCGACGAAAAGATCAACATCGTTGTTCCTACGGGTAACTTCGGAAATATATTGGCAGCATATTACGCGGCGAAGATGGGAGTCCCCGTGGGGAAATTCATTTGCGCTTCCAACAAGAACAAGGTTTTGACTGATTTTATCCGAACAGGAGTCTACGATAGCGATAGGGAATTTTATGTAACCAGTTCTCCTTCCATGGACATTCTCATTTCCAGCAATCTGGAGCGGCTGCTATACCATCTCTCCGGTGATGACGGGGAAGAAGTTTCCGCTCTGATGCAGGCTCTGGAAAAAGATAAGAAATATGAGGTGAGCAAGAAAATCCGCGATGGTCTCGGCGATTTCTATGGCGGCTATGCCGATGAAGGGGCCACACAGGATACCATTGCTCGCATGTATAAAGAAAACGGCTACCTTATGGACACCCATACGGCGGTGGGATACAGGGTCTATGAGGAATACCGGAAGGCAACCGGCGACGAAACGCCCACCGTCATTGCGTCAACGGCCAGCGCATATAAATTTGCAGAAAGCGTTGCGGCAGCCATAGGTCTGCCGGAAGAAGCCGACGGATTCGCCAGCATTCGAGCTCTCCATGAAGCTACCGGAGTAAAGATTCCCGCCGGGTTGAAGGGGCTCGAAGATAAAGAAATCCGCCATAAAACCACATTGGAAAAGGATGCCTTGGCCGACGCCGTAAAAGCGTCGCTCAAATAAATCAGCCTTATACTTGTTATATTAGTTATATTAGTCCCCGAGCTTTACCCAGGGCTCGGAGGCGAATTTCCGGAAATTGAAAAATACCAATAATGCCATCAATTCCCGAAAAAATGGCTGACAAAAAAGTCAACAAATCGATAAAAAAAGCTGTATATAGACCGAAACTATGATATAATTTTTTTCTGGTGGTTACAACTAACTGCCATATGAATTAAAAAACCTTTCAAACTAAAGAAAGGACGTATATAAATTCAGATCAATCATGGTAGAACGAGAGGGTAGCTATGAGTATTTTCAGCAAACATCTGCCGGCAATTCACGTAGAGCATCACAAGTATACTGCTGAATGCCCTACTGAAAAAATGCCGCTCCCCGACAAGTTGTACATATCGATGCTACAGCATATCGGGGCCCCCTGTGAGCCGACGGTCGCTGTGGGGGATCATGTCAAAGTCGGCCAAGTAATCGGTGACAGCGAAGCATTTGTAAGTGCGCCGATTCATACCGGAGCGTCCGGAAAAGTACTATCCATTGAAAAAACCATGAGTTCGGTGGGAATCTGGGATCTCATCGTAACCATTGCAGTGGATAAGAAACAGGAGGTGCTGGAAGATCTTTCGCCTCCGGAAGTTACGGATAAGGAAAGCTTCTTGAAAGCCGTTCGCGCATCGGGTGTCGTCGGTCTGGGAGGAGCAGCCTTCCCGACCCATGTGAAGTTCAATCCCAAGAATCCTGAGGAAGTGGATACGCTCATTATAAACGGCGCCGAGTGTGAACCTTACATCACATCGGACTATCGCACCATGCTTGAGGATTCTGAACTTTTGGTTAATGGAATCAAGACCACTATGAAGCACCTGAACCTCAAAAAGACGATTATTGCCATCGAAGCCAACAAAGAGCCGGCAATAAAGAAGCTGTCCGACATGGTGAAAGACGAACCGGGCATTGAAGTCTTTACTCTCAAATCCGTGTATCCCCAGGGAGCAGAACGGGTAGTCATCTATGAGACTACAGGCAGAGTGGTTCCCCCGGGCAAACTTCCGGCGGATGCGGGGGTTTTGGTGTCCAATGTGAGCACCATCGTGGCCCTTCAGCGTTACATAGAGACAGGCATGCCGCTGGTTTCCAAAAAGATCACCGTAGACGGCAATGCCATTAAGAATCCTAAAAACGTTGAAGTTCTGATAGGCACTCCAATCAACGAGCTCATCGGGTTCTGCGGCGGCTATCGCAGGGTTCCGAAGAAGATTATCATGGGCGGACCTATGATGGGAAGAGCTATCTACGATGACTCCATTGCCATAATCAAGAACAATAACGCCATACTGGCCTTTGATGAGGAATGGGCAACGGTTCCCAAAGAAACGGCCTGCATCAATTGCGGCAGATGCGTAAAAGCCTGCCCCATGATGCTGATGCCTACTACAATTTTCAAAGCTTACGACAAAAAAGATGTAGAAGCTTTGAAAAAGCTCAATGTGACTCTGTGTATGGAATGCGGCTCATGCTCCTATGTATGTCCCGCCAAAAAACAGTTGAGCTTCATGAATAGACTTGCAAAACAACTGGTTGCGGAAGGAGGGAAAAAATAATGAGCCGTTACAATCAAGGAACCCTTATCGTCTCCTCCTCTCCTCACATATTGGATAACATCAACACGACGAGGATCATGCTGGATGTGATCATCGCGCTGGTACCGGCCTTCATTATGTCCGGGGTGGTCTTCGGACCGAGGGCCATATTGCTGACCATTACATGCGTTGCGTCCTGTGTTGTATTCGAGTGGGCTTTTGAGAAGGTGACAAAGAAGGAGAATACCATTACCGATTTGAGCGCGGTGGTGACAGGAATTCTGTTAGGTTTCAACCTGCCGTCCTCGTTACCTTATTGGATGGCAGTAATCGGCAGCTTTGTAGCTATTGTCGTTGTGAAGCAACTTTTCGGGGGCATCGGACAGAACTTCGCAAATCCTGCCATTACAGCAAGAATTGTATTGATGCTGTCTTTTGCCACGCCCATGACCACCTGGCCACTTCCGAAGCAGATTCTGGAAGCATCGGACGCGGTCACCGGCCCGACGCCTTTGGGTATCATGAACATGGGTGGAAACATATCGGAACTTCCTTCCAAAATCGACATGTTCCTGGGCTTTACGGGTGGATGTCTCGGTGAGACCAGCGCCATCGCACTGCTCATCGGAGGACTATACTTAATCGGAAGAAAAGTAATCGAACCTACCATTCCGGTGGTCTATATCGGAACGGTGTTTATCATCGCTCTGATCGCCGGGCAGGATCCCGTTTTCCACGTGTTGGCCGGCGGCTTGATGCTTGGAGCCTTCTTTATGGCAACGGATTATGCCACTTCGCCTCTTACGACAAAGGGGAAGATCGTTTATGCAATAGGATGCGGTATCTTGACCATGATTATAAGATTGTTTGGAGCCCTGCCGGAAGGCGTGTCCTTCTCTATACTGTTGATGAATATATTGACACCTCATATTGATAATCTGTCGAGGCGTAAGATCTACGGAGGAGGTGGCAAGAAATGAAAACTTCCGAACGCAAAGAATTGATTGCGCCAACTTTGGTGCTGTTTCTGATCTGCCTGGTAATAACCGCCGCTCTGGCAGGAACCTACCAGGTTACAAAACCGATTATTGATGAAATAAATATTCGGAATGCCAACCTCGCCCGTGGAGAAGTGCTTCCCGAGGGGGAAGGGTCATTTACCCAGTTGGAAACAGAACTATCTCCGGGCATTTTGGAGGTCTATGAGGCGGACAATAAGTCAGGTTATGTGTTTACCGCTCAAGATAAGGGCTTCGGCGGTAAAATCACCGTTATGGTGGGCGTAAGCGACAACGGAGAGATAACCGGCGTGAAGGTGACCGGACATTCAGAAACTCCTGGACTCGGAACGAAAGCCATGACCAAAGAATATCTGGCGCAGTATCTGGGTCAAGTTGCCGTGACCCGTACCAACGAATCGGATAAAACGCAGATCGATGCAGTTACGGGAGCAACGGTTTCCTCCAATGCAATCTTCCGTGCAGTAGAAGCTTCGCTTGCACAATTTGAAATGATGGGAGGTGGCAGGTAATGAATAATAATAAATTGGCCCTGCTACGGAACGGAATTATAAAGGAAAACCCCGTATTGGTGTTGCTGTTGGGCACCTGCCCCACTTTGGCTGTCACCACGTCGGCGATCAACGGTCTGGGAATGGGTGTTTCCACCATGGCTGTATTGATCTGTTCCAACATAGTTATTTCCATATTAAAGAACGTGATTCCGGATAAGGTAAGAATTCCTTGCTATATTGTAGTTATCGCAGGCTTCGTTACCATAGTAAGCTTGCTGCTGCAGGCCTTTGCCCCTGCGATCAACGAAGCTTTGGGGCTCTTCATTCCCCTTATTGTAGTAAACTGCATAATCCTTGGAAGAGCAGAGATGTTTGCAAATAAAAATTCCGTTATTGACGCGGCATTCGACGGAGCTGGAATGGGACTGGGCTTTACCTTTGCGCTCTTCCTGATGGGCTCCATCCGCGAACTTCTCGGATCCGGCGCCTGGTTCGGAATTAATCTGACCGCTGACTTGATCTCTCCGATGGCGATCTTCATGCTGGCCCCGGGAGCCTTCTTTACATACGGTTGCCTGGTGGCGTTGATCAATTACCTTTCCAAAGGCAGAGCCATCAAGAAAAAAGAATTTGGATGCGAGGGTTGTCCTTCCGCAAGCGGATGCCCCTCTGCGGCTAAAGGAGGGTGCGGGCAATGACAGAATTAGCAATCATCATGATGGGCGCGGTCCTGACCAACAACTTCGTGCTCGTCAAGTTTTTAGGAATATGTCCCTTCCTGGGTGTTTCAAAGAAGCTTGACTCCGCTATCGGAATGAGCTTGGCAGTAATCTTCGTCATGGTTCTTGCCACGGCCGTAACCCATCCCATTTATATGGGCCTTTTGGCTGGTTTCGGAATCGAGTATTTGCAGACCATTGTGTTCATTTTAGTTATCGCGGCCCTGGTTCAGCTGGTAGAGATCGCAATGAAGAAATATATGCCTGCTCTGCATAAGGGGTTGGGCGTTTACCTGCCGCTGATCACCACCAACTGTGCCGTGCTGGGTGTGTGCATCCTCAACATCGATGAGAGCTACACCTTTATACAATCCATTGTCAATTCCTTTGGGGCCGGCGTGGGCTTCATGTTGGCTATGGTGATGTTTGCCGGTGTAAGGCAACGCATCGAAACCAATGATTTTCCCATCGCTTTCAAAGGCGTTCCGTCAACTCTCGTAGCAGCTTCTATCGTGTCACTGTCCTTTATGGGCTTTGCCGGCGTGATAGACGGTATATTTGGACTATAAGGAAAGGAGGACCAGATCATGCAATTTGTATTACCAGTCGGAATCGTAGTCGGGATCGGCCTCCTGTCCGGAGTAATGCTCACGGTGGCAGCTAAGTTTATGGCTGTGGAAGTGGACGAGACGGCGGCTAATATTAGTGAAATTCTGCCGGGAGCAAACTGCGGCGCCTGCGGCTATGCAGGGTGTGAGGATTATGCCAATGCGTTGGCAGCCGATCACTCTGTTCCCACAAATCTCTGCACACCGGGAGGCGATAAGGTAGCTATGGCTATCAGCGAGCTCCTCGGAGTGGAGTTTGAGGGAGCACAGGCAAAAGTGGCTATCGTAAAATGTTCGGGAAGCAGGGAAAAGACCAGCTATTGTATGGATTATCAGGGGTATCAGAACTGCGCGGCTAACAAGCTGTTCTACAGGGGCAGAAGCACCTGTGAAATGGCTTGTCTGGGCTTTGGCGATTGCGTAAAGGTATGTGACTACGGTGCAATTTATATCGAGAACGGCATCGCGGTAGTGAATCGCGAAAAATGTGTAGGCTGTGGCGCTTGCGCAAAGGTTTGCCCCAACAAGCTCATCGAGATCGTTCCGGACAACATGCGCGTTGTAGTAGGCTGCAGTTCAATTGATAAAGGCAGCGTTACCAAGAACATTTGCAGCATCGGTTGCATTGCTTGCAAGCTGTGCGAAAAGTCATGTAAATTTGACGCTATTCACGTGATAGATAACCATGCGGTCATCGACTATACCAAGTGTACTAACTGTACGCTCTGCGCCAAAGTGTGCCCCACAAAGGTAATTCACGTGTATCCCAAAAAGAAAGCGAAATAAACGACACGTATATAAAGCAAAGTATAAAAAAGCCACGGGTTTACGGCCCGTGGCTGCTTTTATATTGCGCCGGAAGTTTTGCTCCCGCGAATAGTCGTTGGATCAAAAGGTACGGACCATTTTCTTTGGCGATTAGATCAAAATAAGGTCCGTCTCCTTTGATCGCATTAGCTTAATCGTTGGAAAGACCGGCTTTGTCGATAATGTAGAAGATAAGGCTTAAAACGATACCCACAATGGCGGCAAGACACATGCCCGTGAGCCTTACTTCGCCAATCTGTATAAAGGCGCCGGAAAGCCCGGTGACAAAGACAACTGCCGATAGGGCAAGGTTACGACCCTTGCTGTAATCTACCTTTTGGTCCACCAGCAGGCGCAGCCCCGATGCGGCAATCATACCATAAAGCAAGAAGCTGATACCTCCCATTACTGGAGCGGGAATAGTCTGAATCAGTGCGGAAGCTTTCCCAATGAAAGCCAACAGGATGGAAAAGATAGCAGCACCGCCGATGACTCTGACGCTGTACACTTTTGTTACCGCCATAACGCCTATGTTTTCGCCGTAAGTGGTGGTGGGCACGGAACCGAACAAGGCGGAGAGGGTGGTTGAGATGCCGTCGCCGAGCATGGACCTGTGAAGACCGGGGTCTTTCAAAAGGTCGCGGCCGATGACCTCACCGGTGACTACCTGATGGCCGATGTGCTCTGAGATGACCACCAGGGTGGCGGGCAAGATAATGATGATGGCGGAAAGATCAAATACCGGAAGTTGGAAGTGTGGCATAGCAAAGACCGATGCGCTGCTGACTGCGGAAAAATCCACCAGCCCCAAGATCAGGGAAAGCACATAGCCGGTGCAGATGGCAATCAGGATGGAGATGGCAGCCAGGAAGCCTCTCAATAGAACTTGTCCGAAAACGGCTATGAGAAGGGTTACTGCAAACACCGCCACATATTTGGGATTTATCGCCGTGTATTCTTCCGTAAGTATAAGTCCGGCGTTTGTTGCGGCGGATCCTGCAAGCTCCAAGCCGATGAGAGCCACGACCGGGCCCATTGCAGCAGGTGGAAGGAGAACATCGATCCATTTTATTCCCACATATTTAATAAGGATGGCAACGGCGCAAAAGAGGAGGCCTGATGCTACAAACCCACCCAGAGCGTGGGAATAGCTCATTTCAGGGTTTGCAAGGATTACGAATGTAGGCGAAAGAAAAGCAAAGCTGGAACCTAAATAGGCGGGAGCTTTGCCTTTCGTAATAAGTATGAATAAGAGAGTGCCAATGCCGTTCATAAGAAGGACGATGGCGGGATTGATGCCGAAGAGCCAGGGAACCAGAACGGATGCGCTGAACATGGCAAAAGTGTGCTGAATGCTGAGCGGGATCCCTTTCGATAACGGTACCCTGTCCTCTACTTGGATGATTTCGCGTTTTTCTGTCATAGATGATTCCTCCCTTTCTTTTTATTTGCTGAAAACGTATAAGCTGATGACGGCTGCGCTTACAAAGGGCGTAGCCGTGGGGGCGACCGGATTTTGGTCATAAAAAACCCCCGAAAAGGGGAGTGGAATACTACAGTTCCATGCTTACAGGTATTCCTGTTTTTAGAACCTCCGATAGGTTATCACAACGGGACTTTTTATGCAACACTTTTTTATAATAGATGGCAACAAGGGGCAGGTGCCATCAAAATTACAATGAGGCTCTGTGGACCTGCTCTGTTAAGAATTAGAAGAAAAAATGTGCAAAAACCCGAGTTATGTGTGGATTACAAGGAAGATAAACCTTGAGTTTTTTAACTTTCTACGCAAAAAGGCCGTTTAGGGACTTTTGATCCACACATAACTCCA